>NZ_AUMC01000010.1:679464-1019197 GCF_000443995.1 Bacteriovorax sp. BAL6_X
ACAAATAATATTACGAGAATGACAATTGATGAAACCGGAAATGTCGGAATTGGAATAACGGCACCAACTGCAAAATTATCAGTTGATGGTGATGCAGAGTTTTCTGGATTCTATACTAATGAACAGGTCACTTACGCTAATTACGATTATACTAATCTTTCATATCTTCTACTTGCTAAAACATCTAGTGAAGACAAAGTCTATGGACGCATCTACGGACATCGTGGAAGTGCCACGGCCATCCCTCGTCCTTACTTTGTTGATGTTGTGATTGATACATCTTCTGTCTATGCCGATGTAGGTGAAATCACAAATGCTTATCGAGTTGATTCAAAGATTGCTCTGGCCGAAATTACTTATAAGGGTGAAACATGGTGGGCGCTACGCTACGATGCGGACAGTACGTTTCATGCTAATAATATTGGATTCCAAGGTTTTCGATCTCAAGCAGATGCTGATGGCTTTAAGTTCATTAATGAAGACGATGCTGATTTAACAGCTGTTTTAAATGTTAAAGAGTACTCTCGTATTCGTGGAAGCCTTTATTATACAAAAGCTGGTAACCTCGGTCTTGGAACAACAACACCTACTGAAAAATTAGAAGTTAGTGGAAACGTAAAGGCTACGGCTTTCATTGGTGATGGTTCAAGCTTAACTGGTGTTAACTCGTCATCATCTTCTAATATCGCAGATAATACAATCTCTGCTGATACTGATGTTAATGGAACTGGTGCTATAAATTTTGAAACTGGTGGCACAACTAAGATGACGGTTGATAACACTGGAAATGTAGGTATTGGAACAAGTGCTCCAGGTGCTCTTTTAAATATTGCTTCAACAGCTCCAACATTTAGATTAACGGATACTGATCAAGGTGGAACAAATGAGCATCTTATTGTTGCAATGGATGGTGGAAATGCAACCTTTGACGTTTCTGATGCTGGTGCAGGAAGTTCGATGACTTTACAAGGTGATGGAGATGTTATCCTTGCGGAGAGTGTTGGTAGAGTTGGTGTTGGAACAACAACACCTACTACGGCTTTAGATGTCGTGGGAACTATTAAGGGAACAAGTGTTCAATCAATTGATCCAATGTATCTTGTAGCAGCTAGTGAGTGGAGTAATACAACTTACGACTTTTCTGATGGTGCAACAGCAACAGGAATTAATATTACTTTTGATTTTGATAGTACTGGTTCTGACCCATTTCAATTTGGCTTAGATAGTGACAATTATTATCGTGTCTCACACGAGAGTGATAATGAGCAGACTGTAAGAAAGACTATTGCTGGTGCCTCAACTGTTCTTGGAAATGTTGGGCATACTTATGTTTCAGGTCAAAAAGGTTTAAAAGGTCATGTTAATATCACGAATAATATCATCACGTGGAAGATAACAAAGCCCAACGGTGCTTATACACAATCAAGTGGTGCTGTGGATACAGGAAGCTTACCGCTTTCAAATTTTAAAATTAGAGCTAATGCAAATCTAAGAAATGTGAAAATCTATTCGGGACAAAAAGTCGATCTCGCTGGTGGGAAGGCATTAGTTGTTGACCATACTAGTGGAAAGATTGGAATGGGTACAACAGCACCTTCTGCACGTCTTTCAATTCAACAAAATGGAGTCGCCGATAATTATGAAGGTATTCGACTAATCGCTGATAAGAATAGTGACGGGACAAATGATGAGTATCTTGATGTTTATATCGATTCTGCAGGGAAGAAAATTATTCAAACTCAGTCTTCCGGGGCGGCAGTTCACGACCTTCTTTTAAACCCTGCTATTGGTAATGTAGGGATTGGAGTCGCAATACCACGTACAACTCTAGATGTTGGGACTGATGGTAACGTTGCAATTTTTGGTGATAATAGTTTAGATGATAAGTACATTTCTATTAGAGATAATAACCAAGGACTGTACATGGGCCTTGATGTAAGTCTTAACGGTGGAAATGGTGCAGGACTTATTCAATCAGGTCTAAGTAAGGGACTGGGATTCAAGGCCAATTCTGCAACTTTTGGTGATGCTAATCCAGACTTATATATTAATGAAGCAGCTAATATTGGAGTTGGAACAATAGCTCCTACCTCAAAGCTTGAAGTAAGACGAACTTCTGATAACGGAAGCCCAATGGTGCTCTTTCAAGACGCTACGGCCGCTAATAATACATCTGATGTTAAAATGATTGCATATCGTCCAGGTCTTGTTCTTGAAGATGCATCTCTTAATGCAGATGATTTTAGACTTGGCCTTGATGAAGGTAAGCTTTATTTTACTTTTGATACTAATGACGACGACGCTAAGGACTTGAACTCTAACTTTGATGATGCGTATGCAATGACGCTAACTTCCTCTAAGCAGCTTGGTATTAATACAACTAATCCTGCAGCAACTTTTCATGCCCATGGTGGTGCAAGTACTGCTGAATATCCTACTGATACAACACAAGGAAATATCGTTTCTAAATTTTCAAATAGTAATAACGCCGTTGAGATTGGGACAAGCGGAGTCCTTAACGCCCGAAAAGCATGGATTTTAGCAAGACATACAACAACTAGTACTTATGGACATTATTTTTCAACTCTTCATCTTCAACCTGATGTGGGAGATGATTCATATTATCGTGGGGTCGCAATTGGTCTTTCTGCTGGGGTACAACTTTCTGAAAATGGTGAGCGATTAGTGGTTAACGGAACGGCAGCAAAACCAGGTGGTGGTTCTTGGGCGACATATTCTGATGCGCGCTTAAAAGATATTACTGGCAAATTTGATTATGGCCTAGATGCTATTATGGCCATCGATACAATTAAGTATCGTTATAAAGACAATAACGCTCTTGGTATTCTCAATGAAAGAGAACACTCTGGTTTTATCGCTCAAGATATTCAAAAAGTTATTCCAGAAGCGGTTAGAAAGACGACTGATGATTATTTAACTGTTGATAATGACCCAATATTCTTGGCCTTAATTAATGCGACAAAAGAGCAGCAATCTCAGCTTGATGAAAATAGGCGTATGCTAAATCTCATGCAAGAAGGGATTTCTCGTCGTGTGGCCTCTTTGGAAGAGCAAGTTGAGACTCTAAAAGAAGAGAATGAGGTTCTTAAGGCCTACTTATGTCAGAAAGATCCTGATATGCCACTTTGCCCGAAAATTTAGTCAATATTAATACTAAGTTGTCTCATGACCTTTCGTAATTTCAGACATTTATAAACTTATCTTCTTAATTATTAAAGACGTCGTACAATATGAATTATTGACTGTCTTGCTAGTTTGTTAGTTGTACGTTGGTCAGGAGAAAGTATGGTCTTTATAAAATTCGCAATTCTTTATTTTGCACTAATATATTCATCAATTGGTTTCGCCCAAGATTCACAACTGGATAGCTTGCTACGTTGTAGCGAAGTTGCACAAGTTCGCTGTCTTGAGGTTCAAGAGTATGGACAAGACTTTGTTGGACCGCTGCAGGATGAGACCGTTATTCAGGCCAAAGTAAGCGAGGTCGTTTCACCTAGTATAAGGGAGCTTATTTGCTGTGAGGATGATGAAAACCTTAGAAAGTCTATTGTTGGTCATATCTTCAACCAGATGAAGCCTGATGATATGATCGTGGCATTGATTGCACACAAGAGTGTCGATGAGGTTCGTGGCCCATCAAGTGTGGATATGGTCTATAACGACGATCGTTTTGTTGGCCCAAAGCTACCAAATAAGAAGTAAATTACTAGCTATCAATTAATTTAGATACTTAAGGCCCTCAAGAGAGGGTCTTTGTCATTTCTATGTCAATTAACCAATCTTTAGTTGCTTTATTTCCTTCGTGGACTTATTATTTCATATACCCTATGGGGGTATATGGTTTAGTTAGTGATGAGGTTAATGTGAAAAAAGTTAAATTTGCTGTTAGTGGAATTAAATGTGGAGGATGCGTAGGTAAAGTTGTGAATCAGCTAAAAGATCTTTCAGGAGTGGTAAATATAAATGTAGATATCGAAAAACAAGAAGTTCTTGTAAGTGGTGAACACGGTTTTTCAAATATGCTAATCAAGTCAATGCTTGGGGAAATAGGATTTACTGTTACAAGTATGAAAAAGCTTGAGGCTTAGGAGACTAGGTGGAAACACAAAATAGTGTAAACTTAAAAATTTCAGGTATGAGTTGTGCAAGTTGTGCAGCTTCAATCGAAAGTGAAGTTTCAAAAATTGATGGTGTTAAGCTTTCAAGTGTAAATTACGCAATTGAAAGTGGTCACTTTGAGTATGATAATAAAGACGTTTTAGATAATATTGAAAATAAAATCGTTGAACTTGGTTATTCAATTCAATCTGAAGAAGAAATAGTAAATGCTGTAGCGCCAGAAAAATCAATCGAAAAAGATAATTTCCATAAATTTGTTATCGGAATGAGTCTTGCGATTGCGGTCTTTATGTTTGAAATGGGGCCACTCAAAGGGTGGCCATCAAAGAAGGCCAATTGGTATATTCAGTTAGTTTTAACGACACCTATTTGGGCATGGATTGGCCTAAAGTTCCAACGCTCACTTCTACAATTTCTAAAAAGTGGCCGCTCCAATATGAATACTCTTATTGGGCTTGGGACGACGGCAGCATTCCTATACAGTGTTTTTATTACTCTTTTTACTGAGCTTAGTCGTGATCTTGGATTAACTACGAGAGTGTATTTTGAAGCTGTTGGCTTCATTACATCTTTTGTCTTCTTAGGGCAGTACTTTGAAGAAAGGGCCAAGAAGAAAACAAAAGAGGCTCTAAATGATCTCTTTAAGTTATCTGCAAAGAAGGCAACAATTCAAAGAGATGACTCTTTTATCGAAGTCGCTATTAGTGAAGTCGTCGTTGGCGATACGATAAGAGTTCGCCCAGGTGAGAAATTTGCAGTTGATGGAAAGATTATCAAAGGTAGTAGTGCTATTGATGAATCAATGATCTCTGGTGAGCCTCTTCCTGTTACCAAAGGTGAAGGAGAACAAGTCTTTGCTGGAACAATTAATGGGGATCATGTTATTGACTATAAGGCAACGAAAGTTGGTAGTGATACATTCCTTTCTCAAATTATTAAATTCGTTGAAGAGGCCCAGTCCTCTAAACCAAATATCCAAAAATATGCAGATAAAATAAGTGGAGTTTTTACTCCTGTTGTTATTGTAATTGCAATTGCTACTTTCTTTGCTTGGTACTTCTATGGAGGAGAGCCGAGGTGGGGAAGTTCTATTTCTAATTTTATTGCAGTACTTGTTATTGCTTGTCCATGTGCACTAGGTCTTGCTACTCCTACGGCCGTCGTGGTCTCTACTGGAAGAGCATCTTTAAAAGGTCTACTTATCGGCGGTGGAGAAGTTATTGAAAAAGCGGTTGAAATTGACACCGTAATTTTTGATAAGACTGGAACAATTTCTTTTGGACGACCAAGTGTCATCGACGCTCTTTATAAAGAGGGTGAAGATTCAAAACAAACTCTTGCACATCTTGCTTCGATTGAGCAATTTTCTGAGCACCCACTTGCTAAGGCGGTTCTAAAGTTTGCGAAAGAACAAGGAATTCAGTTAAATGAGCCTGATAGCTTCGAAGTTATCAAGGGAAAGGGAATTATCGCTGAGATTGATGATCTTGAATATCATATCGGAAATGAATCCTTATTAGATGATCTACGAATCAAAAGAGATATTGATTTAGAGTCTGATAAAGTTGGAAGCTATATCTTTGTTGCTCGAAATAAAGAACATATGGCAACTCTTATCGTTGGTGATGAAATTAAACCTAGTGCAAAAGAGGCAGTCGATCACTTTAAATCTCTTGGAATTGAGACTTGGATGATTACAGGTGACAATGAAGTTGTCGCTAAAAGTGTAAGTGAAGAAGTTGGCGTCGACCACTTTATCGCGAGAGCACTTCCTCTTGGAAAAGCAGCACAAATTGAGCGCTTACAAAAAGATGGGAGAAAAGTAGCAATGATTGGTGATGGAATAAACGATGCTCCAGCACTTGCTAAGGCGGACTTATCGATGGCCATGGGAACAGGAACAGACGTTGCAATTAGTACTTCAGATGTGACGATTGTAAAAGGGGATATCGCTAAGGCCGTTGAGTTTATTGAACTTGCTAAGGGAACAATGAAGATCATTAAGCAGAACCTCTTTTTATCAATGATTTATAACACCCTACTTATACCTGTTGCGGCCGGTGTCCTTGTTATTTTTGGTGGTCCAACAATGCCTCCAGTTCTTGCAAGTGTGGCCATGGGACTAAGTAGTATTTCAGTTGTTTCAAATAGTTTAAGAATAAGGAAGTTAATATGAGTAAACACCCAGATCACAAAGCAACACTAACAAGAGTCAACCGTATTGAAGGGCAAGTACGTGGTATCAAAAATATGATCGAAGATGGCAAGTACTGTGTGGATATTCTCACTCAGATTAAGTCGATTAGAAGCGCTTTAAAAGGACTAGAACACGTGATTTTAGAGTCGCATTTAAATAGTTGTGTAATGAAGGCAATAAAGTCTGGATCAGAAAAGGATTCAGAAGAAAAAATCAGTGAGATTATGGAATTATTAAAGAAGTCTGCAAAGTCATAGGTACTATTATGCTTAAGTCATTTTTAATTATTTGTATTTCAACAAGCTCGATGGCATTTAGTTTTAAACAGGCCGTTAGTGAATTATCTAAACACAATAGTGTTGAGGCAATTAAGGGAAGTGCAAAATCGCTTGTTGAATCTTCAAAACAGAAAAGTTCTTGGGGCGACCCAATGTTTAAAATTGCCGCAAAAAATTTTCCAGTTGAAACATTAGATTATAATCAAACTCCAATGACGGGGTTAGAGCTTGGAATTTCTCAAAAAATTGCTCTTTCAAATAAGTATGGGAAAGCAAAGGAAAGTGTGAATGCTCAAGCAAGAGCGATGAATTATTCTGCACTAGATTATGAGCAGGCTTTGATTAAGGCTCTGTGGGGAAATGTCATTGGAAATCGAAGAATTGAAAATGAACTCTTTATCCTAAAAGAAAACCTTGCTTGGATTAATAATATTCTAAAAGTTAGTAAAAAACTTTACTCAAATGGAAGAATCACTCAACAAGCACTGCTTGATATTCAAATTAGAAAGTCCGAAATTGAAAGTGAATTTAGTAATAAAAAATTTGAGCTAAAACAGAATAAGGCCCAGCTTGTCTACTTACTAGGTGATCAAGCTGCAAAACTCGACTATAAAAGTGTTCCTTGGCATATATTGGATAAATTAAAAAATGAAGAAGTGATTAAGGATAATCGTCTAAAGTCTCTTGAAGAAGGTAAAATCGCTGGAGAGTTTGCTGTCGAGCAAGCTAGTCTTGCATATATTCCAGATATCACTGTTTCTCTAGGTTATACATTTCGCTCCGATGAAATCGACAATAATGGTGACTATATCGGTGCTCAAATTACGTTTCCGATCCCTGTCTCAGATGACAAGAGAGGTGCTAAGGGTTCTGCCGTGGCCAATCGCTACGCTGCAATTAAAAAGCTTGAAGATTATAAACTTAAAAAGAATCGCGATTTAAATATCATTCAAGATAATATCGAAAAATTAAAATCTGAATTAGAAATCATTACAAAGAAATCTGTGAACTTTGCACAAAACTCACGATCAATTACATCCAAGTCTTACGGCCGTGGAAATAGTTCTTACATTGAACTCTTACAAAGTGAATTAAGACTACAAACAATATTATTAAAGAAAGTAATGTTAGAAGCTCAGTTAGCAACTTCTAAGGTTGATTATAAATATACTCTTGGAGAGTCTCTCTATGAATAAGTTACTTAAAATTATTTCATTCTCAACACTTCTTGGGTTTGTTGCATGCTCACCAAAGGAAGATGTGAGTACACAGAGTGAATCTAAGGTAAAAACATATTATACATGTTCAATGCACCCTCAAATCAAAGAAGATAAGCCTGGGAAATGTCCGATCTGTCATATGAACCTGACAAAAGTTGAAGTCGAGGATGATCACGACCATTCAACGATGACACAAGCAGAGCCAGAGAAGGAACTTTGGCGTTGTGCAGATTTTCCAGACGTAACAAGTGAAATAGAAGACGTTTGTCCAATGGATGGAACTCCAATGGTTAGAGTTAATACACGAAAAGAAAGTGCGGCGAAGGTTGTTGCCAGTGTAAAGCTTAGAAAGTCTCAGTTAAAACATTTTTCACCTTCATACTTTCCTGTTACGACGATGAAGATGACAAAGAAAATTAGGCTTCTTGGCCAAGTTCTTCAGTCTGAAGAGAAGGAGAGTAATATTCCTGCACGGATCGATGGACGTGTAGAGAAGGTTTATGTGAAGTCTACAGGGAGTTTTGTGAAAACTGGTGATCCTGTAGTTGATATTTATAGTCCAAAGTTAATTACTGCTGGTGAGGAATATATTCTTGCTCGTAAGACTTACCTTAAGAATAAAGGCCGTGAATTTCGTGATCTTTACATTCAAAGTCAGGAAAGGCTAGAGCTTTGGGGAATCAAGAAAGAGCAATATGAAGCTTGGTCAAAAAAAGGAAGTGTTCCAAATAAGATCACAATCTATTCACCTGCAACTGGTATTGTGCAAAAGAGAAGTGCCACTGTTGGTACATATTTTAAAGAAGGGCAAAACTTCTTTGAACTCTCAAATTTAAGTGATGTTTGGATCGAGTTAGATGTTTATGAGCAAGACTCTGCTCTAGTACAGCTTGGACAAAAAGTTGAGCTTGAATTTATTGCAATACCTGGGAAAACAACAAGTGGTGAGATTGATTTTGTTAGTCCTGTTCTGGATCAGCAGTCACGTACATTAAAGGTACGTGCTACGATCAAAAATGAAGAAGGGAAGCTTAAGCCTGGAATGGTTGCCAATGCTCAGATTACATTTGAGTTAGAAGGTATGCCGCTTGTTATTCCCCGCTCTGCTGTGATCGATACAGGTAAGAGAAAGGTTGCCTGGGTTAAAGTGAGTGACAAAGAATTTAAATCTGTCGTTATTAAGACTGGTCACGAGTCAGAAGGTTATGTTGAAGTAGAGGCCGGGCTTAGAGATGGTGATCAAGTTGTAATTGAAGGTAACTTCCTACTTGATGCCCAAGCACAACTCTTTGGTGGATATGAGGATATGAATGATTAAGAATCTTATTGAATTATCTATTCGAAACCGCGTAACTGTCGTTCTTCTATTTATCTTAATAGCACTACTTTCTGTTTTTAGTTTATCAACTGCTCGAATTGATGCGATCCCTGATATTGGTGAAAATCAGCAAATCGTTTTTACTAATTGGGCAGGTCGTTCTCCAAAAGATATTGAAGAGCAAATTACCTATCCACTAAGTGTCATGCTACAGGGGATTCCCGGAGTTAAGAATATTCGCGGAACGTCTGCTTTCGGTTTTTCTACAATATATGTAATCTTCAATGATGAAGTTGATTTCTATTGGTCAAGATCACGTGTTTTAGAAAAATTAACTAGTGCTAAAAATGAACTTCCTGACGGTGTTAATCCTGCAATGGGGCCTGATGCAACAGGGCTTGGACAAGTTTACATGTATACTCTTGATAATGCCGCTGATAGTGATAAGCCTTTATCACTAGAAGAGCTAAGAACTCTGCAGGACTTTTATGTTCGCTACCTTCTGCAAAGTGTTGAGGGTGTTAGTGAAGTTGCAAGTATTGGCGGTTTCGTAAAAGAATATCAAATCGATGTAGATCCTAATAAATTGATAGCATATGATATTCATTTGACCGCAATTATTAATGCTATCCAAGATAGTAATATCGACGTTGGGGCCGAAGTTATTGAAGATGGAGACCGCGAGTTTATTGTACGTGGGAAAGGATTCTTTAAGTCACTTGCTGATATTGAAAATGTTGTTGTTGCCGTTAAGAATAAGACTCCAATTCGTATCAAAGATATGGCAAGTGTTGGGACAGGGCCAGCATTTCGTCGTGGCGCACTTGATAAGGATGGTACTGAGGCCGTAGGTGGTATTGTTACCATGCGATTTGGAGAAAACCCTAAAGAAGTTATTGATAATGTAAAAGAGAAAATTGCTATCATTAAGGCAGGCTTACCAAAAGGGGTTGTGTTTAGTCCTTTCTATGACCGAACTGAAGTTATTGAAAGAACGATAGGAACAGTTTATTCGGCCCTTGCGCAAGAGATCTTTATCACTGTTATTGTGATCCTTCTTTTCTTATTACACTTTAAGTCTTCGATTCTTGTTTCGTTAACTCTACCGTTTGGAGTTGGAATAAGCTTTATACTTATGAAGTTCATTGGTATTGACTCTAATGTTATGAGTTTATCAGGCCTTGTCATTGCCATTGGTTCAATGGTTGATATGGGAATTATCATGACTGAGAATATATACTCCAGTCTTGCTAATGAAGATCGTGACCTATCAAAATCTGAGCGTGTTGAAATTGTAATAAAGGCGGCCCGTGAGGTTGGACCTGCCATTCTAACGGCGGTTGCAACGACAATTGTTACATTCCTTCCTGTATTTGGACTTGAGGGGAGTGAAGGGAAACTTTTTGGACCACTTGCCTGGGCAAAAACACTTGCAATGTTTGGTTCTGTCGTCGTAGCAATTATTCTTGTACCGGCATTAAGTGTTTTCTTTTTAAAAGGAAAGCTTAAGCCAATCGAAAAGAATCCGGTTAGTTTAAAAATTGTTAATACATATCAACCTGTTCTTAGGTGGATGCTCGATAATCGAAAAATCTTTGCAATCTTTCCAACACTAATATTTATACTTGGTGGTATTGCGTACTCCCAACTTGGTAAAGAGTTTATGCCTTCTCTTAATGAGGGAGAGATCCTCTATATGCCTGTCACAACTGCTGATGTCGGGATGACAAAGGCACGTGAACTCCTAGCATATACAGATAAGGAGCTAGTTAAGCATCCACTCGTAGCAAGTGCTATTGGTAAACTAGGTCGAGCAGAAACGGCATTAGATCCTGCACCAGTTGCTATGTTTGAGACTGTCATTAAACTTATTCCACAAGATCAGTGGCCTAGTGGCACTTCAATTTACGATATTATGGCCGAACTTGATGAGCAGCTTCAAGTTCCAGGTCTAGTAAATGCATGGCTATTTCCAATAGAGAATCGAATCGCCATGATCTCGACTGGGATCAAGACACAAATTGGTGTTAAGGTGTTTGGTGATAATCTTGAAAAATTAGAAAAGATAGGGCAAGAGATCGGTCAAGTTCTTGAAGGTATAAAAGGTGCAAGTGGTGTCTATGCTCAACAGATTACAGGTAAACCTTATATTGAATTTGATATTGATCGTGTAGCAGCAAGCCGTTACGGTATTAACACTGGTACAATTAATAAAATACTTCAAACTGCGGTTGGGGGTATGACTATTGGTCAATTCTACGATGGAAGACAGCGTTTTCCTATTCGAGTTCGCTACAAGAAAGAGCTGAGAGACCGTGTTGATGAGCTTAAAAAGGTTCTTGTTCCAAGCCCTCTAGGACAACATATTCCATTAGAACAACTTGCTAAAATCGAAGTTGTGACAGGACCAGCAATGATTCAGTCAGAAGACGGAATGCTGCGCTCTCTTGTTCTTTTAAATGTACAAGATCGTGACCTAATTGGATTTGTTGAGGAAGCTAAGAAGGCCGTCGAAGAAAAGGTTGAGTTGCCTAAGGGATACTCTCTCGTTTGGGCCGGACAATATGAAAATCAGGTTCGCTCAAATAATCGCCTGATGCTTCTTGTGCCATTAGCGCTCGTTATTAACTTAATCATTATCTACTTTGGAATTAAAAACCTTCGTAGTGCTGCCATTGTTTTTAGTGCTGTTCCAATTGCATTTGCAGGAGGGCTCATTCTTTTATGGATTGGAGGATTTAATACTTCAGTTGCTGTTTGGGTTGGCTTTATCGCTTTGTTTGGGATTGCTGTAGATGACGGGGTTGTAATGATGACGTATCTACAGGAAGAGTTTAAATCCATCAAACCTAATAATTGGCAGGAACTTAAGGAAGTCATTGTAAATGCTGGATCTAGACGAATTAGACCTCTTGTTATGACAACGACTACAACTGTTGTGGCCTTAGTTCCAATTATGTGGTCGACGAGTACTGGAAGTGAAGTCATGAAACCGATGGCCATTCCAACACTTGGGGGAATGCTAGTTGAGTTAATTACACTATTTGTTGTGCCTATTACATATTCATATTTTGAACAAAAGAACTTTAAAGGAGAAACACATGAATAAATTTATTATTGTAAGCTTGATTGCTTTTAACTTATTTGCTGCTAGTCGTATTGAGATGGCCAAAGATACAAAGGAACAAGTTGTAAAAGTTCTTGAGCTAAATGAGGCACTCCATGCAAGCTTCTTTGACTATGATGGTGCAAAGGTTGAGAAAGGTGCAAAAGCTCTTTCCAATGCAATTGATAAAATTAGCGATGAAAAAATCAAGAAGCTTTTAACTTTCTCAAAAACTAAGCTTTCTGAAATTGAAGCATCAAAGTCAACTGCTGATAATAACCAGAACTACCACCTCGTTTCAATGGCGCTTATTCATATCATTAATACGTATGATGTTGGGGAAAAGTACAATGCTTACTCATGCCCGATGGTAAAGAAGAAGTGGGTACAAAACTCATCGAAGCAGGACAAGGTTCATAACCCATATGCTTCAAATATGCCTCACTGTGGACAAAAAGATACTAAGTTTTAATTACTTCAAATAGTCTGTGATGGCCGCTCCAAAGATGCTTGGAAATGCAATAATTACTGTGCGTTTAAAAGCAAGTACTGGGTCGGTCATGACAGGGAATTTATCAATCAAAAATAGAATGAAAACAACACTCGAAGTTGTGATTAAGTAAATTGCAATAATCCTCTTAATAAACTCAGCGACATTTCCCTTTAGTTTAAAACGATAGAAGTTGAAATAAACAAAGCACATCACAATTATAATTGAAGATGCTAGTAAGTAGTAGATATTGTTAAATTTAAGAGAAACACTTAGATTCCATACTTCTTCTGTAAAGCATAGTGGTGAAGCGACAAGAAAGGCCCCTACAAATATTTGCGAAACATCACGTAATCGTAGTTCAACCATAAGAGGGTTGATAACATGACCAATTGGCTTTCCAGTGTCATCTAGGAAGGTAACAACCTCTTTTAGGTAGCCATTAATACGCTTGATCTCTGTATGTGTATTCTTTAAGCCTTTAAATATTTCCATACTAAAATTATAGAGAGATTTTGAAATTAAGGCAAAAAAAAAGGCCCGGAGAACCGGGCCTAATTATAAACTTTAATTTATTAAAGAATATTAATGTCTGCAGAGATTGCAAAGTTTGTCTTGTCTGAATCAAGGTCATCAGCAAGGAACTGTACGTTTGGATAAACGTAGATATCTCTTGTTACAGAAATACCAACACCAACTGATTGGTATTCATATGCTCTTAAGAAGTTTGAATCTTCACCTCTAGACTTTTGGTAGTTAAAGTAACCGAATACAGTTCTAAATGAGAATGTATCGTTAAATCTATACTCAAGTTGTGGGTATAGGCCAATCTCTAGTTCTGTAAGTTGATCTTTTGGGAATACAGTTTCTGGCTCATTTCCATAGAAGTATGCACCAAAAGAAAAAGATGCACCGATTGTTAGGTTTGTACCTTCAAAGTTTTTCATCATATTGTGTGAAACACTTACAACTTGACCTAGGTCAACATTCTTAAAGGACTCTGATGTCCCAAATGTGATACTGGCTGAAGTTGAAGTTTGAAAGTCACCAATTTTATAAATTCTTGAGTAACCAACGTATGGATTATCAACGTTACCTTCTGAGTGTCCCCATGGGTTTAGTACAGAAAAACCTGCACCAACTGTCATACTGTCATTCTTGTTGAAACGGTAACGACCTGAGAAAGAACCACCAAAAGATGTACTTCTTTCTGTTTCTGGATCACCATAGATATCTGGTCTCTCTTCACCAAAAATATCATCAAGTGTACCACCATTGTAACCTAGTGAAAGACTTAAGCTGTAGTCAGATTTTGAACCAGACTGTGCTCTTAGTCTTGCGTTTGTAATTTCACTGTCGATGTCTCCATCTTTTTTACTTTTTGCTTCTTCTTGAGCATGAGTTTGAACCGTCATTGCAGCTGCTAGAATTAGCATAAGTAACTTTGAACTTTTAACAATTGTTCTCATAATCACTCCATGTGTATGTTTTTTTATAGACTAATATTGTCTAAAGACTGATGTAAAAGATCAATGGATTTCTTAATAAAATCTTAATAAACAATAGGAAATATTTTTGCGTGCAGCGCTATTTTGCTTAAATCAACAAATAATACCCAAATAACAATTAAGAGCGTTAATTAAATTTATCCTATCTTCACTTTATAGAGGCGATAGCTTCTTCGTAGAATGATCTACTAGGAGAGGTTATGTCTAAAATTTTTGATTGGGCCCAAAATGGTGATGTTGGTGAGTTAAGTATTTTCTTATTAACAAATGAAGAATGTAATTTGGAGGTTACTAATGAGAAAGGATATACCCCTCTTCTGGAAGCTACCCAAAATGGACATTTTGAGTTTTGTCACTCTTTATTGAGTGCCGGGGCCAGTCCTAAGGCAACAGATGGCCTTGGTAATAATGCTCTTATGCTAGCTTGCTTAAAGGGTAATTTAAAAATTGTTAAATTACTTATTCAATATGGTGCAAAGCTTGGCGAATTAAATGATTCTGGCATGAGTGCTCATGACTGGGCCATGGCATTTAATCGTAAACAAGTTGCTTCTTTTATTAGTGAAAAACATAAATTTCAAAACAATCGATTTAAAAGCTATCTAGGCCTAGTGAAAAATGGGATGAAATCAATTTCATGGCCTAATAGGAAATCTCTATGATGTCATAAGGACTCGATATTTTAATTCAATCCTTTTTCTTGCGATGATGAGTTAACAGAAAATCAATCATCAAAGGAGATAGATATGAAAGTTCACACATTATTTACCACGCTAATAATTGGTGCGAGTATAATGAGTTCTTCAGCATCAGCAGAGTCCCTTTGTGAAGATAAGCATAATTCACAAGAGGTGAGCTCACAACAAAACATAAAGAATGAGTTGGTTGACTCTACTTATTCCCTCGAGTCAAAGTATAAGAAATCTGGTGAACCACGCATTCTTAGTAAGATCGAAGGGCGCGACCCAATACGTTAAACCTTGTTTAGGCCCTATCTAATCTCCAAATAGGGCCTATTTTCTAAAAATTTCATATATTTATTATAGAGTCTGTCTCTTCTAACAATCAATTGTTTAAATGATTAGATAATAGTTTGACATATCAAACTTGCTCAGATATTTATTCTTCATAAACATAAAGGAGAATAAACATGATGAAAAAATCACTTATAGCTTTATTATCACTACTATCAGTTTCAGCTATCGCAAATTCAGACCTAGTTCTTGAAGGGGAGAGATGGGTTGCAAAGCATAAAGGTTATGTATGTGCAGCATTTACTGACTACACTAATGCACCTGCTACTCATAACAACATGAATGTTAAATTTGAAAAGCTTTCTACTGATTACACTCTTGATAATATTCTAATTAAAGCAACTTTCGAAAATGTTGATGGTGTTGAGTGTTCTTACTCTTCTATCTTATTTGCTGATAATGCAGCTTCAACAATTGAGCTTGTTGATTCTAGAGCTTTCTCTAAAGTAGATGCTTCGGCAGACTGCTCTGAAGGAAAAGCAATTCTTGATGATCAACTTGCAGACAATGACTACCTTTACTGGGGGCACCCTCACCACGCAACAATCATGGTTCCTGCAAGTGGTGCTGCTGATGTTTGTGGTGCTGAGGCAACACATATTGGTATCGATTTTATGGTTTATAAGAAACTGTAAAAAATCCTTGATATTAAGCAGGGGAGTTTATACTTCCCTGCTTTTTTAGTTTTTATGAGTATATTAGTAAGAAAATTATTAAAAATTCATCGCATTCTAGGTCTTGTCCTAGCGATCAACTTTCTTGTCCTTGGACTAACTGGAGTTGTTCTCGTTTGGCGCCACGAACTTTCTCCTGTCCAATCAGTTGAGCAAAAGAGTGTCTTTATTTCAGAGGAATCGTCACTTTCAAAAATCGAAAATTACTTATCTGAAAATGAAAGTTACAAAGATAAAAAAGTACTTTCAATTTTTAAAGGTGATGACGGAGATATCCAAGCACGTGTTACAGAACCAGGTATTGAAAAGTTCAAAGGTGCAATGAGGTTAAAATTTGACCTTGCTGGAAATGTACTTTCTTCAAATCAAATCAAGCCTACTGCCTTGATTGATTTTATCTTAAAACTTCATAGGGAGTTACTCTTAGGAGGAAAAGGGAAGATTCTAATTGGCCTAATGGGCCTATTCTTTCTTATTGCTCTATTTAGTGGTGCTCTTATTGCCAATAAATTCTATCGTAATGTGAAGACGATGAATTCTCGTATCCTATTAGGTCGCTTTCATAAGATTATTGGAGTCAAGACCCTAGCGTGGCTTATTATCGTCACTTTCACGGGAGCAATCCTTGCATTTAATAGCACTTTAATTGGTCTCTTTCTAAGAGATAATGTTAGAGCACATCAAGCAAATGCTATCGTTATAGAAAATGCTAAGTATGTCTCTGTTACGACAGTTCTAAAAGAACTTGAAGTAAAGCTTCCACATTTAGAATACGACTTTATTTCTTTTCCTGATAATGAATTCTCTGTTCCCAATCAATTTGTTGTTCTAATGGAGAGTGAAGAACATCATCATGAAATAGCTTATGTTGATGGAATAACGGGCAAGCTAAATCGTATAGTATCACTTCCATGGTACTTAGAGCTTCTTATTCTTTCAGAGCCACTACACTTTGGTGACTATGGTGGTGTTGTCTTAAAAATTATTTGGAGTGTTCTGGGGCTAATTTCTTCTTTTATTCCAATCAGTGGGATCTATATCTTTTTATTTAGAAGAAAATATCTTGCTGTGAAACCAGGTGTATATGATGGGCACCTTTTAAACGATACGAATGTTTCAACTCTAGAAGTTTTACTACCAACGATGTTTGTTTTTGTGATCTTCTTTATTACATCTGACTTTAAATGGATCTTAAGTACACTCTTTCTTATCTATTTAATTTTTTCTTGGCGTGATCTTCTTATCTATCTCATGACTTTTAGAAAAAAGGTGAAGAGATCTCAGGGGAGAGTCTCTTGAACTCTCAATTAGAAATTAATCGCTTTACTAAGGCCATCTCATGCCTTTGTTTTATTTTTGGTGCGGCTCAAACAATTCTTCTTGGTCTAATACCGAAAATTGCCATGGTAACAAATCTGGATATCACTTCAGTTCTTATTATTTATGGATTTTCAATCTTCTTCTTTCTTTTTATGACAAAAGAGTGGGCCGCACTTTTTTCTAGAATTAAACCAATGCATATATACCGCATTGGCCAATACGGACTTCTTTTATCAACACTTTCTCTTCTTGCAACGTTTACAAGTGGCGATGTTAAGTTATCATTAGTCTTCTTTATTATATCTCGAGTTATCTATGCGATGACTGCAAGCTCCATTATTCCATTTTCTCAAGTAATTAAAATAGCTCGATTTGAAGATGCTCAAAAAGGTGTCTTAGAAACTACTGTTTTTTTAAATACTGGAAGACTTGTTGGATTAATTCTAGGCGGTCTTTTAGCGTTTAACTTAAATATGGGACTCTTGGTTCTTGTTGGGCTAATCGTTCTCTCAATTTTACTTGGCCTTGAAAGAGGGCAAAGTGAAATCGGGATGATCTCAGCAAAGCAAGATCAGAACTTAAGACAAATAATTCTACCACTACTTCTAATCCCACTGGCCTATACATTTATGACATCCTTTTTTCATATGAGTATGACAAAAATTGCCAGTGATCTTTTTGTCGGACAAATTAAACAGTCTGCGACTATTTACTGGGCCCTAACTGTTGCATCTCTCGTTATTCTACTGACACAATTGATTCTAAGAAAATTTAATCTTATCACTTCTAAAATAGTCACTCTATTTTCAATCTTTGCTTTGATTTCTAGTTTCTATTCTTTTTATCGAATCGACGATTTAATAACATTATATGTTTTTATCATTCTGTTCTCATTTGGAGCTGCAATTATTCCAGTTCTTTATATGGGGCAGATTTACAAGTTAAATTCTGCTATTTCTAAGCAGATCGTGGCCAGTGAGATCAGCTTCTATCAAACACTAGGGAATGCTATCGGTGCACTATCATCTGGATTAATAATTAAATTACAACTTACTAGTTATATACTTTTTCTCTTTGTTGCTCTAGTGATAGTGGCATCTTTAATAAGCTTTAAATATAACACTTACTATACTAAAGAGAATTTTGGTGGAGTGACCAATGGTTAGTGAAAGTAATAGAGAACTTGCAAATAAGTATAGTATTCGATCTCTGATTAACTCGATGGTTAGAGATTACTCACAAGATAATCAAGTTCAAATTGATCTTGATAGGGATTTTGTAAAAATTGGTAACCTCTTATTTGAGATAAGTTCATTCTCACCGCTTGGTGGCCATCGCTATACGGGCAAGATTTATTTAAATGGTAGTCTTATTGATTTTGATCAAATGCTTCCTGAGTTAGTTAGTGTTTTTCCTGAAGTTGATCCAACATTTATCGATAATATAATTAATTCGCGAGATAATATTGAACTTATCCTAGAACATAATTCAGAAGTTAAAATTGATAACTATCTTGCTAGCGAACAAAAGATGCTTTTAGGACATCCGTTTCACCCTTATCCAAAATGTAAGAAAGGAATGAATGAAACAGATATTAAATTATATTCTCCTGAGTTTTCTAATGGCTTTAAGTTAACATGGTTAAAGTGTGAAAAGGATTCGATTCATACAAATGCTAATTATGTTGATGTAGCAAAGGCAATGAATCAATTAGCAAAATTTGATTTATTAAACATTGATGAATCCTTCATTTATATTCCAATGCACCCATGGCAGTGGAGTCGATTAAGAGAAAAAGGTCTTGGTGATGAGGTTCTTGATGTGGTGGATGGACAAAATGATTGGTTCGCTCTTTCATCTCTTAGGTCATTATACACTCAAGGGGCACCTTACTTAGTAAAGTTTTCAATGGATGTAAAACTTACGAACTCTATTCGACACCTTCAGCCTGAAGAGGCCGTTCGAGGAATGCAGATAGAGACAGTATTTAAAAATGAAGCTGTTGCTGAGTTTAGTGATAAATTAAAAATACTCCATGAGCCATTCTATGTTGCACTAAAAGCAAAAGATGGTAGTGCCATTGTTGAGTCAACTGTTCAACTTCGTGAAAGCTTTGATGCCTGTGACTCTCTCTTGCTCGGTACTCTCGCAGAGGAGAATCCTTATACAGAAAAATCGCATTTAATAACTCTTGTGGAGGCCAATGCTAAAAAAGCCTGTGGAAATATCTTTCTAGCTAGGAAGTATTGGTTTGATGCCTTTTTAGAGAATATTATAAGTGAGTTTATCAGACTCTCTGAAGATCATGGAATTCTTCTTGGTGCACATATGCAAAATATTATCTTGAAGATGAAAAATGGACTACCTGTGGGTGCTATTTATCGCGATTGCCAAGGGACTGGATTTACGACTAAAAGTGTTGAACGATTTGGGAGTAAGTACGACTTTATAGGGAAGACTAAGGGTAATATTTTAAATCCTAATGATGTTAATAAAGTTTATACATACTATTTAGTTATCAATTCTGTATTTAATACGATTATTTCATTGGCCAATGGAAATGAGAAAGCTGAGTTATTTCACCTAACTCAATTTAGAAATCATATATACAAGAAGCACAAAAAATCTTCATTTTTAAATTACCTCGTTAATAGCGACTTTCTGTATCAGAAAGGGAACTTTAGGTGTTGTGTAACAAATCAAAATGAGAACACAATAAAAAATCCATGGGATATTTACAATAAGATTAAAAACCCAATTAGCTCAATTTTAAGAGTACCTCGTGCCTATGAAGGCGTGTTATACCGTACAACTTCTAAACATGGCCATGAGATCGTCCTGCGTGCCTTTGATATGAATGAAGATCTTGTAAAGTTTCATGAATGGCATAATAAGAAATATGTTTATGAGTTCTGGGAAATGAATAAACCTCTAGAGGATTTAAGAGAGTATATTCAAGGACTAAAGGATTCTCCATATCAGCTTCCTATAATTGTTGATATTGACGGCCAACAGGCAGGATACTTTGAAGTCTATTGGGCATTTGATGACAGGATTGCTCCTTATTGTGATGCCGCTTTATTTGATCGTGGAATCCATATTCTAATAGGTGAGGAAAAGTTTCTTGGAACACGTGCTGTTTATGATTCTATTTTTCATTTAACAAAATTTCTTTTTGAAGATGATATTAGGACCCAAAAGGTATGGGGAGAGCCTCGAGTGGATAATAGAAAGGTATTAACTCTCGCAAGACTTCTTCCAGGCTGGGAGCACCGAGGAGTTTTTAGCTTTCCACATAAAACTTCGAATCTTTTAGAGGCCGATCGTACTAGATTTCTAGCAGAGGTGAGGTCATGATGAATACTAAAGAGTTTTATGTGTTACATAAGAATCTCATCATTAAATCAATTGAAGAGCTTCAATTCGAAGAACTCTTTGATGTGGAGTATTGCCATGATCGCTTCTACTTTAGAATTACTGATGACATCTATTATAGCTTTCAAGGACGAATTAGTGTTTGGGGAAATTTACAAATAGAAAGAGATAGCTTTAAGAAGTTTAGTGCTGGAAAAGTCGTTGATGAATATACTCTCTCAGACTTCTTCTTTGAGGTTAAAGATATTTGTAAGATGAGTGATGAAACACTAGCTCAGTTTATAGAAGAAGGTAATCAGACAATTTATGGTGATATTATTCAAGCTAATTCATTAGAGAATATAGGGATTGAAGAGATATCGAAGTTTAACTTTAAAAAAATTGACCAAATTCTTTCTGGGCATCCCAAGATTATTATGAATAAGGGGCGTATTGGCTGGGGTAGTGATGAGCTTTTACTATATGCACCAGAGTCTAGAAATAGTTATAAGCTTCATTGGTGTGCCATCAAAAGAGATTGCCTTGAATGGGGAATGAATCTAGAGCAACTTAAAGTTGAGGATCTATATTCAGACTCTCTTTCTGAAGTCGAGATTAATTTTGCGAGAAGTAAAGTTTTAGAGGTTTCAGAGAATTTTGATGACTATTTCCTTATTCCTATTCATCCATGGCAGTGGAGTAAGTATATAAGCGTACAATTTAATCATCTGATATTTCAAGGAAGTATAATTTCTCTTGGAAGGCTCGGCAATGATTATACGCCTCAAGTATCGATTAGAACTTTATCCTCTAACTCTGGCACAAGTAAATATGATGTAAAAGTGGCCATCTCTATCTTAAACACTTCATGTGTAAGAGGAATCCCTCAGAAATATATTAAGAAGGGTTATCTCTTATCTGAAAAAATTGAAAAAATTATTGATTCAGATAGTTTTCTTAAGAATAAGGTGGATGTCCTTAAGGAAGTTGCAGCTGTAAGTTGTCCTTTAGTAGAGTTTAATCGTATCGAAGGGTGCTCATATCGATATAAAGAATTGCTGGGCTGTGTTTGGCGTGAAAGTGTAGAGAATAAAATTTCTAAAAATGAAATTGCCATTCCAACAGCAGCTCTTCTTTTTACTAAAGGTCATAATGCACTTGTTGCTGAGTATATTAAGTTATCAGGTTTAAGTGTTTCGGAATGGATTAAAGAATACTTCAAAGTTGTCGTCACACCTCTTTATCATCTACAAGTAGAGCACGGGCTAGGTCTAGTCGCTCATGGCCAAAATACTATCCTTGTTTTGAAAGAGGGGAGGCCACAAAGGTTAATTATCAAAGACTTTCACGGTGATTTTAGAATGGCCTCAAATTCAAAGCATATCGGCGCTGACTTTGGAGTTGAACTTGATCAATTACCAGCAGAGTACTTGATTCATGACCTTATCACAGGTCACTTTATTACAGTGTTACGCTATTTCTCAAGAGTAGTTGAAGAGTCTCTCGGTTTTAAAGAAAAGGACTTCTATCACTTACTGGGTGAAGTAATCGAAAATTATCAAGGTGATATTGAAATTGTTGAAAAAGTAAATTTACTTAGAAATGAGTTTGAAAAAGTATTGGTTAATACTGTTCGTTTTGTTGCCGGCTATAGCGAAACAGGCGAGCGGCTTAAGCCAATATTAGGAAGTAATATTAAAAATCCACTTGTTAGAAATAATTAGAGTTGGATTGAGGAAGTTATATGCAGAATATTTATGACATTGTTGGAATTGGCCTTGGGCCATTTAATCTAAGCTTAGCGGCACTCTTGAATCCACTAAGCAATATTAATGCTAAGTTCTTAGATAATAAGTCGGAGTTCAGTTGGCATCCTGAGCTGATGTTTGGAGACGCCATGATGCAAACATCTTTTCTGAAAGATCTTGTGACTCCTGTTGACCCTAAGAGCGCATTTAGTTTCTTGAACTATCTTGTTGAAAACGGACAATTCTATCACTTTTTAAATACAGATAGAAAGTCAATCAATCGTTATGAATTTGAAGACTATTGTAAATGGACATCAAAACAACTTTCTAATGATATTGATTTTGAATCTAATGTCATTGACATCAAACACGATGGTGAGAGATTTGAAGTCATTAAAGAGAGTGGCAGTTACTTCACAAAAAATATTTGTGTTGCGTCTGGGCCAACTAAAAATATTCCTGAATGTGCAAGGCCTTTCCTTTCAGATACGTTATTTCATGCAAAATCTAAGCAAATGAAGACTCTCGATTTAAAAGGTAAGAAAGTTGTTATTGTCGGCGGAGGGCAAACAGGTGTTGAAACATTTAGAAGTGCTCTCAATGGTATGTGGGGGAGAGTTGAAAAGGTAACTCTTTTAAGTGGTAGAAGTAATTTACAGCCCCTTGATGAAGCACCGTTTACTAATGAAATATTTACTCCTGAATTCGTTTTGAATTTCCACTCTTTATCTCAAGAGCAAAAAGATTCATATACACAAGGCCAACTGCTAGCTAGTGATGGTAATACTCCCCAGTACTTACAAGAAATGTATAACGAGCTATATCTTGATCGTTTCTACTTGAAGAAACTTCCCGATTATACGATTTCACCTATGCGTTGGCTTAATGAAATTGGAAAGGAAGGTCAGTCGTATAAGCTTAAGGTTGATAATCTTCTTAATCAAAATAAAGAGGTGGTAGAAGCTGATATTGTTATTTTAGCAACTGGATTCAAAAGTGTTCTACCAAACTTCTTAGAAGGGCTGTCAGATAAAATCGCCAAGGACACTCAAGGACGTGTAATTGTAGGCCAAGACTATAGTATTCAAACAACGATTGAAAATGGAAAAATTTATTCGATGAACTTTAGTCGTCATGGCCATGGGGTTGCTGATCCTCAAACTAGTTTGATGTCCTGGCGATCTGCGATGATCGCAAATGATCTCGTAGGTGAGACTAAATATAAAACAACAAATAATAGTGAAAGCTTTTTGAGCTTTTTTAGTTAATGGAGAGAAAATGAAGTTATTAATAATTATGCTAATTTCAACTTTAACCTTTGCTGCGCCTGCTGCTAAGTCTAAAGAGGAGGCTAAAACAAAGAGCTTCAATACGAAGGAAGAGGTATTAGATAACCCGACATTGAAGACATTATCAGGATCACTAAAGAGATGGTCTTTTTATTCTTCATTTAAATATAATGCTGGTGCTCTTGATAACCTCAATGATGCTGAAAGGCCTAATATTAGAAATGCTGGGAATACAACTTCTCTAACAAATTTTACAGGGAACTTAGGTGTAAAGTATCGTCTTTCAAAAACAGATAACCTATCTCTTCAGGTAGGAATCGAGAAGAAGGCGCCTTTTCATGGAAGTGTTGATTCAGAAAATCCAATGGTTCAGTATGAGCTTGATACATACGGTGATAGCTTAAATATTGATAATCCTGTTCTAAGTTACTTTAAAACTTACTACCTTTTTGGGATTCAAAATGTAACTTTCCTACAATACCAGTATGCTACTTGGGACTACTATAAGGACCTTGGTATAAATTCTGTTTTTAACGTTAGCCACTCTTTGGCCTATAAAGTATGGAAAGCCGCTTATATTGCTCTTTCTGGGAATGCGACACAGTATTTCTATGATAAGAGCACAATCTCATTTAATGGGATGGAAATTGCAGGTAAAGATAGACAAGTAAATCGTTCTTTCTCATTAAGCCTTGCTGGTGAGCTTTACTTTTCTCGCTCTCTTTCTCTAAGGTTAATCACTGACCTTTACTCGGCCGATCATTTTAGGAGTGAGCGTATTAACGAAAAAGTTCTTCAACAAACGATAGCGATGACTTATTTCTTTACTCGTGATATTTCGATTTCACCAAATATGCGCTTTATTGCGGAAGATATTAGAGCTGATAGAACAAATGTTGGCCTAACTATGAATGTAAATTTATAAAAAAGAGGGGGATGAAAATCCCCCTTTCTTATTCTTATTTTTCAGATATTTCAAAATCATCATGACCTGGAATTTCTTCAGGAAGTGCTTCCTTAAGATCAACTCCTAAGTGCAGAATTCTTTGTCCTGCTTCACAGTTAGGTCTTACGTTCTTACCAATAACAACACCTGAGCGATCTGCACAGATAACTTCTTTTACTTGTCCAAAGACATCATAAACTTTTGCAATTACTTCGCCTTTCTTTACTCGATGTGTAAGCTTTGGAAGTACATCGACAATTCCACCTTTTGTCGAGTAGATCCAATAAGAGTGATCACAGATTGTGGCATCTGTAATCATGTCTTGAACCTCTCCTTCGATCATTGAGAAGTAGCGAAGTGTGTTCTTTATACCGTCTAGCGTTTCATCAATTAGAGCGTGTTGAAAAGCATTTGGGTTACCAATTTCAACAGTAATTGCATGAATTCCTTGTTCATTGGCCCATGCTCTTAGTGTTCCTTCTTCATCATATTTTTGAACAATAATTTGTGGGTTTTGTAAGAAGGCGAGGGTTCTTGTTTCTTCATTCTCTAAATCAGCTCTTAAGTATAGGCTGTTTACACGGCCATGACTTGCTGTATGTAGATCAAGAAGGTAGTTGAATTTAGAAACGATCTTTTGAGTGAAGTAATGTGCGTAGAGGTTACTTGGATTTCCAGTTAGTTTTCCAGGCATAATTCTATTTAAATCTATATTATCAATAAATCGACGCTGATTTGTTAGATAGCCCGGAACATTGCTAATTGGAACCATAACAATTGTTCCCTTTAGCTTTTTTGGATCGACCTCTTCAATCAATTTAAAAATAGTTGAGATTCCATTCAGTTCATTCCCATGTACTGCTGCAGTAATACCTAGTACAGGTCCTTCTTCAACCCCTTTCATAATGATAATTGGTACACGCCAAGGCACACCTAGAGCATTATCTGAGAGGTGTATTTGTAGGCGGTGAATTTCACCATGCGCAAATGAATTTAAATCGATTTCTTCAGTTGTCTTAATGACTTGGATTGCTCCCATAATACTTCCTATGCTATGAGATCATAATCTCGTTAAAGAGTGACTTGTCGTTATCTAAACTTCTAAAGAGTTTCGTTCTGAAAGTCCCTTTCTTACTAATAAGTTGTTCTGCCATTTTATCAATCGCAACAACCGTCAGAATTGTTTGAATATAAGCTTCGATTAGATCATCAGTACCAATACCAAGGGAGTTAAAATCTTTTTGGTCCATGAGCATCAGCCTTGATGTGTCAGAATCCCACTGGTTTTCACCTGTTTTCACTGATAGGTTGGTTCCTAGTACTTCCCAGCTATCTTCTGGGTAGCTCGCCTCAAGAGGCTTTCGCGCACGACGTGCATAAACAGCGCATGGCATGAAACCTTTTGGTGATGAGTAGACCATAAGTCTTAAGTCAGCAATATAAATATTTCCTTTCTTGTTTGGTACTGTTCCGATGTGAAAGAATTTACCATGCTCACTTGTGGAACTCCACTCATAGTGACCAATTAAGCTTTGGACAATGAATTGATCATATGGGTAGTCCATTTGCATAAAGGCATCAAGCTCATCTTGATTCGTAATTGTAAAAACACCTTGCCCTGCATTTGAGTAAGGAATTTTAATAACGGCCTTTCCGCCAAACTTTTGAACCCAAAGAGGAATTTCTAGTTTATTAACGTCTTTAATTGTCTCTGGCATATTGATCTTTAGGCCAGATTCAGCGATCTCTGAGTTATAGAGCTCGTAGGCCTTATTTGCTAAAAGCTTATTGCGTCCACCAGAAAGGCAAACGAGAGTTGAGTTAAAGATAAATGTTTTTGAAGTTGTTGGAATGCGATTCCATGGCTTTTGTGTAACATAACGAAATGCCGCTCTAATAGGAATTCTTTCTCCTGTCTCAAGAGTGATATGTAGAACACCATTTTCAAAATCCGCCATTTGTTCTTCACCATTAAAATGTGGAACTAGGTAAACATCTTCTCCAGTTAGATCTGCTAATGTTGAAGCATATCCAGATGTCTCCATGTAATTCTTATCATAGATTACGGCCAGTGCACCTGCTGGAAGCCTCTTCTTTCTCTTTTTAAGGGCCGGAAGAAAAGAGTTTTCAATTAAGTATTTAAATCCTCTATGTTCATCCGCATCGGTTCTTGGCGGCATTGATTTTTGGCCAGATGGACATGAATTTGTTTCAAGAACAACCATGCGTCTATTTCCTGCCTGTGTTGTAACATAGAATAAGTCTGATCCCCCCCAGAAGAAGTGCTTACACTCATATGAGAGAATCTCACGTAAAGTGTCTGTACAGATCTGCGGATTAAGATGGCTATATCTTTTAATAATTCTTTCGTGATCCAGATTAAAAAAGTGGCTCACAAGAGGGTGTAGTTGTGAATTTAGGGCCTTCGGATAAAAGTGATTTTCTTGTTCAAAATTATCAGGCTTAATAACTTCAATTCTTCTTTTCAAGTTCTCTCCAAATTGTATTTTTTAAAGCATCAGTTAATGGAAATATTATAATCTCAAACCCTTCTCATGTAGCGAATATTTTGTGATTTTTATTAAAATTTTAAGGCCTGAAAGCATTTTTTCACCATATGTTGATCATTTCATTCAGGAATTGTGTCGTTCGGCAATGCCTAATTTGTGAACGTCTGCCTTTTGGTTTTTTGGAATTTATGACATGTTGTTTTCTAACAAGTTAAGGGGAAAGGATGAAACTTCGTAAAGAACTACAGGGAGTAAAGCGCCTTGTTGTAAAGGTTGGAAGTAATGTTATTACAAAAGGAAATGGTAAGTTAGACACTAGGAAGGTGCGCAAAATTGTAGAGGATATCTGTGAACTGATTGATGCGGGGATTGAAGTTGTCCTTGTTAGCTCTGGTGCAGTAAGTGTTGGGAAGTCATTTCTTAAAGAACATTTACCAAGAAGAGGTCAGTTAGATCTTCAGCATTCAGCTAGTGCTGTTGGACAGCCAAAACTTTTAAACACATACTCTCGACTATTTGAAGAGAATCAAAAGATTTGTTCGCAAATTCTTCTAACACATGATGACTTTAGAAATAGAAAACGAAATCTACATGCTAAACAAAGCATTAATGTTCTCCTAAAGAATAATATTACACCGATCTTAAACGAGAATGACACAATCTCTTTTACTGAGATTGCACTAGGTGACAATGATCATTTGGCCGCACAGACAGCGCAAATGATTAATGCCGATGCTCTTCTTATGATTACTTCAACCAATGGCCTCTACGACAAGGATCCTGCTTATGATGATGCTAAGAGAATTGAGACAGTTCCTTTTGGAAGTGATGTATTGGAAGATGTGAATTATCAGGGAAAGACAGCAGTTGGTAAAGGTGGAATGGAGTCTAAGGTTCATGCCATTACTAAAATTACTCCTATTGGCATAAAGGCCATTATTAGTTCAATGGATAACGAGCGACTTATTTTAGATCCATTAACAAAGGAGCTCGGTACTTATTTTGCTCCTAAGAATGCTTATGATCCTGAAGAAAGAAAAGCATGGCTACTTTCGATGAAGAAGCCAAATTGTTATATCGAAGTTGATAGAGGTGCATTTGATGCCCTAAATGAGAGTAAATCGCTTCTTCCAAAAGGCATCGTTGATGTTTATGGCCAGTTCTATAAAGGCGACTGTGTTGATATTATTTGCGATGGTGAAGTTTTTGCTTCTGGTGTTTGTGAATATGGACATTGTGAAGTTGAACAAATCATGGGTCGTCACAGTGATGAAATTGAGGATCTAATTGGATTTAGAACATCAATTGAAGTGGTTCATACAATTAACTTAATTTTAGAAAAGGAAATAATCGATGAAAAAATTAGCTAGAACAGTAAGAAAAGCTTCAAAAGAACTTTTAAAATTAAATAAAGAAACTAAGGATCTAATCTTTGATGATTTAGTAAAGGCCTTAGACAAAAATCGTGAGCTTATCTTAGAAAAGAATCAACTTGATTTAGATGCTGCATTTAAAAATGATCTTTCGAAAGCAATGGTAGATCGTTTAAAGCTTAGTAACGATAGAATTGATGATATTATTTCAGGAGTTAAGACGATTAGGGATCAACCTGAAATTGTAGGCTCTTTCTATAATGAGTTTACAAATGATCTAGGTTTAAAGATCAAGCGCCAACGAGTCCCGTTAGGGGTTATTCTTATGATTTTTGAGAGTCGCCCTAATGTTGTTGTTGACTGTGCTGCACTTGCTCTAAAGTCTTCCAATGCCATTATTTTAAAAGGTGGAAAAGAAGCCAAACACTCAAATGAAGTACTTGGAAAAATCATTCAAGATGCAATCTCTAAATATGTGAATAAGAGTGTTGTTGAAGTGCTTGCATCAGACAACCGTGAAGTATTAAATGACCTACTAGATCTTAAGGATGATATCGATGTTGTTATCCCTCGTGGTGGTCACGGATTAATCAATCATGTTTTTGAAAATGCAAAAATGCCTGTGATTGCTCACTATCAAGGGCTTTGTCATATGTATATCGATAGTGAAGCGGATGTTGAAAAGGCCGTAACACTAGTTGAGAATGCAAAAACTCAAAGAACTGGGGTTTGTAACGCCATTGAAACGCTACTTATTCATAAGGATATTTTACCAAAGGTAAATGAAAAAATTTCTAAAAGGCTCCTCGCTAAAGGTTGTGAATTAAGAGTTGATGAAGAATTTGCAATGCAAACAAAGGGGACTTTTGTTAAGGCTACGCCAGAGGATTGGTCAACAGAATACCTAGATAATATTCTTTCAATTAAAACAGTTTCTTCCCTTGAGGAGGCCATTAACCATATTGATGAATACGGTAGTAATCACTCGGAGTGTATTATTTCAAATAATGAAGAGAATTGTCAGAAGTTCCTACAAAGTGTTGATGCAAGTTGTGTCATGGTGAATGCTTCTACTCGATTTAATGATGGTGGACAATTGGGACTTGGGGCTGAACTTGGAATTTCAACAACAAAGCTTCATGCCTACGGCCCAATGGGGGTTGAGCAAATGACGACTTCACGCTACGTCGTTGTTGGCGATGGGCAGATTAGATCTTAGTTAATACGATAGGAGAGTTATCATGAAGAAAATTGCCGTTATTGGTTGTGGAAATATGGCCGGTGCAGTTGTTCGTTCAATGTATAAGGGCCAAAAAATTAAAAACAAATACCTCACATATACCCCAAGTCGTACACGAGCAATTGAGCTTGCTAAAGAGGTAGAAGGTGAGGCCATTGTTGAGCTAAAAGAAGCAGTCGATGCAGACTACTTTTTAATTGGCTGTAAGCCACAACAATTTGAAGAACTTTCTAAAATGTTTAAGGATATTGACCTCTCAAATAAAGTTGTTATTTCGATCATGGCCGGAATCGACCAAGAAAGAATTAGCAATTTATTAGGCACCTCAAAAGTAATTAGGCTAATGCCTAGTCTGCCAATGGAGCACGGAGAAGGAATTTGCTTGTTAAGCACAACAGAGCAGGTTGAAGAAAGTGATATTGAGTTTTTAAAAGAGCACCTTAATGATAGCTCGATGATCTTAAATATGAAAACTGAAGAACTCTTTGACCAAGTGACTGTTGTTTCTGCTTCTGGGCCCGCATTTATTTATTATTTTATGAATGCACTAGAAGATTCACTTAAAGAGTGGGGCCTAGGAGCAATTGAATCACGAGCAATAACGAGTCAACTATTTAGAGGTAGCGCAAAGAGTGCTCTAATTAATTGTGAGACAGAACTTGATGAATTAATAGCTAAGGTCACATCTAAAAAAGGTGTCACAATTGAGGCCATAGATAGTTTTCGTCAAAATGGAATTGATGCTTTTGTAAAAATGGGAGTCGATAAAGCGATCGATCGCTCAAGTCAATTACGAAAGGGTTAGGGATAACCTAATTAGTAAATTAATCAATTCTTAATGAATATATAGAATGTTAAGGTAGTTAAATGAACAATAAGAAATCTGAAAAGTTAGTACAGTTAGTAAGTTATAGCGTCGTTGATAAGAAGCAGTCCCGCACATCTAAGGTACAAGAAAAGACTTCTATTTGTGAAGAGGGGCACGGTAAGGCGTTAAGAGAGTCATCTTTCCTTCGTCGAAGCCTAATTGAAGATGAAGAGAATTGCCTCTCTGTACTCTAAATAATAAGTTTTTAAATTAGTATTTTATTAATTAGCAAGAGCTATCTTGTTCGCAACCGCTTTGTGTTTTTTAGTGGAGGGATAGCTATGCCAAAAAAGGATTGTTAAATGATTGTTTACAGCTTCCTCTTTTTTTTGCTCCTCTTTGTATTGATTGGAGTTTCTTCGAGTTTAAAAAGTAAGAAAAATAATTCTGATTACCTGCTTGCAGGTCATAGTACTCCGCCTTGGTTAGCAGCTCTGTCTGCTGTTGCAACCAATAATAGTGGGTATATGTTCATCGGACTCATTGGATATACTTATATGAGTGGACTTCAATCATCATGGGTTATGATTGGTTGGATTGTTGGTGATATTGTCATGAGCTTCTTTGTTCATAAAAAGTTAAGACAAGTTACGGAAAAGGAAAGCCTTCTGAGTTTTGGAGGTGTTCTCTCGAGATGGCAAAGGGGTACAAGCTTTAAAAAGCTAAGACTTCTTGTTGGAGTTATTACAATTTTATTCTTAGGTGTTTATGCCGCTGCCCAGTTTAAGGCCGGCTCTAAGGCATTACACGTTTTATTTGGATGGGACTATAGTACTGGTGCAATCATTGGTGCTGTTATTGTATTTGCTTACTGCTTATCAGGTGGAATTAGAGCATCAATTTGGACCGACGCTGCCCAGTCATTTGTTATGATTATTGCAATGGGGATTTTGTTCTTTGTTGGGATTAATGAAGTTGGTGGTTATGATGCCTATGTAAGTAAACTAAGTGCTGTATCACCTGGTTTTCTAAGCTTTACTCCAACTGGACTAAGTGTTCCTGGAGGAACTGGGGTTTCTCTATTTATTCTTGGTTGGGTCTTTGCCGGACTTGGTGTCGTAGGTCAGCCTCATATTATGATCCGTTTTATGACAATTGATGATACTAAGAATATGAATAAAACTAGAATATATTACTATGCTTGGTTCATTGCATTCACAATTATGACTATTGGAGTAGGACTAACGGCAAGACTACTACTGCCAAACTCTGCAAACTTTGATGCCGAGCTAGCGCTACCACTAATGAGTCAAAAACTTCTTCCAGAGGTTCTAATTGGTGTTGTATTAGCGGGGATTTTTGCCGCAACAATGTCAACGGCCGACTCTCAAGTTCTAAGTTGTTCAGCAGCTTTTACAAGAGATATCTTGCCGAAAAAATCAGATAATATTTATCTAACAAAGCTTGCGACTGCTGGAACTACTATTATTGCTTTGGTTGTAGCCTTATACGGAAGTAAGAATGTGTTTGAGCTCGTCTTACTGTCGTGGTCAATACTAGCAGCTTGCTTCGGTCCATTAATTTTTATCTATGCAATTGGTAAGAAGGTATCTGAAATTACGGCCATGTCGATGGTTCTCATTGGTGGAATTGTTACTGTTGTTTGGATGAATCTTGGCTATGGCTCAACAATTTATGAGGTTGCACCTGGAATCTTGGCCGGATTAATTACATATTTCGTTCTATCACATACGCCATTAAACGATATCGTTCCTGGTAACAAGGTTGTAGACAATAGAATGAAGAACTCAAAGCTAATAAATGATGCCAATAACTAACTCCTTGGTAAGCTATTTATACCCGATTACCATTACCCTCCTATTTTTAGGGGGGTATTTTCTTGCACTTTTAAATATTAGAAGAGTGCAAAAGAGAAAGCTAAAGAATATTCGTAAGAGAGATATTAGTGATGCTGTTGAAACAGACTCACCAGTTGACGATCAAGAAAAAGAATTAAAGTCACATGGTGTTGAGGGGATTGAGGGCCGCTTCTCTTTTATGATGAGAGCTCTTCCTGTTCTCTTCTTTATTCTGTGGTCGCTCTTTGTGTCGATTCCTTATCTTGGAAAGATTCCAACAGTCTATGTTTCAATAATTGCAGCTATTGTTTCTGTTATTGCTGGTTTCTCCCTAAGGCCATTCTTAGAAAATCTCTTTGCGGGTGTGATCATCTCTTTCTTTAAATCAATTAAGATTGGAGACACTGTCACAATTGATGGCCACTACGGTCTTATTGAAGAGATTGGACTGACTTATTCAGTAATAAAGAAGTGGAATTGGGTAAGGCTCGTTATTCCAAACTCAAAGTTACTCCAAAAAGAAATACAAAATTTTACAATGAATGATCACTTTGTATGGACTCATATTGAGTTCTTTGTTGCGCCAGACTCTGATCTTAAGTTGGTTCGTGAAATTGCACATCGAGTAGCAAAGAAGTCTGACTATTTTTGTGATGTTGAAGAGCCAACAATGTGGGTTATGAAGCTGGATAAGGACGCCATTGAATGTTGGCTGGCGGCGTGGGCAGAAAACCCTAGTGATGCATGGGAGCTAAGAAATGATATGCGAACGCAACTCTATATTGAGTTACAAAGTGCACAGGTTGAATTTCATAAGCTCAATATTAAAAGTTAAATACGACAAGAGGTTGATATGATGAATTTAATAAATAAATTTTTTGAACAAGTTATAAAAATGATCCTTTTCATTTTAAATCAGTTTTTTCCACTTTCTTCCGAGTCTTAAGTACTTATAAGCCTTTAGGGCCGTTCGGTTTTTGCTAATTGGTGATTGACTTGTTAAGGTAAGGAGCAAAGTTAAATGAATCAAGGAATATACTTGGAAAAACTAAAAGATATCAATTGGAATCATCTCTATTGTTTTTATGAAGTGGCCAAAGTTCAATCTCTTAAAAAAGGTGCTGAAATCATCGGTACTTCTTCACCAACTCTTAGTGAACAACTTAAACGCCTTGAAAACAAATTCAATATGAAGCTTTTTAATCGTAGCTCTAAAGGGTTAAGCTTAACACCTGAGGGACTACAGCTATTTGAGAGAACAAAGGGAATCTTTGAAGAGGGTAGTAAACTACTTGAGCACTTCTCTGAAGATGTTGTCGGTGGCTACCCAGTCTCAATAGGGATTGAAGAGACGATCTCCTATGACCTTGCAACTGAGTTTGCTTCACAATATTGGGATCTTTATACAAAGTATGGAACAGTTAACACCATTCGGCAGGGCGATCACGACGTACTTGTGGATAATATACTTCACGGTAATATCGATTGGGGTATCTCTCTTAAGAAACCTAAGAGAAAGAGTTTGAATGTGGCGGAAATTGGCTCCTTTGAAATTGTCTTTTGCTGTTCTACGGAATTATATGACAAGTTTAGAGATGAGAAGGATTTGCTTGTGAATATTCCTTTTGCCGAAAGTAATTGGGATAAGAACCTTAATCGCATTATCTATCAACACCTCAGAAAGAATGGAGTGATTCCTAAAGAGAAGGTATATAGCGATCATATCGACTTTGTTCACAAACTCTGCTTACGTGGACGTTGTGTAATGTTCTTACCAAGGAACCCTCTTGAGGAGTATTTGGGTTTAAAAACTTTCCATTTGGGTGAACCAATTCGTATGTCTCTCTACGCAATTTGGAAAAAGTCTGATGAAGGACTAATCTCTATACGTAAGCTGCAAGAACTCTTTCAGTCAAAGCTGTCAAATGTGCCGGATCGTTACGAAGATGTGGATTTACAGATTGAAGTTTCTGATGTTTCCGATGACTTACTCAATTAGATTCGGAAAATGCTAATTTAACTTAGAGTGTGTTTAAAATCATACAATTTCCCGTAGAATTTTCGTATGAAAAAAATTAACTCTCTAAATTCAATTAAGTACTTATCAGTTATAACACTTTCAATAACACTTCTCTCATGTGCTTCACCTGAGAAGGAGAGCGTTGGTCAGGCTCCTGCTGGTAGCAACACCATTTCATATCAAGATGAAGACAGTATTAAGCATGAAATGGAACTCTATCAAAATGAGCGAGTTCAAAAATGGATTAATTACTTTGCTGTAAAAGACCGTGTTCGTTTTGAGCAATTCATTAAAAAAGGAATGTATTACAAAGAGGTAATACAAACAGTTCTTGAAGAGGAAGAACTCCCTTATCAACTTTATTATCTTCCGTTAATTGAAAGTGGTTATAATAAAACCGCCCTTTCACACGCTGGTGCTGTAGGTCCTTGGCAATTTATTAAGGCGACAGGAAAGCGTTATGGCCTAGCTGTTAATCGAGTCGTCGATGAAAGACGAGATCCTGTCCATAGTACCGAAGCCGCAACAAAGTATTTGAAAGATCTCTATACAGTTTTTAACTCGTGGGAGCTTGCTATTGCTGCCTATAATTGTGGTGAGCTTAGAGTTTTACGTGCCATTATGAAGGGGAGAACGCGTGACTTCTGGGAGCTTGCCGATCGTAAACTACTACCTAGAGAGACAAGAAATTATGTTCCTAAGTTCTTGGCAGCGGCCTATGTCGGAGAAAACTTAGCAAAGTTTGGCTTTGATGAAGCGGTTATTGCGGAGTCTCCAACCTATCCTGATTTAAAGTTAGTGGAAGTGCCTGGTGGAGTTCATATTAAGGATGTTGCAAAATATTTTAATATTGAGAGAGATGAAATTGAAAAAATTAATCCTGCTCTAAAGTATAAACGAACACCAAATTGGATTAAGCAGTATGCTATTTGGCTTCCACGAAAAGATTATCAAAATATTGAAGAGATACAAAATAAGCTAGCTAGTAATCGTCAGTGGGGAAAACTCAATTCATTTCCAAATCACTACCGTGTGAGGAGAGGAGATTCATTAACAAAAATTTCTCGTCGCTACAAAGTTTCACTTAATCGTCTAAAGCGTATTAATAATTTAAAAAGTAGTCGTATTTATCCAGGTCAAAGACTGGCCTTGAGAGCTAATGAGTACAAAAGTGTTATTGGAAAGAAGTTCTACTTTGTTAAAAAGAATGATTTCCTTGGACGAGTTGCAAGACGCTATGGCCTAAGTGTTTCTTACTTACGAAGGCTAAATGGAATACATGGTAATAATATATACATTGGTCAAAAGCTTGATGTAACTAAGGGAGTGAGAGTTTTTCACTATCGTGTTAAGAAAGGGGATAACCTAACACGCATCGCCAAACTCTATAATACAACGACTATTCAAATTAGAAAGCGAAACTCATTAAGATCTAGTAATCTCTATATTGGACAGATGTTAAGTATCTAAATAGATTGTTTTATTAAAAAAAAACAAGACATTTTTTAATTAGTCTTGTTAGTATTGATCTAATGCAGAGATTCTTTAGATTTATATTTGCGGTAACTTTTCTTGTAAGCTTCCTTACAGTAAGTCTGCATTTTCATGAAAATGAGCATGAGTCAAATAAGCTCGATCAAGTATGTCATATCTGCATTAAAGTTTCTCAGTTCAAATACGATTCTGCTAACTCTGACTTATCACATGGCCTTGAAGCGAGCTTTCTCTTTCTAATAACAGAAAGCTATCAGACATCACTTGGTCACACTTATAAATCATTATATATACAAGCTGCTCCTCGTGGGCCTCCAGCTCATTGTTAATCTAATTATATTCACTTTTTATTCTTTAAATTTAATTAATTAATTTTCAATGAGGTTTATTTTGAAAAACTTATTTTATATTTCTGCTTTATTATTAAGCTCTAATACTTTTGCACAATCCCTATCTGATAACTCTAGAGGAAATGGCTTTAACCCAGCAATTGGCCTAAACGCTCTGACAATTTATAAGAACTCTTCTCGTGATAATGATCACGATGGTTTTTCTCTACAGGAGGCGGAGCTGCAATTTAGCGCAGATGTAGATGCCTATTTTAGAGCGGAAGCTACATTTGCAGTACATAAGGAGCACCATGAAGAGGGTGGAGAGGAAGAGCACGGTTATGCATTTGAGCCGGAGGAAGTATTTGCTGAAACAATCTCAATCCCTGATGTTACAGTAAAGCTTGGGAAGTTCTACGCTCAGTTTGGTAAGTACAATATGGTGCATACACATGCTCAACCATTTATCTATCGTAGTCTCGTTCAAGAATATATGTTTGGTGAAGAGGGACTAAATGAAGTTGGTATTGGCGTTTCGTACTTAGCACCTCTACCTTGGTATTCAGATTTAACCGTTCAATTCCTTCAGCCAACAAATGAAGAATTATTTGTTGAGGACCCACACTCAATTGCAACAGTGGCGAATTTAAAGAACCTTTGGGACTTATCTGAATCACTAACTCTTGAATGGGGACTCTCTGGTCTATATTTTAAACAACAGGCCGAAAAGTCGACAGTATTAGGAACTGACTTAACTCTAAAGTGGCGCCCAGTTAAAAAGGGTAAGTATTCATCATTTGTTTGGTCTACTGAGTTTATTCATAAAGATGTTCAGGGAACGAATGAAGTGAAAAACGGTGGTTACTCGACATTCTTACGTTATCAATTTGCACCACGATGGTTTACTCAAGCACAATATGAATTTCTTGGTGTGGCAAAAGACGAATCAATTGCTGATCAAAACGCGTATACAGCACTTTTAGCATTTGTACCAACTGAGTTTTCCGCTGTTAGAATGCAGTATGATGAAATTCACGATGGTGAAGATCGTCCTGAGAAAAGACTAAGTCTTCAACTGAGCTTTAGTATTGGTGCTCATCCAGCACACCAGTACTAGGTCGCTGAAATGAAGACATTTCTAATAGGGTTGTTATTTGTTCTAAGTATGAGCTCCTATGCTCAATTGAATATTGTAACAACGACGACAAACCTTGCCGATATCGCAAAGAAAATTGGTGGAGAGAGTGTTAATGTACACTCTCTCGCTAAAGGTACTCAAGACCCGCACTTTCTTGAGGCCAAGCCTAGCTATACATTTAAAGTTGCACGTGCTGATCTATTAATTAGTATTGGAGCAGGCCTTGAAGTTGGCTGGCTGCCTCTTGTTGTAAGAGGAAGTCGTAATCCAAAGCTTAGAGCTGGAAAAGATGGAAGACTGGAGGCCTATACACTTGTATCACTTACTGATGAAGTTAAAGGTAAGCTTACTCGTGCACACGGTGATGTTCACCCCGAAGGGAATCCGCACTTTATGCTCTCTCCAAGTAAGGCCCTTAAAGTTGCTCAGGGCGTGCGCGATCGACTAATTAAGCTTGATAGTAAGAATAAACAAAACTATGAGTCTAATTACAAAGCGTATGAAAAACGTACTCAAGAGGTGATTAAAGAGCTAAGAGCAAGAATAAAGAAAGGTGTTAAGATTATTACTTATCATCGTACACTTACTTATTTCTTAGATGAGTTTGATATTCATGTACAAAATGTTCTCGAGCCTAAGCCTGGAATACCTCCTACGGCGTCTCATATAATCAGTGTTATTAAAGAGATGAAGAAGGAAGGGATTCGTCACATCTTGGTGGAAAATTACTTTGATGATGTAGTGGCAAAAAGAATTCGTACAACGATCAAAGATGTAAAGATTAGAAATGTTCCTGTTGCTGTCGATGGAAGTGCTGAGGCACGAGACATATTCTCTCTTTATAATATTCTCGCAAAAGCACTGGAGGATTAGTGGAAGTAATTTCTTTTTTAGCTGCACCATTTGTCATGTGTTTAATTTTAGTTGGGATTCACTGCTATTTAGGCCTTCATGTTCTTAGAAGAGGGGTGATCTTTGTCGATCTCTCTCTCGCTCAAGTTGCAAGCCTTGGCTCAACTGTGGCATTACTCCTTCACCTTGATCATCATAGTGGGCCAAGCTATTTTATTTCACTAGGGTTCACTTTTGTTGCCGCAGCGTACTTTGCTTGGGCCAAGAAGTTTGAAAAGTATATTTCTCAGGAAGTCCTAATAGCCTTAGTTTATGCTTTCGCTTCTTCTGCTGTCATACTTGTCGTAAATATGATGGCACATGGTGCAGAACATATTAAAGAAATACTTATTGGAAAAATACTATGGGTAACTTGGGCAGATGTTGTTAAAACCGGTGTTATCTATAGTATTGTTGCTACAATTCACTATGTATTCAGAAAACAGATTCTTAGGTCGACGATCGATAAAAATAATCAGTCTGCTTTTTGGGACTTTATTTTCTTTTCTCTATTTGGTGTTGTTATTACATCATCTGTTGGTATAGCAGGAATATTACTCGTATTTTCATTCTTAGTCGTACCGGCCCTGATTAGTACTTTACTCTCTCAGAGCATTAGGTCTCAACTCTTTATTGGTTGGGGAATTGGGGTAGTTTTAAGTTTGTTGGGAATGGCATTGAGTTATTTCTACGATCTTCCTGCTGGTGCAATTATTGTGGTAGTCTTTACGATTGTCCCAATAATATTACTACCAGTCTTAGTCAGAATAAAAATGGGTCGCTCTTCGTAAAGTGCGGCCTTTTTTGATTCGCTTAGTTTAGGATAAGCTAATTCCTAATATAATAAAAAAGTGGAATAAGATGTTTAAATATCAATTTTAAAATCTTTACTTATTTTAAATTCTCAAATCTCGTTGTATTGGCGATAACTTTCCTATTGTTAATTTAGTTCCCGGCAACTGATTGTCGGATTTGGAAAAATAGGGAAGAATATGAATACAGAGCAAACAGGTAAAGTTAAATTTTTTAATGAAACAAAAGGTTTTGGGTTTATTAAACCAGATAGTGGAGAAGGTGATTTATTTGTCCATATATCTGCTATCGAAAGTGGCAATAAGTTAAATAATAACGATAAAGTAACTTATATGCTTGGGGAAGGTAAGCGTGGGCCTTGTGCAACTCAAGTTAAAAAAGCTTAATTTTTGAGAGGGACATTTATTGTCCCTCTACTACCTTACATGACCAATCAAAAGAATGAACTCCGTATTGTGGAATTCTAACGAATGCCCAAATATTTCCACCAATTCCACCAACGACATGATCAAGTCTGATCCTAAAACTTCCGGTGGTGAATGATTCAACTTTCGCATCGTATTTTGGAATATAGTTAACTTTCTTACGGAAAGAAAACTCTTTGTTTTGGTTTATATCTTCTACAAATACCTCAATTTCATGAAAGAGTGGGCCACGTCCATATTGGGATTGATGAATAATAGCATCTGTTACAATAGAGCTCTCATCGTAGTTTACACAGTGATATAGTGGTTGTGACTTTACTCCGAACTTTGCAAATGATGCAGTTGAAATAAGCATTAAAATAAATAGCTTAGCACTTCTCATTACTACTCCTTTAGTCATTACTTTATTTTACTTCATAGCTAAATTTAAGGGAATTTAACTTAGCTAAGTTTTTGTTAATTCCGAATCGTACTGATAGAAGGAGTCTTCATGGAGTTTCTAGAAATTGTACTGTTAATAATTGCCGGTTTCCTCGTTTGGAAAAGGCCGCAAAACCAGAAACAAGCAGAAAAGTTTCTCTATAGCGCTACTTTTTTAATGTTTTTTATTTGGTTTGTTGCCACTAAATCGATGTTACTCCCACCGGGGAATTACTGAGATGCCTATGACTGATAAATCAGAGCGTTTTTACAATGTCGTTGCCTTAGCATCAATGACTTTAATCATCTTACCAGTTGGGATTGCCTGTGTAATCTTAGGATTTGGTTTCGGTGATAACCCTTGTATTCTATGCTGGCAGGAGAGGGCCGCACTTATGTTTGTTACATTAACGACTCTCTTTATCATGCGTTATGGGCTCAGACCAAAGTATCTAGGCCTATTAATTTTTTATTCGACTATTGGCATTTTTATGGCCCTTAGGCATACGGGAGGTCATTTCTTACGGGATATAGGACAAGGCTTTGCTCTTGAGATCTTTGGATTACATACCTATACGTGGGGAGTTATTATTTTTTGGTCAATTCTTCTCATCCTCTCTATCGTTCTTTTTTTTCTTGGAAGTAATCTTATCGATAATGAAGACGGCGAAGTTCGCTATCTTAGTAAGTTTCAATCGCTGGCCTTTGTCTCTTTCTTTGTGATTTTATTTTTTAATTCTATTCAAGCATTTACTCAGGTCGGGCCACCTCCTTTTATTGGACATAGTGACCCTGTGAGGTTTTCTTGGACGCCAAAGGGGTGGAATTGGTCGACTAAGAATTGGTCTGGCCTTCTTAAACCTTTCAGTCTCAGAGGAAATTACTCAATCGAAAAGCCTTATTTTAAACATGATGTGAGAAGAAAAATTGCTATGTTTCAAAGTGGGGATACTTTAGTAAAGGTTAAGGATATCACACTTCCTAGTCGTATTAGGGGGGAGGTTAGAGATATCGATTATCATACTGAATCTAAGATATTTGCCCTTGTGACGGATCAGTACTACCTTTATCTATTAGATGAGAAATTAGAGAGTATTCTCTATTACGTGAGAATTGATCCACTTTATAGTATTGATATTAAATCTCTTGTGGGTGTTAGCTTTATCAGTCCAAGAAGAATAATGGTCATAGGTTTTAATAAATCTTTTGTCATTATTCGAATAAATGACAGGGCAAAGATTGTCGATCAGTATGCGGGATTTTTAGAAGGTAGTAATGGCATTGAGGAAAAGATTCGAGGTAATTTATCGAGTGTTCGTTCAAAGTATGCTTATATTAGATGTCTTGCCTATGATAAAAAAACTCAAGAGTTAGTAATCCTCTCAATTCCAAATGAGAAAAATAATCGAGTTATTGCCACTAGATTTTCAACAACCGATTTTCTTTTAAATAGTGAGAGAGAGATCTTTATTGATGATAATGACTTAGGTCCAGTAATCTCAAGTCTTAAGCTTATCGATTCTATTTTATTCGGATTAGAACCCAATAGTAATGAAATACTAATTCTTGATAATGAGTCTGCAGCTTTTTCTGGTGCAATAAAATTACCAAAAGGAAACTTTCAGGCACTTGCCGTTTATAAAAAAGATCAATTCGTTCTAGTTGAAGGAAGGATAGCAACCTTCTTTTCAAAATAGTCCTTATTGATTGCTTTTGATTCTTTGGCATGGACTATGTGTGTTAATTCTTATATTGTTAGGCCTGTGAAACAGTCTTTTTTTCAACTTACATTCAATGATCTACAGCAGTTGCTGGAACAAAACAGTCTTAATGCCTCGGCCGCGAATCTTCTTTATAATTGGTATTATAAAAGAAAAAATAAATATAGTAATTCCATTACTGATATTGCCAAGGGAACTCTATCTTTTATCGATGAGGTTTTTAGTTTTGATTTACCTGAGGCCGTAAAAATTCAGCAGGCCGAAGATAAAACTGTAAAGTTTCTATTTAAATTATCAGATGGTTCTAAAGTTGAAAGTGTTTTAATTCCATTTAATAAGAAATATTCAATCTGCCTTTCTTCACAAGTGGGCTGTGCTATGAAGTGCTCTTTTTGCTTTACTGGAACACAGGGGCTTAAAAGAAATCTTTCAGCATCAGAGATTATTGGGCAGTTCTTAAGTGCCTGGCATTGGCTAAGAGAGAATCGTCCGGGCGAAGAGAGGATTCTTAATATTGTTTTTATGGGACAAGGTGAGCCACTTCATAATTTTGACGAAGTTAAGAAGGCCTGTGAGATTTTTACATCTCAATATGGAACCTCTATAGGCCATCAAAAAATTACGATATCGACAAGTGGCTATATTCCAGGATTGAAAAGATGGAAGGATGAAATTCCTGGTGTTAATCTTGCCTTATCTCTGCATTCTCCATTTGATGAAACTCGAAATGAGTTAATACCAATCAATAGAAAGTACCCATTAGAAGAAGTTCTCGACTATATCGATGGGATACCTCTTCGTAATAAACAATTTGTGACTTACGAATACCTGATTATTAAGGACTTAAATGATCGCCAAGAAGATGCTCTGGCCCTTGGGCAACTTCTTAAGGATCGACGAGCATTAATTAACCTTATACCATTTAATGAATTCCCCGGAACACAGTATAAGAGGCCAGATTTAGAAAGGGTCAATCAATTCAAGCTCCTTTTAGAAGAGTATAAGATACCAACAATGGTGCGTACTACTAAGGGTGACGATGTTCTTGCTGCCTGTGGCCAGCTTAATACGAAATGATCTATAAGTAGTACATCTCGATCAGGTAAATGGTCTTTTAATCGATCCGTTTGTTCGCTATTCTGTTTCTATATTAATCAAACAAAGGTTTAATTATGGGACGTTTAGTCGATGGAAAGTGGATTAATTCTTCAGTCATTACTAGTGACGAAAGTGGAGCCTATGATCGTGTGCCTCGATCATTTAGAGAGATAGTAAGTAACAACCATCCAAAGTACCAACCTGAAAGTGGACGCTACCACCTCTATGTCAGCTATGCGTGCCCGTGGGCACACCGCACGCTTATCTACCGTAAGTTAAAGTCACTTGAATCTCATATTGGAGTCAGCGTTGTCTCTCCTGACATGCTAGAGATGGGTTGGAGTTTTGATAAGTCTTTTGAGGGGGCAACTGGTGATGAGTTATATGGCCTAAGTTATTTACAAGAACTCTATTTAAAGGCCGACCCTAAAGTGAATACAACTGTAACAGTACCTGTACTGTGGGATAAGAAAACCCAAACGATTGTTAATAATGAGTCGTCTGAAATAATTCGAATATTTAACTCTGAATTTAATAAGCTAACGGGAAATGAGGAGGACTTTTATCCCGATGAATTAGCGGCCAAGATCGACGAATTAAACGACTTTATTTATCCCTCTATCAATAATGGTGTTTACCGAAGTGGTTTTGCGAAAACTCAAGAAGCTTATGAAAAAGCAGTCATAAAATTATTTTCATCTCTTGATCATCTCGAGCAAATACTTGAAGGTCAAAAATACTTATTAGGGGACAAGTTAACAGAGGCCGACTTAAGACTTATTCCTACTTTACTAAGATTTGATTGTGTCTATGTAACACATTTTAAATGCAATCTTAGACGAATTAAAGACTACAAAAACCTATCTCGCTATGTAAGAGATATGTACTCAATTGATGCAATTAAAGAGACGACAAATATTGATCATATCAAAAGACACTACTTCTATAGCCATGGTGATTTGAATCCATGTCGTATTGTTGCCTTAGGGCCGAGTGAAATCTTTTAAGGATAATTATATGAAACAAAAAGTAATCAAATATATTTTAAACCCACCGCAAAAGCATTGGGTTGGAAACGGCTTTCATGTGCATACGATGTTTCATCCTGGTTATGATATCTATTATTATACGACTCCATTTCTCATGATGGATTTTGCAGCTCCGAAGAAATTTTCTTCAACACGCTCAAAGAGAGGGGTGGGAGAGCATCCTCATCGCGGCTTTGAGACAGTCACTTTTGCCTTTGAAGGTGAAATTGAGCATCGAGACTCAGCTGGTGGAGGTGGGATAATAGGAAGTGGTGATGTGCAATGGATGACGGCCGCAAGTGGTGTTGTTCATGAGGAGTTTCATTCTCCAAAATTTGCTCAGATAGGTGGTGTATTTGAAATGGTGCAAATATGGGTTAACCTTCCACAGAAAGACAAGATGACTGCTCCTCGTTATCAAGGCATTAAAAATGAAAAGTTTCCAATTATTAATCCAAATAAAGATGTTGAGCTAAAATTAGTTTCAGGAAAATATGATGGAAAAATAGGGCCTTGTCAGAGCTTCACGCCAATAAATATTATTCAAACAAAAATGCAAAAGAATTCTAACTTCTTACTTTCATTAGATGATAAAACAAACTTACTTGTTCTTATTCGTAAAGGAAGTGTTGCAGTAAATGGTAATCAAGTTAACGAACATCAATTAGTGATCTTTGAAAGGGATGGCCAAGAGGTTGAGTTATCAAGTAATGTAGGCGCAGAGCTTTTGATCTTAAATGGTGAGCCTATTGATGAGCCAGTCTTTTCACATGGGCCTTTTGTGATGAATACAAGAGAAGAGATCGTAGAAGCTTTTGAAGATTATCAATCAGGAAAAATGGGACATTTAAAGTAGTGGATTTATCAGTAGAAGAAGTTGAAAAGAAAATAGGACGTCGTGAATTTATAACTCTAATGGCGGCCCTCATGTCATTTGCTGCATTATCCATTGATGCAATGTTGCCGGCACTTAACCTTATCGGTCAAAGCCTAGGTGTGCAAAATCCTAACGATAACCAAATGATTATCTCCTTCATTTTCCTCGGAATGGGAGTTGGACAACTTTTCTTTGGTCCAATCTCTGATGCTATTGGAAGAAAGCCTGCCATGTATATTGGTATTGCTATTTTCTTTATTGGTGGACTCATTTCTTTAAACGCACATTCTTTTTCTATGATGTTAGTTGGCCGATTCACACAGGGGCTTGGTGCCGCATCGGCAAAAATTATTTCGACAGCAATGGTTAGAGATCGTTTTAGTGGAAAACTTATGGCCAAGACCATGTCTTTGATTATGATCATCTTTGTCCTTGTGCCAGCTCTTGCTCCAACTATTGGCCAAGTTATTCTAAGTTTTGGGGGATGGCGTGATATCTTTCTTATTATGCTTGTCATTGCTGTGGTTTGCCTTACTTGGTTTACGCTAAGACAAGAAGAGACACTACATGAAGAATATCGTAGACCCCTGTCGTATAAGAAAATTAAGGATGCTGCCTTTGAAACTTTAAGTCATCCTATTACAATTAGTTACACTCTTGCTTCCGGATTAGTCTTTGGGGCATTCATTGGTTACTTAAATACTTCTCAGCAAATTCTACAAATTAAGTATGGATTAGGAGAAGACTTTCCTCTTGCCTTTGGTGTTCTTGCTTCATTTATTGGATTGTCATCATTTTTAAACTCTAGACTCGTTGAAGAGTTTGGTATGAAGAAGCTATGTCGATTGGCGTTGACGACAATTTCATTAATCGCAATTACATTCAATATCATTTTAATCTTCACTGGAGGACTTCCTCCTTTCTTTCTATTTTATGGCTTCTTACTTTTAAGTCTTTTTAGCTTTGGCCTTCTCTTTGGAAACTTTATTGCACTCGCATTAGAGCCAATGGGCCATATTGCTGGAACCGCTAACTCTGTTGTTAGCTCAGTTCAGATTATTATTTCTGCGACGATTGGTGGACTAATTGGCCAAATGTACAGTGGAGATGTGACACCAATTGCGTTGGGCTTTTTAATTTGTAGTACTCTTTCTTTATTTATCGTCCTTAAAGTAAAATAAATAGACGAATTCGGTAAATTTTGTTTTCATTAATAGATGTTAAAAGCATTTATTATATCTCTATTTTTTACACTAAATACACTGGCTTATGTTGCTCCTTCCGAACATGTGAGAAAGTCTAAATGGGATATTTCTCCTATTCAAATTCAATTTATTTCAACTTTTTTTGCAATTGAGCTTCTTACTTACTCTATTTTTTCACCTTCCTTTGTAAAGACAGACTTTGAGGGTGGGGATTATGATTATAATGAAGATGACCTCTCTGTTCCAAAGTGGTTATACGAATTTGGGAATCATGGCCCTGAGTTACTAACTGCGGGAATGTACGGATATTATTTATTTGGTAGCGATGAATTTGCTCTTGAAAAGGCTTTTGTTTTTACTGAGTCTATGCTTATTGCTCAAGGGATAACTTTTGGTATTAAGTATACTGCAAATAAGGAGAGGCCAGATAGCTCAAATTACCTTTCTTTCCCTAGCGGGCATACGACACATGCATTTGCGGTAGGGATGTGGATGAGCAAGGATATTTTTAATAGTAGAAGATTTCATCGAAACTACTTTGTCGCCTCTCTTCCGCTTTTTTATGCTACTTATATTGGGTGGAGTCGAATTGATGCAAAGAAGCACAGCTTTCGTGATGTTTCTATGGGTGCCCTGATAGGAGGTCTTACTAGCTATTTTATGTACGATTTCCACTTTGATGAAAATGGTCATTATCGCTTTAATGTTAAGAATAAGATCGTTATTTCACCTTCAGTTGATATTATTAATGAGCGATTTGCTCTAAGCTTTGGGATGATGTTATGAAGTATTTCTTAGTCTATTTTATAACGTTCTCAGTCTTTGCTGTTAACCGCTTAGACTATTTGTATCGTTTTCCAGATAAGGCCGAAAGTGTTTTAGCCTATTCACTCTATTGGTCAATAGATGAAATGGAATTTGATAATAGAAGTACTGGACTTGAAGAGTTCTTTGAGGTGGATCGTTCAGTTTTAGTTGCTGGCCTTGAGTATCGCTATGCCTTTACTGATAAGTTTTTAGCGGCATTTAGTACACATGCTGAAATTTTTGACTTTGAGACTCATCTAGAGAATGAACTTGATGAAGAAACGCCAGAGGAGAGTCCTTTTGCAATTTATGATCCGGCAATCGAATTAAGATACCGTGTAATTGATAAAGATGAAGTTTTCTTTGATGTTAATACTAAAGTTGTATGGGGAGCAACGAATTCGGGGAAGACTCCTCTTAGTAGAACCGTTAGTCCATTTGATGGACAAGAATTTTATCAGATTAGTGCAATAGCTGGAATTGATTTTAATACTTTCTATCTAATGGCCCATGTTGGAGCAATTTTTTACAACGGTGGAGTTAATCAATTTGAATTTGGAAATGAAAACTTGAAGGCAGAGGATAGCCATCAGGTTGATATCGGATTTCAAGGTCAAATTGATCTTTCTAAACTCTTTAAAGCAAGCTTAGGAATGTCATTCTTATCTGCTGATACTTTCTCGCTTACTGGAGAGTCTCAAAGAGTTAACGTTGAGAAATCAACTCAACAAAACTATTTTCTAAAGTTTGATTATCTAAAATATGAAGAAAGAATTGGAATACTTACTTTTAAAGTTAACCAAAGAATTGATCGGTATGATCTACAAGTTGATAATAGTGATCTCTATGTTGCGGATAATTCTTATTTAGACTTTATTATTCAGGTGGAGAAATGGTTTTAAATGAAGTATCTGTTGTGTTTTCTATTCATTTTTACAAGTTGTAGTTATCGTGACGTTATACTTAAGAAAGCACCGGATTTCTTAAGTGAAAAGATTGACGATTATCTCTCCCTTGATGACGAACAAGAAAAAGAGTTGCGTATTAAAGTTACAAACGCCTTTTTTGAGCATCATAAGGAAGTCCTTAAGCTGAAGAAGCTCATTGAAAATTATCAGGTTGAAAAGGACTCTCTTAAAGAAGTCGTCGTTAGAGGATACCCTCCTTATGAACGTATTATGAAGAAGGTTAATAAAATATCAATTGAGGTTTTATCAAACCTTAGCTTTGAACAAAGACAGAAGCTTGTAAAGAAGCGTATTGATGATCGGAAGGATTATGATGAAAGCTATGAGAAAAGAGGTGTAAGGCGTCTTGAAAATATATTTGGGAAGCTTTCTGTTGGACAAGTAAAGCTAGTTGACGACTTTGCAAAGGATTATAAAAGTACTCGAGTAAAAGGTAATAGTTGGCATCATGACTTTCTTAAGGCCTTGAATTTAAAAGATCAAAAAGCATATCAAACCTATTTGAAAAAGAACTTTCAAGACATTGTTTCTTTAAATGAAGTCTTAAGGCAAAATAAGTCTTTTTTCAAATTCTTTGATAAATTCTCGAAGTCTTTGAGTAAGGAACAAATTGATCAGTTTAATAGAAAGAGAAAGGACTTGCTAAATTGGATTGACCTTTATCTAAAAATTTATCAAACACCTATAGTTCGTAGCGCACCCTGGCCACTAGAGAGTTATTCCCAAAGTTTAATTCCCCACCAACTTCAGCATCAAATACATCTGATGTTTCTTCCATATCGACCTTTAACTTAAAAGCCTCAAGGCCAAGGCCGACAGAAAAACTCTTATAGAAAAGATAGTCGATAAATAAGTTTGTTGCGATAATGCTTCCTGTATAATCTCCAATTTGTATATAGAAGATATTGAATTCATTTGAAAGTGTCCATTTTGGTGTTATCTTAACTTCTGATTTAAGTTGGAATGTTGGTAGTGGCGCGATGAAGTCACTTTGAGTCTTTGTTTTTCCCGTTTCTCCAATTGCAAACTCTAAAGGCATTATATAGAAACCAGCACCGGCCGATATATTGACTCTTTCATCTAGGAAGAATGAGTAAGAGTAGGCCAGACGAATTATATCAAAGTTTAAGAGTGTATCAACAGAGGTACCAGCTCTTATAATGACTTCATTATTATCTTTGTCTACATATTTTATATCTTGAGCGAGAACTCTTCGTGCATTACGATGTTGTCTATACCACCCCGTTGTAAGGCCATGTTTTTTGTTTTTAGTGAAGCGCCATTCATATTGTAAACGAAGAGATGCTTGGGTATCATCTAGACCTAAAGTATCTTCTGTACTTAAAATAAATGCACCTAAAGACTTCTTTCCAACTTGGATCGTTGTGTCCAGATAAGTGTAGCCAAGGCCTATTGAAAAACGATGAGTACTCCATTCTCCGTAGGAAAGTAGTGGGATGAATAAGAGTATAATTAATAAGGTTTTATACATGAAAACTCCTAAACTTTATCATCTCAAGATAAAAGTTTAGGAGAAAGTTAATTTTAGTCTATTCTGTATAGGATTTCGCTAATTTGTTTTTGATCCTCTTCTTTCGTCGGAGCATTATTTAAAATTGTTTTTGCTTCTTGAATTTGCTCCGCTGTTGCATTAGGGTTCTGTAGCGTTTTTCGAGCATTATCCTCTCTTTCAAGTCTAAGAAGGCGCTCTTCTTTGAAGTCGATAATTTTCTTTCCTTCTGATAGGACTTCATCATATGAGATTCCGCCATTTGGCCTCTGAGAAGGTGTTTGTGGCAAGAAAATATAGTCCGTTCTTTTAAGCTTTAGTCTTTTACTTTGATAAACCATTGCCTTAGCAAAGGACTCAAATGCTTTTCTTGGAACATAGTGTTCTGTATCTCTTTTTAAGATATAGCGTAGTTGAGAGAGAGTCGAAGCATTAATTCCATCCTTTGGAGCTTTTGAACTCATTGGTATGTATGTTTGATAGTCAAAGATATTGCTAATTGCAAACTCATGAGCTCCTTTTATACCAATTGTTCTCATCGTATCATTTGATGTTGTTGTACAATTGTAGAATGGAGTAATCTCAAGTCCTTCTTCGGTGCGAACTCGATGAAGCTGTTCTTCAAAAATATCTCTAACTTTAAGCATATCTTCTTTAGAGCGAGCATAACCAATTAAAGTATAAGTTGGCCTATAGTTAACTTGCCCTTGTATAAGGTGGCCGTAGTAGCTAATTAAGTCTGTATTGCTTGCTAGAACTTCTTTTTCTCCCTTAAAGTAAAAATTAAAAGTTTCTCCTTTAATGGAAAGATCATTTTGGACTTCTCCCATTCCAATAGCAAAGTGCCCAGCAGCAGCACCTGGCTCATCACCTTGGCGTCCACTTAGTGTTACGATAAAGACATGGTCTCCTGGAGTTGCCTCGTAATTATCACGATGTCTAATCGTTCCTCTAAAGGGTTCTGTCGATTGTGAGTTCTTATTCTTTGGCATTTCTTTTAAGATGTACCTAAGTGGGTTTTTATTAAATTTCTCATTTGCTGGGTATGGATTTTTGCCAGCACTAAAAAGATCTGCTGGTATGATAGCGTTGATGATAAAGGTTTCATCTTGCATATGTCCCTGTGTATGAACTTTCTTATTTTCAAAGTAGTGACGAGAGATATAGTCGAATTCGCTTCCATAGATTTTTTTTGAGCGGCCAAATTCAACAAGTTGGTCGTCGATATAGTAACGTCCATCCTTTGCTCTTGTGAGTGTTCCAATTCGGTCCTCAAGGTCGGCCACAACTCTAGGCATCTTGTTGATTTCGAGTTGATCTCCTGAGATTTCTCCGTCGAATTCAAAGACGTAGGTCGGTGAGTTTTTTAGAACCTTGTCCATATACTTGTGATAGCGTTGATCAATTTTAAGAGATAAGTCTTGCTCTTGTCCATCTACCTTAACAATAGCTCTTGCCTGTCCATCTTTATCATAGATCTTTCCGCGAAAGCTCTCGGCCTTAACGTTAGCGCTTATAATTAGAGTGGCAAGAAGTCCCAAGCAGTAGACGTTTTTCATTTCTATCTCTCCTAATTTAGTTTTCTATATCTATTATTAAGAGCAATGATGGTGCCAATTAAACTATGTGATTTAAAGTCTTTAGAAGAGGGAAGTGTCTAGAAATTAAACAATAGGCCCCTGAGCAGGGCCTATTATTTAAACACGAATTAAATTTGATTGTTGATATAGTTACGGATCTCAGACATTGACATCATATCATCCTCATCAACACAGAACTCACCACGTGCATCAGCTACGCGGATTTCATCTGCAACTTGCTCTACGGAAACTTTATTATCTGTCGACCTTCTATCGTTTAGGTCTTCAGTAAATTCTGCAAGAGTTGTTCCTGTTACTTTTGGAGAAAGCTGCGCATCTTGGATTAGCTCAATTTGTCCTCTAAAATTTCTCTTGCTATCATCAATTACTCCTGTCGCTGCTAGTGTACTAGATGAGCCGTGGTAAACAGCATGAGTTGATGATGAAAGTCCATCTTCTATAATATCAAGAGCGATTAGATCAATAATGATATTGTCAGAGTCTTCAAGTAGAGCTGTTCCGGCAGCAATCGTTGTTGAAGCTAGCTCTATACCTCCATAAATTACTGCTACACCTGTTGTACTAAGTGCTGCACCTGTTGCGAGGGCCCTGTCCGAAGGTGCATTATTTCTTTCTTTGTAAAGTTCAAGACATGATGCTTGTGTTGAAGCAGCTAGTGAGCATAGTATCCCTAGCGTAATTAATGATTTTTTCATTATTCTCTCCTTTATAGTTGTTCTTCGATATATTTTTGAATTTCATCTACAGTCATAAGATTTTCGCTATCAAGACAGAACTCCATCCTTTCATTTGCGAGTTGAATTTCACCTGCCACTTGATTTACTGAAACTCTTTTATCTACTGGACGACTATCGTTGATCTTTCCTGTCATCTCGATGATATCACCACTAATTATCTTAGGTGCCAACTCAGATGCTTGGATAAGCTTTAATTGTTCTCTATAGTCACGGTCTTTAATTATCCCCATTGCTGCAGATGTACTAGAAGCACCGTAGTAAAGAGCGTCAACTGTTGATGTAGCACCACTCTTAATTGTTTTAGAGATAGTGAGCTCACTAAGTGCGCTATCTGGGTGAAGGATTGCAACGGCACTTGTTGTTGATAGGCCTAGAGCAAATTCTCCTCCTGCCACAGTAACTCCTGCAATTGTTGAAGAGATACCGCTCATCGCTCCAATGTCTTGGTAGTCTGGTGCTCGATGATTTTCTTTATATACTTCTAGACATGATGCTTTAGCACTAACGCCCATTAGAATTGATACAAGACATGTTAATAGCATAATCTTTTTCATGGTTTCTCCTATTTGCTACCATCTCGAATCGAGTAGGTAGAATCTCTTTTGATGATCTAATATTTTCTTATTAACTAATAAGCCTTTATAAGGGCGAGTAATGACCTTTTTTCTTCTCTTTGTATTGTGGTCATGTCTCCACTTTGTGATGGCCTTAAGTGACTTCTCTTTATTGATTTCTCTAATCTTAGAAAAGGAATCTTTACCGTAAAAATCTTCAAGACCTTTAATGATATCTTGTTCGCATTTTGAATTATTACATATTTCATAAAGAGCATTCGGGGCCTTTGTAATTCCATGAAGTTCATCAAAGGAAACTGACTTTGTTTTTTGAATCTGAGATGCATAGTATTTAAAAGCATCAAGATCTAGAGTTGCAATTTCATTAAGTTTTCTAAACTCATTTAAGCTAAGTGCTTTTTGTAGCTTCTTAACTTGGTCTGTGTTGATATCGTATTGTAGATATGTTTCATCTTTTAGTTCGAGAATACTTGCTGCTTTATCCTTAAGTTCTCTTAGAGAGTGGATCTTAATAATAGGGTATGGGTTTATAAGTGCTCTTTGGAGATAGTCTGGAAGTGCAAGAGGGATGCGCCCCTTAAATCCCATTTTTTTGTGATATGGATATCCAACTTGTTTTAAGAAGTTAACAAGTGCACCAGCACAATTATTAGAGAAGAATGTGTAATCTCCTAACTCGCTACTTTCAGGTAACTCATATTTAACAGGAAAGACTTCTTCAACTGTTGTCTTAAAATTTGAAGTTAAATTATTTGGAACTGGAGTGAGTGCAAAAACCGATCCTGTTCCTGAACGCAGAGGTAGGATTCCGTAGTTACCTTCACCATACTTCTTTGTTGAAAATTGATTAAGTTCTTCTAGAGTATTTTGTAGGACTGACTTCTGCGTATCAACACGGTGTTTAGTTACTTCTTCCCACTGGTTTTTTAGTTCATTAATAATATTCTTTCTAATCTCTTCATTTGAAATAATGATATAGCGATCAAGGTCACGTCTTTGTTTATTATTATATTCATCCATAAACATACGAAGACTTTTAACTTGAGGAAACACTGGATATCCACCAAATATACCCTTGAAGTAATTGAGTTTTAAGGTGTCGACATTTGCAACAAAGCTTAAGACCACATCATCTGCTTGGGTTCCTACATTGTCTACAAAACGTAGCATAGTGTGGCCAAAGCCACTTTCAATATTTGACCAAGAACTTGAAGCGATCACAAGCTCCAGACCTATGATATTTCCATTCTCATAGCGCTCAAAAAGTCTTTTGAAAAAACGAGAATTCTCATTAAGAAGATCTTGGTAATTTGCACCCCAATTGATTTGGTTGGCCCTTTTCTCAAGTGCTTTTTGCTTTCTACGCTCTTCCATACGTTCACGCTGTCTTTTCTCAAAGTACGATTCGTCATGTCTGGCCTGAGCAGTCAGTGAGCTAAGAAGTGCCGTAAGCACTACTGAAAGTAGAGTAATCTTCTTCATATTTTCTCCAATTAATCTGTTTCAATATAAATTGATTACAGATTTCTCTCAGAGAAATTGAAAAAAAGAAGAGCGTGTAAAAACAGTGAACAGTTTCTATATAATTGAATTTACTGTATCGAGGTCAAGTCCCTGTTCTTTAAATTGCTCTTTTAGATAGAGCTTCTTAACTTGGACGCTACCTTTTTCGATTAGGCCAAAGATCTCGCCCTTAAGTTCAACAAAGGCAAAGTCACTTGAATTTGCTTCTGAAATTGTGATCCTCTTAGGTTTACTGCCGCCAAAGGCCGCTCCCATAAGAGAAGAGGCGACGGAAAGAGAGTCCTGTTGATTGGAATCTAAAATAGCTTGTGCTTTAGCAATTTTGTCGAGTGTTACTTCTTTGCTTTGGATACCATGTTTTTTTAAAGTAAAGCCGTACGGACAGTGAAGACAGGCCGTCTTACAACAAGAGCCGCGGTTTTTAAGGAATTGAGAGGTTTTCACCTCTCGTCCTTGTTCATTTGTATATGTAAGTTTTGCTTTATCCATTATAAGTTTTCGAAACGCTCATCAAATTGAATATTGTGATAAACTTTTAGAACGTCTTCATCACTTTCAAGTCCATCTACCATCTTCATTATAGTTAAATATGTCTCATCATCAACTTCTTTAAAGGTTTGTGGAATTTGTTCAAGTGTTGCTTCTTCCGGTGTAATTCCCATTTCTTCTAATTTCTTAGAGATTGAGCCGAAGACTTCCATTGGCCCTGTGATTGAAAAGTAACCATCTTCCACTTCGATATCTTCTGCGCCAGCGTCAATCATCTCTAATGTGAACTCGTCTTCATCAAGATTTGCAACAGGAACTTCAAATAGGGCCTTTCTTGAAAATACGTACTGAAGAGTTCCAGTTGTTCCAACTGATCCACCGGCCTTTTTGAAATGAACTCTTACATTTGCAATAGTGCGAGTAGGGTTATTTGTCGAGGCCTCAACGAATACTGCAACACCATTTGGCCCATAGCCTTCATAGTTGATTTCTTCGTATCCATCATCCTCTCCACCAAGACCTTTCTTAATAGCGCGATCGATATTGTCTTTAGGAACGTTATTTGCCTTACACTTATCAAGAGCAATTTTAAGGATAAAATTTGAGCCTGGGTCGTCGCCACCTGATTTTACTGCTTTTGTTACTTCAAATAATAACTTTGTATAAATCTGACTTTTTGCCTTATCAAGAGCGCCTTTCTTCTTGACGATATTGGCCCATTTTCTTCCCATAGAATCCTCGTTTAAATAATAAAGTATTGTTAATAGTAGCTAGAGGATGACTATTTGTCGAGAAAACTACTTCTTAGCGAGGTATTGCTCTGCGCGCCAAATTCCGATGAAACTGAGACCTGAACTCATGGAGTTTACATGAGGTCCTTCAAGGAGAACTGTTGTGGGAGTTGATTTAATATCTAGTGCTTTGACGGCGTAGGCCGAAGAGATAAAGCGAAACTCATAAGGTGATTGGCCAATAAACCTTCTGATTGTTGACTCGCTCTCAAAAGAGTTTATGGCGTAGATCTGATGGGCCTTAAGTTTTCCCTCTTGTACTGACTGGTGTAGGCGTTTCATTTCAACCTTACATGGGCCACACCAAGTCGCCCAAAAGATGGCAAGGCTTCTATTTTGTAAATTCTTACTTGGAAACTCGAGTTTCTTGTTTGTACGAAGATCCACATACTCTTTTGGGATAAGAGTACTTCCTTCTTTCTTAAAGTTATTGAGTACAGCAGGAGCCTGCTTGTAAATAATAAATCCAACAAGAAGGATGGAGATGAAATTTGTGGTGATATTCCACTTCTTTTTCATGGCAGTAATTGTACCACGTAAAGAAAGGGGCCATATTAATAAAATCCTATTTTTTTGAAAACTGTAAGCTCCCAAAAGTACAGTATTCATCGACTAAGAAATAGACGCTAGTTAAGTAATGTAGTAGTTTATAGACATGAATAACGAAGAACTTGAAAAGAAATTAATCGCATTAGAAGAAAAATTTTGTCACCAAGATCATTTACTGGGCCAACTAAACGAAGTTGTCACTAAACAAGAATTCATCATTGATGAACTTGTCGTCCATATTAGAAACCTTCTTGCAAATCAAGGAGAGGCATCTGGTGAACAAATGACTCTTGAAAATCTTAAAGATTTCAAACCACCGCATTACTAGGTAATTATGATTAAATTAGAAGTAGCATATAAGGGCCTGCGAGAATTTAAAGATCTTACAGGTCGTCCACAACAAACTCCTGGCGCACACTTTAGTCGTGTCACTCCTGAAAAATCTCCCGCTCCTAAAGAGCTTTGCTGGTCAGAGGACCTTGCAAAGGCCATGGGAATTAGTCAGAATGACAAACAGAGTTGGCTAAAGCTTCTAAGTGGTAATCAAGAAGAGTACCATACTGCTCCAGTGGCAACTCGCTATGGAGGACATCAATTTGGTCATTGGGCCGGACAGTTAGGTGATGGCAGGGCCATGACTTTAGGTCTTCATAATGGACTTGAGGTTCAGCTAAAAGGCGCGGGCCTTACCCCTTATTCAAGAGGAGCAGATGGAAAGGCCGTTCTACGTTCGTCTTTAAGAGAGTATATTTGTTCAGAGGCCATGTTTAATCTTGGAGTACCTACGACAAGAGCGCTGTGTCTTGTTGAAACAGGTGAACAAGTATTACGTGATATGTTCTATGATGGAAATGCTGCTTATGAGAAAGGCGCTATCTGCACTCGCGTTGCTCCAAGTTTCTTGCGCTTTGGTCACTATCAAATCCATGCTGTCAATCATGAACTAGAAGAGCTAACAGAACTTATTAATTTTACGATTGATAATTATTTTCCAGGCATGAGTATCGAGGAGATGTTTAAAGAAGTTACTCGTCGAACTGCTTTTTTAATGAGCGAGTGGATGCGTGTGGGCTTTGTTCATGGCGTGATGAATACTGATAATCTTTCAATGCTTGGACTAACAATTGATTACGGCCCTTATGGTTGGCTTGATCGATTTGATCCAAATTGGACACCAAATACAACGGACTTTAGAGAAAGACGCTACCGTTTTATCAATCAAGTAAGTATTGCTTATTGGAATCTTGGGCAACTTAAAGATGCTCTTCAGACTGTATGTCTTGAAAACTTAGATGAAATTCTTGATCAATTTCCAGAATACTTTCACGGCTTTTATCAGGAGAGTATGGCCAAGAAGCTAGGGCTTAAGACTTGTACACGTGAGTTTATTGATGAACTTTTTGATTTGAAATATGAATTGCAGGCCGACATGACTCTTTTCTACCGTACCCTAATGAGTGTAATGGAAGGTGAGGAAGTTTCTTGGCAAGATGTTTTCTACAAAGACTTAAGTGACTCAGATCTTTCTCGGATCAGTATATGGGTCACTAAGTGGAAACGTGAGCAAAAGCTTCAAAGAGTCGACCCAATGATTGCTTTTGGAGTTATGAACGAAACAAACCCAGTCTTTATTCCACGTAATTATATTGTTCAGATGGTTTTAGATGATTTAGAAAAAGGGGATGAGACATCTCTAAGAAATCTTGAAAAGGCCATTGGTAATCCATATGAGTTAAATGAATTCACAAGACCTTTTCTTGTTAAGGCCCCTGATTGGTCAACATCAAGGCCTGGTTGCTCGACACTAAGTTGTTCGAGCTAGGCGTACCTAGTTACAAAATTGTGAAGGGGCGCGCTTCCAAGTTGGCTCGCATTGAGTAAGCCACTCGCCGCTGTCGTAGTGAGCATAGCCAAACCACCACATAACATGGTCACCATTTCCTAGCGGAACTTCATCTGGATATACTTCCGGGCTTTTGCCATTTACTGAATAACACCAACCATGGGCATTCATCTGAGAATCACTTAAGACCTCCATGGCATCAATTCCCGTAGGTGTATCAAAGATAGAATTGATTCCTCTTTGAGACCCTTTGTAGGCAATACCAAAATTATTTAGAAGGTCGATCGTCGCGCTTCCAACAGTTAGGCCATTTTTTAGCTGCATCTCTGTTTTAAAGAGTGCACCTCTTTTACAAGGGCCTACAAACTCAAAAGTTGCGGCAAAGCTAAAAGTTGAAATAAGTGCTAAAAGTGCAAATTTGTACATAATCTCTCCTAAGTATAAGGCTTTCTAACACCCTAGGTTTTCATTGCCATGGCACTGTGCGCAAGCATATGATTTTTTACATGAGTGATTATGTATGGGGTAGTGAAGAGACCCAATATTTCTTCCAATTAAATCCAGAGGCCATTTTAGATGCTATTGATGCAGTTGGTTTTAAGACGACAGGGCGCTGTCTTCCATTAAATAGTATCGAAAATCGCGTCTATGAGATCGAGGTGGATCGCCCTGAGGCCGAGATTAATTCACCAAGCGACCACTTCATTGTGGCCAAGTTCTATCGTCCAGGTCGCTGGACGAAGGAGCAGATCATCGATGAGCACAATTTCATAAAGGATCTCGATGATGCGGAGATTCCTGTAATCGCTCCACTCGAAATTGATGGAACAACCCTTTTTGAGATGCCAAATCACAAGATCTTCTATTGCCTCTATGAAAAGAGAGGGGGGAGAAATCCTGAAGAGATGAATATCGAGCAGCTGGAAATAATGGGGCGTTCTCTGGCCCGTATTCACAGCGTTGGTGCCTTAAAGAGCGCTAATCATAGAATTAAGCTCACACCTGAAACTTATGGTGTCGCCAATTTAAAATTTCTTGCCTCCACAAATTATATACCTGTCGATATTCGCGAGCACTTTATTACAATTTGCGAGCAGATAATCAGCGAGTCTAAGTCACTTTTTGAAAATGTAACTTATCAAAGAGTCCACGGTGACTTTCACAAAGGAAATATTATCTTAAGAGGTGATGACTCATTTTTTGTGGACTTTGATGATATGGTGATGGGGCCAGTGGTTCAAGATGTTTGGCCAATATGCCCAGGTGATGATCAGCAGTCTGTTATCGATCGCAATATCTTTCTCGAGGCATATGATAGCATTCGCTCATTTCCGTATGAGCAACTTAAACTGATTCCTTCACTACGTGCTCTAAGACTAATTCACTTTAGTGCATGGATTGCTAAGAGATGGGATGATCCTTCATTCAAGTATACTTTTGGTTATTTTGAATCACCAAATTACTGGTATGGGCAAATGAATGATTTAAGGGCCTTATGGTCTAAAATATTAGAAGTTAAGAATCCTTACCAGTACTAGACGTATCTTAAAAGTTGCGAGAAAATTTATCTCTGTTTAAAAAAGATAAGTGAGGTAATGAATATGGATATTCGTCTTAAAACTTTCGAAGAATATGAAGCTGCCTATGAGCAGGCCAAGAATAACCCGTCAGAGTATTGGGGAGCTATTGCTGAGAATTTTCAATTCTCAAAAAAGTGGGATGAAGTAACACTAGGAAATTTAAAAGACGGTGATATTCGTTGGTTTCATGGTGCGAAATTAAATATTACTGAAAATTGTCTTGATCGCCACCTTGCAACTCGTGGTGATAAGAAAGCGATGGTCTTCGTCGCTAACGATCCAAATGAAGCTAACCAAGAATTCACATATAAGGAACTACATGCTCAAGTTTGTAAAACAGCAAATATGCTGGAAGGGCTTGGAGTAAAAAAGGGAGATCGCGTTTGTATCTATATGTCGATGGTTCCTGAACTTATGTTTACAGTTCTTGCCTGTGCAAGAATTGGTGCAATCCACTCTGTTGTTTTCGGTGGTTTCTCTGCTCAAGCTCTTGCTGGAAGAATCGAAGATGCTCAGTGTAGTGTGCTAGTAACTAATGATGGTGGCCTTCGTGGAACAAAAGTGACTGAGCTTAAGTCAATTGTTGATGAGGCTCTAGAAGATAATGCCTGTAAAAGCGTAAAGAACGTTATTGTTCACAAACGTGCAGGAAATGATGTCGCCATGAAAGAAGGACGTGATATTTGGTGGCATGAGCTTTTTGATAAGGCATCTGACAAACACGTGGCCCCACAACATGACGCCGAAGATCCTCTATTTATTCTTTACACGTCTGGATCGACAGGAACACCTAAGGGAGTTCTTCATACACAAGCTGGTTACATGATTTGGGCAGCGTATACTTTTGCCAATGTCTTTCAAGTAGAAGAGCAGGATATGTATTGGTGTACGGCCGATATTGGTTGGATCACTGGTCATACTTATATTACTTATGGGCCACTTCTAAATGGTGCCACGACAATGATGTTTGAAGGTGTTCCAACATATCCAGATGCTGGACGTTTTTGGGATATCGTTGAAAAGAATAAGGTGACACACTTTTATACAGCACCAACTGCAGTCCGTGCTCTTATGGCCGCAGGAGATGATGTTCCGGCCAAGTACGACCTTTCAAGCCTAAAGGTTCTTGGTTCAGTAGGTGAGCCAATCAATGCAGAAGCATGGCACTGGTATAATGAATTTATTGGAAAGAAGCAATGTCCAATTGTTGATACTTGGTGGCAGACAGAAACGGGTGGGATTTTAATCTCTCCACTTGCAGGACTTACAAAAACAAAACCTTGTAAGGCAACTCTTCCGCTTCCTGGGATTGTTCCTGTTCTAGTCGATGATAATGGCCATGAAATTGGTGAAACGATGGCCGAAGGAAAACTTTGTATTAAGTATCCATGGCCAGGAATGCTACGTACAGTTTATAAAAATCACGAGCGTTTCATGAATGCTTATCTTAGAACGTATAAGGGTTATTACTTCTCTGGTGATGGTGCAAAACGTGACGTTGAAGGCTACTTTAGAATCACTGGGCGTGTCGACGATGTTATCAATGTTTCTGGGCACCGTTTTGGAACAGCTGAAATTGAAAATGCCATTGGTAAGAATCAAGCCATTGCTGAAAGTGCGGTTGTTGGTTACCCTCACGACGTTAAGGGGGAGGGGATCTATGCTTACGTTGTGACTGACCTTACTGATGAAGCCGAAGTAACGAAGCTTATTAATGCAACAGTCGTAAAAGAAATCGGGGCAGTTGCTCGCCCTGATAAAGTTCAAATTGTTTCGGGACTTCCAAAGACACGTTCTGGAAAAATCATGCGTCGAATTCTTAGAAAGATTGCGGCCCATGACTTCAATAATTTTGGAGACACTTCAACACTTCTTGACCCATCAGTGGTTGAAGAAATTAAGAATGGTGTGAAGTAGTTCTTAATTTAAGTTAAGATTCAAGTAGCTATATTATCGATACCTCTCTCTCATGCTAGAACAGTATGATGAGAGAGGTAATATCCAAAAGAGATGACATTCAACTAATGAAGGAGATTTTAAAAAATCACCACACCCTAAACAAGGGGAGAGTTTGGTTTGATCTACTTCTTAATGCTCTCATTGGGTGGAGTGCTTTCTTCTACACTTGTTTCTATTTTAATATCTTCACTTTCATTATTGCGATTTTCTTTATTTACCGTGGAACTATCTTAGTTCATGAGGTGAGTCATATTGCGAGAAAGATTAAGGGGTATCGTACCGTTTTCAATATTCTTTTCGGTTGGCCAAACGCTTATCCTGTCTATCTAGGAGACGCTCACCTTTTTCACCATGGAAAGCAGACCTATGGGACCAAAAGAGATCCAGAGTATAAGTATATTTCAGAGTTTAGCTTTCTAACTTTATCAAGACCTCTTATGGCATCAGTTGCACTGCCTATTGTGCAGGTCATTCGCTTTGGGGTGTTTCCCCTTGCTTACCCGCTTTTAAGTAGGGAACAAAAGGTCTGGATTTATCAAAATATGTCCACCTTAGCATTCTCCATGGATTATCAGAGACCGATTCGAAACGAAGAAAAAGAGGTTGGCCGTATGGTAAGAAATGATCTTATGTGTGTTCTCTATAAGGCCATTGTCGGGGGCCTAATTTTTTTCAAACTACTCCCTATGAGCACGATCTGGATTTGGTTTGCTATTGTGGTGATCTCTTCAACGCTAAATATGTACCGCGCTCTTTTTAATCATCTCTATACTAATGAGAAGCTAGGGCCCATGAGTTGGGAAGAGCAGCTCTTAGACACTATTACAATAGAGTCGGGATTTAGTTCATTTTTCGTCTTTGTTAATGGACTTAATTATCACGCTATTCACCATCTCTTTCCTGAGCTTCCCTATACGAATTTGGCCGTCGCTCACAGGCAATTGATGAAGAAGCTGCCACCGGATCATATTTATAAGAGCAATACTTACTCTAGTATTTTCCATGTTTTAGTGACGTCAATATCCATAAAGAGATTTAATAAAGAAATAATTAGGCCATAAGTACAAGCAAAGTGTATAATGTGTGGATGAAACGATTTCTAGTCCTATTAATTTTAATTTCTTCATTTATTAGTTGTTCTAAGTCAACTCCAGAGGAAACGGTTGAAAGTGTAATTCGTGAAACTTTCTCGGCCAATTTTGAAGAAACTTTCAATTACTATGACCCAGGCTTTGGGAATCAGCAGCAGATTGCTGATTATCGTGGCTTCGTCAAAGATGTCGTTGCTTGGGAAAAGAATATTAAAAAGACTAAAAAGGAAGTTCTCTCGGCCATTCAGGGCCTACTTTCATTTAAGGTTGTGGATGTTAAAAAAGAGGGAAGTCGCGCAACTGTTAGAACTATCATTATCGTGCCAGAATTTAACAATAAGTTTGATATGCAAATTGCCTTACTCAAGTTAACAAGGCCTCCTCTTGTTTCAAATCGTCCCGAAACAAATGCGACGATTATGAAGAATATTAATGATGGCCAATATACCCTAAAGCCTGTTGAGGTCGTATTTAGTTTAATGAAAAAAGATAAGTGGCGAATAACAGGTGTCACAAATATAAGAGGACTATGGCGCTTTGAAAATTAAACAAATACTTCTATTTATTTGGCTATTCTTTCTTAGTAGTTTTAGTAGTGTTTCTGCTGTTCATTTAAATGATGTAGAGCAATCTAATATATTCTGGGAATTAAACCAGGCCGTAACTGTCTCTGTTGAGGACCATTCGAGAACTCCGAAGGTATTATCTTTAGAAGACATACCAAGCGAATATATAAGTTTAAGTGATAATAATATTGGCCTTTCATTATCTTATATTGGCCAATGTAAAACGCTCTTTAGTCCTTATTTATCAAGGCCGTACTTAGGTACTCATTCAGGGCTAAGCCCTCCATTTTCTTAGTTTAAGAAAGAATTTAAATTTATTTAATTAAAAAATGGAGGATGTATGGATAAGACATCAGTAGGCACATCTACACAAGTAAAGACGTATGATTATGAAGGAAAAGTCAAAGAATATAACCATGAAGAGAGCTCAACAAGTAATATTGGCCTCTATTTTTGTGTTATTTTGTTTTTGGCGGTCTTCTTTGGTGTTATCGTTGTTCAAATGAATTGAATATGAATATTCAATAGCTTAAGGGGGCATTGCCCCCTTGTTTAAAATCTAATCATCATAATAATTATTACCGACTTTATACAATTACGAACCAATTACTGATAGATTCAAAAAAAATTTGATGAGGTTCAATATGAAAATTACACTAGTCGCATTACTTGCTCTTATTTCTCTTAATTCATCTGCTGCTAAGTTAGCGGGTAACTATGAAAGTTCAAGCGGGTGCACTGTCTCTATCGAATGTGATGAGGGATATTGTCATGCAACTGTTGATCGTGGAGATAAGTCACTTGTTTTAGAAGGTGAGCTAGAAACAGATAAATCTGATGAGTTTAGATTATACCGTCAGTATACTGGTGTTGAGAAGCGCTGGTTTCATGATGATGAATATACCGGATTTAATGATCTTGTTTTAGAGAAGCAAAGAAACGGAAAGTTTATGGTTGATTCTCTATCTTCAAAATACAATCTCTTTCCACATTTTCCAAAGAAAGAGAGAAATATTATCGTTTGTAAAAACCTAGTTAAAGTAGAATAAAAAAGGGCCAGAGTCTGGCCCTTCTTTTTTAAAATATCACGTCGGCTTCAACTGGATCTGTAATGACAACGTCATCGTCATTACTATCTCCAACTGTAGTATCAGTTGTATCTGTTGGTTCAACTACTTCATATACAGGAGTTCTATTGATGTACTCCGGTCTAAAACCTTGATCAACTGCAATTTGTACTAGCTCTTCATACTTTGATTCAGCAATTTCTCTTTCACGAGTCAGAATAAAGAGTGTATTTCTATCTCTATCCGCTACGATTGCTTCAGTGTATTCTTCATCGAGGTGGATGATTTGGTAATCACCGCCTCCAACTCCAAAGTATCCAAGAAGTGGCACAAAGCTAACCTTAAGTTTTGCATTTGAAATCTCATCAACTACTTTTGCGTACGCTTTATCAACTTTTTCTTTACCGTTAACTAACTGACAAGAATTCTTTACTCTAATTCTATGGTGTTTGAGAGAATACTCTGCCTTTGTTCCCTGACATCTTAAGTTGAAGAATGCAGCGTATGCACCCTGTTGGTACCAAGTCCCTAGGTAGCGAGAAAGGTCAACATACTCAACTGTTTGGAAGTTATTTGCAGGAAGCTCTTCTGATGGCATAAGGACTTCATTGATTTCATGAACAATGATATTTCTATCGTGCTTCTTAATTGTTCCAAGACGTAATGTGCTTGAGTTTAGAATAAACTCTTCACTATCTTGATCCACTAGGATAACTCTTCCGTGAAATGTCTTAACTTCTTTCTTCTGTCTAAGATCTTTCTTAGTAAAGCGTCCGTATCCAATATGATATAGAAGTAGCTTTCTAAGCTCGAGTGGGTTTGCTAGAAGATACTCAACCGTCTCAGGAGGTAGTTTAGCAAATGCCTCATCGTTAGGAGCAAAGATTGTGATCGGGTGATCGATTGTTACAATATCGTCAAGGCCTGCAATTCGGGCAGCGCTTAAGAAATTTCTAAAGCGTCTAGTATGCTTCATTGCACCTACTGTTTCTGTTGTTGATAGTTTTGCCTCTTTTGCACTTTTTCTATCTGCTAAGGCAGTGTTAAAGAAAAGTGGTAGCGCGGCAAAAAAGAATAATACTTTTTTCATGAATCCTCCCATAAGTTATGGAGGAGAATGTATCTTTATATTAACAATTTAGGAGTTTAAGTTTGGTTAAGAAAGGTTATGGCGAGTTAAAGAGAAGGGCCAATAACTTGGCCCCCATTAAACTTATACGTTTGCTTTAATAAGTTGTACTTTAAAGATAAGAGTTGAGTGTGGAGGAATCTTAGCTCCTGCACCGTGCTCACCATAAGCAAGCTCAGAAGGGATTGTTAATTCCCAAGAGTCACCCTCTTTCATTAGTTGAAGAGCTTCTGTCCAACCTTTGATCACACCACCAACTGGGAATTGAATTGTTTGTCCTCTTTGGAATGAAGAGTCAAATACAGTTCCATCAATTAGTTTTCCTTCATAGTGAACTTCTACAGTAGACTCAGCAGTTGGAGTTGCACCAGTTCCTGCTTCTAGTACTTTATATTGAAGACCTGAAGCCGTTGTTGTAACACCTTCAGCTGCTTTATTTGTTTCAAGGTAGGCACGACCTTCTTCAGCTAGTTTATTAGCTGCTTCAGCAAGTTGTCTTGCCATATGCTCTTGGAACTCAGTCATTGTTTTTTGAGTTTCTTCAGCTGAAAGAGTGCTTTCTTCACCTTTCATTGCAGATGCTACTGCATTTGCGAAAATTTCAGCATTGATTTCCATTCCTTGTGCAACAAAATCAGAACCAATTTGGCGACCGATAATGTAGCTTACTTTTTCCATATGAGTTTCCATTAAATACCCTTTGTTTGATTGTATTTTACTAGTTGATGGCACCTTAACATCTAGTCATACGGTACGTCGATACTTTTCGATATATCAGTTACTTATCACTTTCGTCCTTTCTAAGTCTGATAAATCTTGAGTTTGTTTTAAGCTAGACTAATATGTTTTACTTTTTCATATCAGTAATACTTACTTTCATAAGAGTTTATGATGATTGAAGTTGATTAACAGCAATATCCTTGGCCAGTAACTTCGTAAGTTGTGGAATTGTCGAAAAGTATCGACGTACCTCTATCAGCGTAATGTTCCGTTTTTCTCACCAGTTGGATACCAACACTCAGGACGTTCTAGGTCTAAAACTCCATTGATCATTGTGTCAAAGCGGCATTGGGCCTCAGGATAGAATGATGGGTCAGTGTTAAGTTCTGTGGCCACATTTGAAGAAAATGTCTCAAAACTCACTTCATCACCAAGGCTTTTAAAGAAGGCCTGATCGGCTTCCATAGCAGTTAGAAGTCTAAGACAAGTAAAGTACTCGTGCTTGTCTTGCTTTGAGCATAGCTCCTTATAAATAGGTTTCTCTTTTACTTCACGAAGTTGCGGAAGATACTTAAAGACAATTGCTAAACAATCTTTCGTTGCAAAATAATCAGACTGTCCTTCCATTGAAGAGTGATAGCCCATATTCATTGGATCATCTTTCTTAGGCGCACCACCAATTCCGTGGCCGATCTCATGACATGCCGTTAGAGCAAGACCGTCAGGAGTCATTCCCGCAAGTCGAGCAAAGCCACCCATTAAGTAAATTCGGTGTTCAATTTGGGAGCTTTCATTTGTTGCCTGAACATATGAGGCATGAACCATATCAATATCCCACCAATATGAGGCAGGTAAACCTACTATTGGTAAGTTAATTTGCAAAACTTCATTTTGTGATGGAGCAAGTTCGCTATAAGCTTGATAGAGAGCTTCTTTGACTTGCTCGTATTCGTCCTTGCTAACGGCCGCAAAGACTGACTTTGTTAATGTAAATAAACAAACTAAAAGGATTAATTTTTTCATGACAAGGTTCTACCTAGATTTCGAATATTGAACAAGATATCGGGTAAAATTTCATTAAATAGGAGACTTTATGTACCACGAAGTACTTGATTTTTGGTTTGATGAGCTTACCGACGAGCAAAAGTGGATAAAGGATAGCCGCATTGATCACGAGATCAAAAAGCGCTTTGGTAGGCTTCATACGAAGGCTGCAAAGGGAGAGTTATTTGAGTGGAGGGAAGAACATCTTGGTCGCTTGGCCGAAATTATCATTCTCGATCAATTCTCCCGCAATATTTATCGTGGCGATGCACGCTCTTTTGCTAGTGATGATATGGCCTTAGTCTTGGCCCAAGAGGCAATCCTACAAAAAGCGGATGAAGGTTTTACGACAAGAAAGAAACACTTTCTTTATATGCCATTTATGCACAGTGAATCTCTAACAATTCAAAAAGAAGGGCTAAGGCTTTTTGAAAAATTAGATAATGATATGGCCCTTCAGTATATGCATCAGCATATGGGTATAATCGAACGCTTTGGCCGCTACCCACATCGCAATGAAGTACTCGGCCGAGAATCTACTCCTGAAGAGATTGATTTTTTGAAAATGCCAAATTCTAGTTTCTGAGTTATGATTGAGAAATGAAAGATGCAAAACTAGTGTGGTCTGATGAGGCCGGTGATTTAAGAAAGAAAAATAGTAAAAATATCTCTAATGAAGAAGTTAATGAATCTGAACTTGTTTTAGAAATTAGAAGGCTAACTTCAGGAAAGGGAAGAGCAATCGTTGAAATTAGTGGTCTTCCTGCAAATAAAAAGTGGTGTCAGAAACTTGCCAAAGACTTAAAAAAAACTCTTGGTGTAGGAGGCGCATTTAAAAATGACTATATCGAAGTTCACGGCGAAAAACTTGATCAAGTTAAGATATTGTTAAATAAAAAAAAATTACAGTGGAAGCAGACAGGAGGCTAGACTCTGATACCTGAGCGTGTTAGTATTGTAGTCATGTTACGTATTATATTTTCAATATTCACAGTAATTATGATTTTTTTGAGCTTCACTCATGAAGCCCATGAAATTAAATTATCTGGAAATAACTTAGAAAGTATAAAAATACAGAAATCGCAATTAGACCATCCTGATAATTGTGATGATCATGATCGCGGAACGGAACATTGCTATATTCATTGTTCGGGCCTACACTACTTAGTTAATATTGATCATGCTGTAAAATTAAAGTCTCCACTTATTGAGCTAAATAAGAATCAACCTCTTAGATTAAATTTCTTTAAATCCCCAGACCTCGATCCTGCAAAGAAGCCACCTTCTTTATCGTAAATTTTTAAATTTCAAATTTTAACATTCTTATAAAAAAGGATTAATACGATGAATACTAATCGAAGTAGTATCGTGATTCTTGTTATGTTCTTAGGTTTAAACACTTATGGACAGACTTGTCGAATCTCTGATGCTAACGAATTTTTAAACAAAATTAAGGCAAATCATCAAGTAAACCTCATGGCAAAGGCAAATGAAGAAATTCTTGATGGCGAAATTAAGTCGGCCAATCAGGTATATAACCCTGAGGTAGAAACAGAAATCGTTTCAGCTGGAAATAATAAAGTTTCTTCTATGCTTAAGTTAACACAAACTTTTGAACTAGGAGGAAAAAGAGACTCGCGTAAGGCATGGGCTCAGAGATTAAAAGAATTAGGTCGACTTGAATTCAAGGGAGAAAAAGAAAAAGCTGTTTTAGAAAATATTTTAAATCTTTATCGTCTAAGACAAATTGAAGAGCTTATTCCTGTCTATCAAGAATCATATGGCTCTCTTAAGAAAGTCTATGATAAAAAAAGCAAGATTAGAAAATCGTTGTCGCCAAGCCAAGAAGTTGAGTATGAGACTCTTTCATTTGCGATGGATGATTATTATATGAGGTTGTCAGAGCTTAAAGCAGAAAAGGCAAGTATACGAGTACATTTAAAGTTAAATGCAGGAAAGAACTGTGTTGTTTCAAAAAGTGCTTTGCCAAAACTATTTAAATTTAAAGAATTGAACTTAAATTTATTAGAATTAAAGGATAGTACGGGCTACAAGAAAAGACTCGCACAGCTTGCTGTTGCAAAGGCTGAGTATGATGTAGCAAAGTCTAATGCATATAGTGATCTTAGTGTCGGTCCAATGTATGAATATTCAAAGTCTGATGATGAAAAGGAACACGCCTTTGGCCTAAGCCTTACTTTTGACTTGCCTGTTTTTAATACCAATGATGGGGCAAAGGCGAAAGGGATTGCTGCTGTTAAAAAAAGTGAGTATCAGATTCGGTACGACGAACTTGATCTACAAATTGATCATAGAAATTGGGTTCAAAAATATCAACGCTATAAATCAGTTTACAAGAAAATGGCCTCTCAGTCAGTTTTAGAAAAAAAACATAAGAGAATAGAAAAACTCTTTGATCGCGGCGTAATTTCGACATCGTTAATTATTGAGGCACACAGGCAAATGGTAGATTTCTTTACTAGGCGAAATGACTACGAAATCGGAGCAGTCGAAGCTTTATGGAATATCTATTTACTAAGAGGAACAATACTAGAGGAACAAATATGAAAAAAATAATCTTACTTATTTTACTAATAAGCTTAGTTAGTTGTGAATCTAATCACGAAGAGCATAACGAACACAACCATGATGAGCATAAGCATGAAGAGCATCAAGAACATAGTGACCAAGATGAAGAGGATAAAGATGGCCATGATCATTCTCACGAACATAGTGAAGAAGATGGAGAAGGTAAAGATGAAGATGAAGATGAAGATGGCCATGATCATTCTCACGAACATAGTGATCAAAAAACAGGTGAGGGTAAGGCCATTGTTAAAGTAGATGTAAATTATGGAATTCAATTATCTAAAGAAGCTCAAAAAAGGCTTGCTATTAAGACTGTTTTATTTGAAACAGGCTTTAATAATATCCCTGATAATGCATATGTAGTTGTGGGAAAAGAGCGTGCACTTTATCGCAAAAGAAATGGCTTCTTTAAACTTGTTGATGAGCATGAGTTGACCGGATCGTTTACTAAAGGTGATGAAGTTGTGATCAGTGGGATTGGACTTCTTCGAGTATCAGATATCTTTTCAACTGATGAGTCTGATTATGGCCATGCACATTAGAGATCGAGGGGAATAATCATGATGAATAAAATAATTGAATTTAGTGTTCATAATCGTCTCTTTGTTTTTATCGCGACGGCGATTCTAATCATTGGTGGTATTTACTCTTTTGAAAAGTTATCAATTGATGCGGTTCCTGATATTACAAATACTCAGGTGCAGGTTAATACTCCTGTTGAAGGTTTAACTCCTGAAGAAATTGAAAGAATGGTAACATTTCCAATTGAGTCGGCATTAACAGGCATGCCTGGGGTAGAGCAAACACGTTCTGTTTCTAAGTATGGAATCTCTCAGGTTACTGTTATTTTTAATGATGATGTTGATATCTTTCGTGCTAGACAGCTGTCGTCTGAAAAGCTTATTAATATTGACTTGCCTGAGGGGTTAAAGCCAGAAATGGGGCCAATTAGTACGGGTCTTGGAGAGATTTTCCATTATTCCTTGAGTTTTAAGGGAGAGGCCAAGTCAGAAGAAGATGAGATGCTGAAGTTAATGGAGCTTCGCTCAATTCAAGATTGGCTAATTAAACCTAGGCTTTTAACAGTTAAGGGTGTTATCGAGGTTAATACAATTGGTGGTTATGAGAAGCAATACTTCATTCAGCCGGATATTGATAAAATGGCCAAATTTGGAATTCATTTCGATGATATTGAAAATGCCATTGAGAGTACAAACCAAAATGTTGGAGGAGGCTATATTCCTCAAACTGGAGAACAACTTCTAGTTCGTGGTGTTGGACTTTTAAAGAGTATCTCTGATATCGAGAATATTGTCATTAAGCGATTAGGCTCTCTTGATATCATTCGAGTAAAAGATGTGGCAGTTGTTAAGTTCGATAAAGAGATTCGCACAGGAGCTGCAACTCATAATGGAAAAGAGGTCGTAATTGGAACGGCCTTCATGCTTCTTGGGGAAAACTCTCGAGCTGTTTCAATTAGACTTGAAGAACGTATCAATGAGATTAAAAAGGATCTACCTTCATGGGTAAATCTCGAAATCGTTTATAATCGTTCTAATATGGTTAATGCTACTTTAAGTACTGTTGAGCATAACTTAATAGTTGGTGCAGGACTTGTGATGGCCTTTCTCATGCTTCTTGTGGGAAATATTAGGGCCGCAATTATTGTTGCTGCAACCATTCCAATTTCACTTTTAATTACTTTTATTCTTATGCGCTGGCAAAACGTTTCAGGAAATTTAATGAGTCTTGGTGCTCTAGATTTTGGGATTATTGTCGATGGTGCTGTTATTGTTATTGAAAACTGTGTTCACCGTTTACAAAAGCGAACAAAGGAAATTGGCCGTGCCTTAACACGTGCTGAAATTAAAGATCTTGTTGTGGAAAGTGCTATTGAAATCCGTTCAGCTGCTGGATTTGGTGAGATTATTGTTATTACAGTTTTCATTCCACTTTTTGCACTTACAGGTGTAGAAGGAAAAATGTTTGGCCCTATGGCCACAACTTTTATTATGGCACTTGCTTCAGCTCTAGTTCTATCATTCACTTTAGTCCCAGCATTGGCCGCAACATTCTTAAGCTCTAATACACAAGATCGTGAGCCTAAAATCATGCTTTTAGCAAAGCAAGCTTTCTCTCCTATTTTAGAATTAGCATTAAAGTTTAAGAAGGTCGTTCTAGGCTTTGGTGTGTCAGCTATAGCTCTTGGGGGAGTTTTATTTATGGGAATGGGCTCGGAGTTTATTCCTCAATTAGATGAAGGAGACTTTGCTGTTCAGTTTATCCGTCCTGCAAATATTAGCATTGAGAACTCAATACAACTTCAAAGATTAAGCGAAGATGTCATTAAAGAGTTTCCACAAGTGAAGACTGTTTTTGCAAGAACTGGTGCTGCTGAAATTAGTACAGATCCGATGGGTGTTAATATCTCGGACTCATATGTCATGCTTAAGCCTAGGGATGGATGGCCCAAGCAAGAACATATTAAAAATAAGGCCGATCTCATGGAGGAAATTAGAAAGGCCCTTACATTAAATATCCCGGCACAAGTGGCCATGTTCTCTCAACCAGTAGAGTTACGTTTTAACGAGTTACTTGAAGGAACAAGGGCATCTGTTTCAGCTAAGGTTTACGGTGAAGACTTAAAAGTTATTGAAGAAATTGCTGGTAAGGTTTCTGCGGCGATTGCTAAGGCTCCTGGTGCAGGCGAGGTTGAAGTTGAGTCAAAAGGACTCGCTCCAATGATTCAATACACTCCAAAACTTGATGAGCTTGCAAAACTTGGAGTAAGTAGTAAACCTGTTCTTGATGTTATTTCGACAGCTATTGGAGGTGCTCAAGTTGGGGATATCTACGATGGTGTTAAAAAGTATCCAATCATGACTCGCTTATCTGCAAATGAAAGAAAGGATGTTGAGACGATCTCTAATCTACCTGTTGGGATCTCGGAAGGTTATACTGTTAAGATTAGTGATGTGGCAGATATAGAGCTTTCTGAAACTTACTCATCAGTTAGTCGTGAAAACTCTGTTCGCAGACTTGCTATTCTAATCAATCCAGAAACTCGAGATATTGAAAACTTTGTAAAAGTTGCAAAAGAGATTGTTGAAAAAGAAGTTAGTCTTCCAGAAGGTTACTATATCGAATGGGGTGGAAGCTTTAAAAATCTTATTTCAGCTAAAGAAAGACTAAGTGTTCTAGTTCCATTGGCCCTACTTCTTATTTTAGTTATGCTCTATGCGGCCTTTAAGAATTATGCACAAGTCTTATTAATTTTTCTATGTGCACCAATGGCCCTTATTGGAGGTGTCCTTTCATTAAAGATTTTAGGATTACCATTTAGTATTTCTGCTGGTGTTGGTTTTATTGCCTTATGTGGGATTAGTATTCTAAACGGTGTTGTTCTTGTGACATACTTTAATCGACTCTTAGCTGATGGGAAATCTCCTGATGATGTTGTGAGGGAAGGGACAATGGTTAGACTTCGTCCAGTTCTTATGACGGCCTTAACGGATATTTTCGGCTTCCTGCCGATGATTTTTTCAACAGGGTTAGGGGCAGAGGTTCAAAGGCCTCTTGCAACAGTAGTTGTTGGTGGGATTATATCTGCAACTCTTCTAACACTTGTTGTTCTCCCTTCATTGTATCGATTATTTATTGAGCAAATGAAGACTGAATAAACTCTAAGGTCTTGAAACTTAAGAGGAATCTTAAGTTTTAAGACCACTTCTTCCTGTTTAAAATAGGCGTCTAAATCTAAGACATCCATTGGTAAATTTTCAAATAACTCGATAGATTTCCTAGATATGATAATTTACTGCCAGACTTTTAAGAAGGTAAAAGGGAGCCTGAATTGAATAAATTTATTATTGCCACAGCAATCACTCTATTAAGCACACAAGTATTTGCATCATTATCAGTTAATGATGGCCTATCAAGTTGCCGCTTTTCAAAAAGTGAAGCTGCAATTAACTACGCTCGCGCACTTGAGGGTTCTACTAAGGCCGCTGCCTTACTTAAGAGAGGAGATCTTGCGCAGGTTGAATCTTGTTCAACGGCAATGACTGAAGCTCTTGCAAAGGGTGTGAGTTATAATGAATTAGCTAAAACTGTTAACACAAATTTTAATCACCTTGAAAATGGAATGGAGATCACTGTTGAGCTGCGTGGTAAGGACTTCTATGAAGTTAAGGGAGATAATCTTACTGGAACTAAGTCCACAATTGAAGGTGACTTTGATATGGTTATTAGCGTAGAGGGCTCTCGTAATGAAATCACACAAGGAATTCCTGCAAGAGAATTCCTTAATAAGATGAAATTAAATATAGTCTCAAAAAAAGCGGTTCAAATTATTTTTGAAGAATACGATGTGGATACAGTTGTTCCGGCTATTGTAAAAAAATCTCTTTTTGGAAAAATTAAGCAAATATCGATCAAGGCAGAAGACTTAGAAAGAGCAATCGCCCCAGTTCTTTCCGCTCAAGGTCTCGACTTAGCAGAGGACTTCAAGTTGAATACGGAAAAAGGCTCATTCACAATGGACTATTCGGTTTCAGCAATGGATTGTGGAGTCAATCAGCTCGATGAATTCGAGTGTCGCTCATCTTTTATCTTTCAATTATCTGCACAATTTTAATTGGCATAACTAGGGCGAGGCCATGTCGATGGCCTTGCTATCTTACTGATATCTTTAGATCTCTGACATAAATATTTAATAATTGATATAATTACTCCGTTAAGCGTATGGGAGATAATTATGAGGAACTCGATTATTAAGATCTTAGCGCTTGTTGGCCTCTTGGCGACAGCTCCCCAGACTCATGCAAAAATGATTGTGGAGAAAGAGGAGTACTCTGGCGAGGCCATTGTCGAAGACTTTGCTCTGAAGAACTACTATCGTCGCTTCGTAAATATTACGGATAGTTATAATCAAAGACGCAAAGACCCTGAGGTCTATGCTCAGTCCTTTAAAAATATCAAAGAGCAACATAAGTATTTTCGCTGGCTAAAGAAGACTGGCATCGGTGAGCTCCCTCCTGCAACGATTAAAAACGGTGTGGCCACCATTAGAGTTGGTAACTACAAATTACAATATTCCATTGAAACTCTGGTTAAGAATCAATTTCTTTTGAATGAGCGTCCTGTTGACTTCAAGAAGCTTGATTTTAATAAGGCCTTTGATGAACTAACTGAAAAGGTAAAGGCAACACGAAGGTTCACGCTTCTTGATCTTGTGATTCCTGCTGCTCATGCGGATGCCATGAGTGGACTTGAAAATACGCTTCTGGCAACCATGCTCTATGTGAACTCGGACTTCGCTGAAAGAGAGTGGTGTATTTCTTGTGACGATGAAAATGCAGAGGTAACAAAGAAGAACCTTGAGAGACTTCTAACAAGGGTCGATCAAATGCTTAACTCATGTGAAAATGAAACCGCCAAGATTGAAGATATTTATTCAAACCTTTCTTTCTTTGCAGGTGACAACGACCAAGGTGGTTTCCGTTCTGAGTCAGCAACGACTCTAAAAAATCACTTTCCTGCTATTGAAGGTGAGCTTAAGGACTTTTCATGTGAGAAGCTGGTTTACAATGTGTATAAGGATGAAATCAATCCTGCGGACAGAAACCTATTTGTTGAATATTACCGTTTTACACCTGAGAGACAGGCCCGCAATCAAAAGGCCGTGGCCAATTATAAGAGAATTGTAAAATCAAAATGTGATCGTATTGCAGCTCTGAATGTATGTATGATCAGTAATTATTATGGAGCAGAGGATATTTATAATGATTCTCGCTCTCCTGGACAAAAGGAATACGATCGCCGTCGTAAGCCGTCACGAGAGTATCAGATTCGCGGTATTACTCAATAGGCAGCTTAGGAATTATGTGATAGAAAGACGACTATGGACCAATTACAAGAAACATTTGAAGAAATATTAGAAAAAGTAGAATTTAAGAAAATGGATCAATTTGAAGAATTTCTTCATAAATGCATTCATGTCTCTAATGATTCATCTAAGAGTACATATGCCGTCTATGAGAATATGGTATTCAAATTAGATGCATTCTTTAAAGGTTTCGTTAATTTTCAAAATGAATTCGGTAAAGATAAGAAGTATATCGCAGCAGTTCATGCCCTAAGTGCCATTTGCTATGGCCTAGGAATTGAGCTTGAAGACGAAGAGCTTTTCATTATTTACCATCTAAAAGACCAAGGTAAATTCAGAAAAAGAGAAAAAGATCTTCACTCAGAACTTAAAAACCTTTGGGCCGGCTATCCTTACCAAGAATTTGCCATGGCCGATGTGGACTTCTCTCACTCATTAAAAAACTTAATGCGTGCAAAATTCATCGACTACCGCCGCGGAAACCTTCACATCAATCAGTCTTTGATTATACGTTTTAAAGATCGCTATTAAGCACCCGCAAAATTGGCCGCCCAAAGGCGGGCTATTGTTTGCGGTGCTAGGCCCCTTACTCTTCAGCTAGAGATTTACGTCGAGAGCGAGGGTTCAAGCCCGAGCGGTTCGTCTCAAGGCCACCCGCAAAATTGACTGGCCAAAGCCAGTCTATTGTTTGCGGTGCTAGGCCCCTTACACTTCAGCTAGAGATTAGTGTCGAGAGCGAGGGGCCAAGCCCGAGCGGTTCGTCTCAAGGCCACCCGCAAAATTGACTGGCCAAAGCCAGTCTATTGTTTGCGGTGCTAGGCCCCCAACTCTTCAGCTAGAGATTAGCGTCGAGAGCGAGGGTTCAAGCCCGAGCGGTTCGTCTCAAGGCCAATGGGAAAGTCTACGCAATATAAAAACGATATTTTCACGAAGTGAAAATGAGTAACAAATTTTAGCCAAAGAAAGTCTGTCATCGTTTTCTCATATAGCCAATTTTCATAATTAAAATCTTTAGCATTTCTTGAGGTGGACACTCATTGTTCCTATCTTATTTAAACCTATTCCTAAGTTGTTAAATTAGTAATGTTTAGTCCTTGTTGCCCGATAAGTAGTTATCAATTCATTTTTAGGGGTAATCAAATTGAAATTTAAAGAAGTTGTTAGAGCTATGTTTGAAGATTTGATCCAGGTGCTTTTTCTTTATGCAAGGTCAACGAAAAAGCACCTGGATACAAAGTTCATAGTCAGTTTAGTTGCTTGTTTATGTTCTAGCGTCTATGGACGTGATCTTTTATATGGAACTTTAGAGCAGCGTTTTTCCGGTGACCTTAAAGAAAAGGTTGATAAAAATATATCCGAATTTAAGACAAAAGCCGATAAGATAGAGAAGAAATATGAGATATATATTTCTAGCTGCGTGAGTAGTCTGAAAAAAAATCAAAACCTTGAAGAGTATACAGACTGCGAAAGGAGGCAGCGTTATTTATTTAAGAAAAAGTTTGGAGAGAGTCCTGGCTACATCATTTCTAAAATTGATTTGAATATTGAGGATATCTATGTCGCTAATATATTTAAGAGCGCTAAAGGAAAAGAGTCTATTGGGAAACTAGGAATTAAGTTTGAGAAAGAACCTGGTGCAAGGGATGGAGTTCAAGTTAAGATATATGTAAAGCTAAAGAACGAACATTACTCTGATTTTGTATTTACGTATGGAGTAGTGGAGAAGTTTGAAAATGGACGTGTAAAACTTTTATCGAATCAAGATATGTGGATAAATGTTGATGAAATGAAAGAAGTGTTTAAGTTCAAAGACGATGTTTTTAAACTTACAAGAGAAGAGTTGAGAAAGAAATACACATTTGCTGGAAAAAGTTTAGGTTGTGAAGGTAAGAAATTTGCATGCGTTGATAGTTGCGGAGTTAGTAAGGTGAAGGATGATCATGTAATCATGTATCTTGAGAGTGATGATGACCTATTAGATGAGGACAAGGTACTGATTAATGAGTTATTGAATTCAAATGGTGAGTTTGCTTGTTATGTAAATTTACTTCTTTAAGTTGTAAAGCGATGGGAGCTCTTATCTTTGGTAGTGAAAAAGCACCTTGAACCGAATGCTAATTTATAGGACAGGCTTGTGTTAGATTTTATATTTATATTCTTGTTACTTTATTTTTTACTTTCTCACATTAAAATAAAGGAGAGGAGAGGATTCTATATCCTTTTTATTTTATGTTATTTAATCTTAAAACCAATTGCATGGGGGGTGTTAGTAAAAGATGACTATAAAGTTAAAAATAAATACCTTTTTGATTTGTCTAGTGAGTCTCTTGAGCGAGCAGATTGGTTTGCTAGAAATGCAACGCTTTTATTCCCTTTGTGGGGAGTTGTTTATTTTATAAAAAGTAAGATTGCAGAGTCTAAAAAGTATCCATATCTTTCTGATGCGCCTTATTTTTTGAAAGATCTTTCAAAGAGGTGTTTTGACATAAATGAATCATATTCCTTACAAAATGGGGCATGCCGTCAGCTACTTGAAGCTCTTTATAATATAAAAAATAACGATGCTTTCTCGAGGGATTTTATTAAGGCGATTTGGGATATAAATATAAAAAAGAACTCTAGGTTTAGTGTGTCAAATTTTGAGCTGTGGAGCGGCAGAATGAGGGATAGTTCGCGTTATAGTATTAAAATTCCTTTGAAGTGTGGGATACCTGAAGAGGTATACTTATACTTTTCTCTTTTGAATAGTGGGCAGCCTGTGCAAGATATGCTTTCCTATTATAACTCTATGTTTGCTAACGGGGCATGTTCCGGTTTTTCTTACTCTTATCATTTAACTCTAAGAAGAGCTATTCAGAGTGGTTATTTTTACAATGTTGAAGATCATAATGATGACATAATTTTATACGCTTATGATAATCCTTATATCTCTCGTGCTTTAAGTTCACTTTATACCTCAGATTTAAATTATGAAAGAAAGAGACCAACATATTTTACTCGACTTTCTAAGTATTACAGAATAACTGCATGTAAATATAGACCAAAATACAACTTCAAAGATATAGAAGAAAACTGTAGAAAATATTTTGGATATACTGAATAATATAGCTGTCCTTGGGTTTTTATTAGTAAGATTTGATCCAGATGCTTTTTCTTTACGCAAGGTAAACGCAAAATTACCTCAAATCAAAGTCTTATAGGTAATGATCAGAATTAAAAATCGTTATTAAGAGCTTCAAGGAAAATCTTCCCAAAGCGCTTAAGCTTCTTAGGCCCAACCCCATAGATGCTTTCGAGATCATCGAGAGTTTGTGGGCGTTGGGCGGCCATCTCCATAAGAGTCTTGTCTGGAAAAATCTTAAAGGCCTGTGTGCGTTTCTGTTTGGCAAGCTTTGATCGTAGAACTTTTAAATTCTCATACGTTGTTTTATCTGTTCCGTCATTAGGCTTATATGTGGCGACAGCTTTCTTGCGAGTTGTGGCCTTTTTGCGAACTGCTTTCTTCTTTGTTGCTTTTGCTTTAGTCGCAGTGGACTTTGATGCTGGTGCACCTTTTTTAAAGTCTGCACGAATCATGACTTGCTTGCGATCTTCAATAACATCGATGGCCGATTGAGTAAGTTTTATCTCTGAACTTCCGTCCATAACCATCTTTAGATGACCTTGAGCAATTAGTTGGCGACATAGAGAATAGAGAAACCCTTCGTCTTCCTTACTTGCATAACCAAAGCTTGTGATATGGTGGTGGCCATTTTTTTGAATGACGCCAGAAATATTTCCTTTGAGAACATCGACGATATAGTGGACGTTGTAGCGCTGGTCAGTTTCATAAACACAAGTGAGAACGGTCTTGGCAATTTCAGTTGCATTAATAAGCTTCTGCTTAGTCTGTTGACTTAAGCAGATATCACAATTACCACATGGGCCTTGATAGGGGTCATTAAAGTAATTAAGAAGAACTTCGCGGCGACAAGTTGTGGCCTCGCAAAAACCAAGAATGGCATCAAGCTTTTCTTCATTCACGCGGCGACGAGCTGCTGCGCCAACGCCTTTATTAGCAATTCTTTTTAAAAGAACAAGATCTCTTAGCCCATAGAACATTAAAACTTGAGAAGGGAGTCCGTCGCGTCCTGCTCGTCCCGTTTCCTGATAATAAGACTCAAGACACTTTGGCATATCCATATGGGCAACAAAGCGTACGTCGGCCTTATCAATACCCATTCCAAATGCAATAGTTGCCACAACGATGACATTCTTTTGGGTGATAAATTTCTCTTGAACTTTTTCGCGGTAGCTGGCACTCATTCCCGCATGGTAGGCATAGGCCTTAAAACCAGCCTTAACTAATTTATCTGCACACTCTTCGACACCCTTGCGTGAAAGGCAGTAGACGATTCCTGATTGGCCATCAAGATTATCTTGAACAAATTGCGTGAGACGATAGAAGTCTTTTTCTTTCGTTGTCTTCTTTTGAACTTCGTATGTAATATTTGGTCGATCAAAAGAGCTGATAAAGAGACTTGAGCCATGGAGGTTTAGACAGCGAATGATCTCACCACGTGTTGCTTCACCGGCCGTTGCTGTTAGAGCAATGCGAGGGATGTCGGGAAATTTCTTTGTGATCATGCCAAGCTGCATATACTCAGGTCTAAAGTCATGGCCCCATTGAGAAACACAGTGGGCCTCATCAATGGCAAAGAGAGAAATCTCAATGCGATCTAAGATTCGCTGAAAGTATTCGTTCATCATACGCTCCGGCGAGACGTAGAGGATCTTTATATTTCCATTGAGAAGATTTCCCACAATATCATCTTGTTCACTATGAGAAATTGATGAGTTTAAGTAAGCCGCTTCGACGCCTTTTTCAATAAGGGCGTCAACTTGGTCTTTCATAAGAGCGATGAGGGGAGAGATAACAATGGCCGTCCCAAAGCGGGCAAGTGCTGGAATTTGATAGCACAAAGACTTCCCACCACCTGTTGGCATGAGGACCAGTGCGTTATTTCCTGCAATGACACTTTCCACAATCTTTTCTTGATTGCCGCGAAAGGTACTATAACCAAATATATTTTGAAGTATCTCGATTCCTTGACTCACTAATCTAGTTTAACTGATGAAAGAGGGCCAGCAAAGCATTAATAAAGGCTTTGTTAAATCTTTGTAAAAAAGCGAAATGAGCTTCGCTATTTTTGCTGTGATGCCCTAAAATAATATGATTGGAGTTGTTATGAATAAAATTTTACTAGTTCTATTAATTAGTCTCTCAACTTTTGCTGCGCCAAAAGTTCTCTTTCTCGGAGACTCTCTTACTGCCGGATATGGAATTGATCCAGAGAAGGCCTACCCAAATCTTGTGAAAGATATCTTGAAAAAAGATGGAATCAAAATTGAAGTCATGAATGCAAGTATTAGCGGCTCTACTTCAGCATCTGCAATCTCTCGCCTTAAGTGGTCACTAAGAGGCAAGCCAGATGTCATGCTTCTTGCCCTCGGGGCAAATGATGGGCTACGTGGAATAAAGCTTCATTCAACAAAAGAGAATTTAAAAAATGCTATCAAGCTTGCAAAGAGTAAGGGTGTAAAGGTTATTCTCGCTGGAATGCAGATCCCTCCAAATTATAGCCCTGAGTATACGAAAGAATTTCAAAAAATGTTTCCTGACTTAAAGAAAGAAGAGGGAGTTACTCTTCTTCCATTCTTACTAAAGGATGTAGCAGGACAGCGTCAGTATAATATTGATGATGGCATCCACCCAAATGAGGAAGGACACAAGATTATTGCAAAGACGGTCGCACCGTTTATAAGGAAAGCTTTATAATGACTGAATTAGTATTATCACTCAAAGAAGTTAGAAAGGATTTTTCTCAAGGAGAAGAAATCCTCAATGTTTTAAAAGGTGTTGAGCTTGGAGTTAGCGAAGGGGAGACCATCGCAATCCTAGGTAAATCAGGAAGTGGAAAATCAACGCTCTTATCACTCTTATGTGGAATTGATGATGCCACTAGTGGTGATATTTCATATCGCAATAATTCACTTAAAGATCTAAATAGTGAAGAAATCACTGATCTTCGAGCAAAGCATATTGGTGTGGTCTTTCAACAATTTCATTTATTAGAACATCTAAATGCATATGAAAATGTTTTACTTCCTCTAGAGGTTAATGGTGTTTCCGATAAAAGTCGTGTTGATTACTTTCTTGAAAAAGTTGGCATGAGTCATCGAAAGACCCACTTCCCAAATCAATTAAGCGGTGGAGAGAAGCAGCGAATTGCCATTGCTCGCGCTCTCGTAACTCACCCTGGAGTTCTTCTGGCAGATGAGCCAAGTGGAAGCCTTGATGAAAATACAGGTGATGAAGTCATGAATCTCATTTTTGATATCGTTCGCGATGAAAAGATGAGTCTTATCCTTGTTACTCACGATAAGGATTTAGCAAAGAGGTGTGAGAAGATTTATCACTTAGAAAATGGAGTGCTAAGTCTTGAAGCTTAAAATGGTTATGCGAGAGCTTAGAAGCTCTCCAATGTTCTTTATCATCTTTATTCTAAATCTCTCGATAGGAATGGTTGGTCTTTCAACCATCGAAGTCTTTAAATCCTCTTTTGATAGTGCTTTAACGGCAAAGTCAAAATCTCTACTTGGATCTGATATTTCAGTAAGCTCGCGAATTGCGATCACGAAAGATAGCTTAGAGATTGCAAAATCTAATCTCGACTATAGTGAGATGACTCGCAACCGCTCACTCTATTCGATGCTCTTTAACGGCGAAAAAAGTCGACTCGTCAATATACGAGGACTTGGTCACGGGTTTCCTTTCTATGGTGAGATCCTAGCAAAGAGTGGCAAGAGCTTTCGTGATTTAAAAGATAATGAAATCTTTATATATCCTGAACTTGTTGGTCAACTTGGTCTTGATGTAGGCAAGGACATAAAGATTGGATCTAAAATATTTAAAGTCGCGGGGATTGTCGAAGAAGATGGTTCTGCCGGTTTTTCCATGGGGCAACTTGCTCCAAGACTCTATCTAAAAAATGAAGTTCTTGATTCTACTGATCTTATCAAACCTGGTAGTACAATTTGGCGAAGCCTACACTTTAAGATGGCCAAAGAGTTAAGCGACAAAGAGCTTATTAAAAGGGAGAAAGATTTAAAGGCCAAAATCATCGACTCTTCTATTCGCATTCGCTCTCCTCAGTCTAATTCTGAAAGAGTCGGGCGTTCAATGGATTATCTCGCTGACTTTCTTGGGCTTGTTTCTCTATGTGGGCTATTCCTAGCAGGTTTAGGCCTCATCTACCTCTTTAGAGGATTCCTTTTAAAGAGAAGAAAGGATTTAGCGATTCTTGGATTTATTGGTATGAGAAAGAAAGATATCTTTAAGATCTATACGTTAAAGCTTTTCTTTCTAGGCCTATTTGGTTCACTTTTAGGAATTGCAATTGGGACGGCATTTAGTCCTGTTATACAAACCATGGTCAGTCGAAATTTAGGAATTAATTTTGCTCTTGAATTTAGCCTTTCAACTTTCTTTGTCACAATGGCCGTAGGGGTTGCCTCTACAATTGTCTTAGCACCAGCTCTTATTATTCCTTATTTAAGAGTCGATCAAAAGGCACTCTTTGATCATGATACGAGCCTTTCAAAGAACTTCTATGATTATTTGTTATTTATTCCAATTGTAATTTTCTATTGGGTAATGGCCATCTACTTATCTGAAAGCTTGATTGTTGGTAGTGCATTCATTGCAGTCTTCCTACTTATTGTGGGGGTCTTCTTTCCTGTGGGAAGTTTTGTTCTTTCATGGCTTGGAAAATTTAATCCAAAGCTTAGCTTATCATCTAATATGGCCTTTAAGTATGTGACTCGTCATAAGATTTCAACATTGTTTATCTTCTTATGTCTGTTCATTTCAACAAGTCTTATGACTCTTATCCCTTCAGTAAAGAATATCATTGGAGCGGAACTTTCGATGCCAGCAGAGGAGCGTCCTGTTTATTTTCTCTTTGATATTCAGCCTGAACAAGTTGAGGATCTAAAAACTTTTGTTTCTCAGAAGAAGCTGGACCTTCTCAATATCAGCCCAATGGTTCGTGGGCGACTCGTAAAGATTAATGGTGAAGGTTATAACCCAGAAAAACTTGGGGATTTAACAAGAGAAGAACAAAGAGAACAACGTAGTCGCAATCGCAGTGCTAACTTAAGTTACCGCGATCATCTTGTAAGGGGTGAAGAGATTGTCGAAGGACGTATGCCTAAGCGTTTTGACTTTGAAAGTGATGAAGTGGCAGAAGTTTCATTAGAACAACGTTATGCGAGTCGTTTGGGTATTAATCTTGGTGATGAGCTTGAGTATAATATTCTAGGGATGCCTATTATTGCTAAAGTTGTAGGATTTCGCTCGATTCGTTGGACGAGCTTCCTGCCAAATTTCTTTATCTCATTTGGCCCAGGGGTTCTTGAGGATGCTCCAAAGACTTTCATTGCTGCCATTGGAAAAGGTGAGGGTGATGTTAATGATCAGCTTCAATCAGACTTTGCGGCCAAGTTTCAAAATGTATCTCTAATTGATATTCAAAGCTCCCTTAAAAGGGTTGCAACAATTATGGAGAGTATCACAAAGATTCTCGTTACAATGAGCTTCATTGTCTTTCTTGTGGGGCTTCTTGTGATCTACTCTCTCATTGCACACCAATTAGAGTCTCGACGAGAAGATATCTCACTTATCAATATCATTGGGATTCGTTTTAGTGAGATTAGAAAGTCCATTATGAAAGAGATGGCCTTAATGTCAGTGAGTGCCGTTGTTGTTGGAGTAACTCTAGGACAGCTTGTGACTTATGCTGTTGCAAAACTTCAATTCGATTTAAATTATATTTTCAGCTCCACTGAAATTATCGGCTTTGCTATTTTAATCATCGTTCTTTCAATCTTAATTTCTTTTTCTTCATTTAATCGATTCATTCGAAAATAAAAAGGGCCACATTATGTGGCCCTCATATAAGTATTGAATCTACCAGTTATATCTTTCGGCACAGAAATAACGGTAATCGTATTCGTAGTCATTTAGTTCATCACGAAGATCTGCACATAGGTCATAGCCTGTCGAACACGAGTATGTGTAGAAAGTTCTTTGAACTGAATCGCTCCAGCTGTCAACAAGCTCGTAGTTACATGTATCGTAAGCACTGTAGCGGTGACGGTATCCATTGTAGATAAAGTATGGGTAGTCGTAATCGTAATCCCAGTAGTAACCATCAACATAAGAGACACTAACTCTTAGCCAACGGTTATTATAAACATAGATTGGTCTTACTGTTCTGTGATAGTCACGGGCCGTTGTCCAACGACGATTGTGTCTTACATAGTCACGGTTTGGTGTGTGACGGTAGCGGCGGTAAGCGCGTGTCGGATCAGGTCTTGTTCTGCGACGATCGTCATATCTTCTATCGCGTTGTCTATTCCGGCGCGAGTCTCTGTTATATCTGCTATCTCTAGCATCACGCGAGCGACGATTTCTTAATTCGTCATCATTATTATTTCTTCTTCCTCTTTCCGGTGCGGCGAAAGTCGTTGCAGTCAGGGCCGTAAGGACTAGTAGTAGAACCAATTTTTTCATAAAACCTCCCTCTAAGTTTTAACTGAATTTGGCAATTTCTAGCCCGTGGGATGACTTTTTTGAAATTAAAATTTTGTATAGCTAAAGAAATTTACTTTCTTACATTTTAAATTACGGGATTTTGTATGCTTAGAGGATTTTCTTACAGGAATTGAACTTGTAATAAGGTAAAAGTGGCAAAAAGGCCTCATGAAGAGGCCTTTTGTATTTGAAATTGATTATGCTTTTGATGCTAAGTAGTCATCGTAGCTAACGTACTTATCTTCAATCACTTTTCCTGTTGTGTGGTCAAGGTCGATAATACGGTTTGCTACCGTTTGAATGAACTCGTGGTCATGAGAAGTAAAGATTAGATTACCTTTAAATCTTGTAAAGCCTTCGTTCACTGATGTGATACTTTCAAGGTCAAGGTGATCGGTAGGTCCATCAACAAGAAGTACGTTGGCACCTGAAAGCATAAGCTTTGACATCATACAACGAACTTTCTCTCCCCCTGAAAGAACATTAGTCTTCTTAAGGGCCTCTTCTCCAGAGAAAAGCATTTTACCAAGGAAGCCACGAATAAATGTTTCATCTTTGTCTTCTGAGTATTGTCTTAGCCAATTCACAAGATCGTTCTTACCATCCATGAAATAGCTTGAGTTATCTTTAGGGAAGTAAGACTTTGTGATTGTTACACCCCATTCAACAGAACCTGAATCAGGCTCCATTTCTCCCATAAGGATTTTCATAAGAGTCGACTTAGCAACATCGTTCTCACCGAGAAGAACAATCTTATCGTCTTTGTTAATCATGAACGTAACATTATCTAAAAGCTTAACGCCGTCGATTGTCTTAGTGATTCCATCAACTCGTAGAATTTCTTTTCCTGCTTCACGCTTAGGATCGAATTGTACAAATGGATATTTTCTTGTCGATTTTGGAAGGTCATTAAGCTCAAGCTTTTCAAGTTGCTTTTGTCTCGATGTTGCTTGAGAAGACTTTGAAGCATTGGCAGAGAATCGTTGAATGAAGGCCTTAAGTTCTTTGGCCTTGTCTTCTGCTTTCTTATTTTGGTCTGCACGAAGTTTTTGAGCAAGCTCTGAAGACTTTCTCCAGAAGTCATAGTTACCTGCATAAGTTGTGATCTTACCAAAGTCGATATCTGCAATATGTGTACATACTTTATTTAAGAAGTGACGGTCGTGGGATACAACGATAACTGTCTTTTCATAATTTAGTAGGAAATTCTCTAGCCACTGAATGGCCTTGATATCAAGGTTATTTGTCGGCTCATCCAGAAGAAGAATATCTGGTGAACCAAAAAGTGCTTGAGCAAGAAGAACCTTAACTTTCTCTGGCCCTGTAAGCTCTTTCATATATTTGTAGTGGTACTCAGTTCCAATTCCAAGACCAGAAAGAAGAATTCCGGCTTCAGACTCAGCTTCATAACCATTCATTTCAGCAAATTCACTTTCAAGTTCTGCTGCCTTCATCCCATCTTCATCATTGAAGTCTTCTTTCATATAGATGGCATCTTTTTCTTTCATGATTGAGTAAAGTTTCTCATTACCCATAAGAACAGCTTGAAGAACTTGTTCTTCTTCGTACGCGAAGTGATCCTGTTTAAGTATAGAAAGTCTTTCACCTGGAGTAATATTGATTGTTCCTGTATTAGGTTCAACTTCTCCAGAAAGAACTTTGATGAATGTAGACTTACCAGCACCGTTGGCACCAATTAAACCGTAGCAATTACCTGGCGTAAACTTGATATTAACGTCTTCAAATAGCTTTTTGCCACCAAAGCTTAAACTGACATTGGAAGTGGAAATCATAAATTATCCTTCTTATTTAAATTATCAATGAATTAACGGCTTCACCTTAAACTATTTAATGCGATTAGTCCATGGATTTACTGAACTGTTAAATGAATATTATTTTTGCTTTATCCCTTCTATTTTTACTAGAGCTGGCCATGACCTACAGTATGATACTGATATTACAAGGAGCTAGAAATGAAGTTCTGGGCCACTCTCGTGGTGATTATGTTCTTTCTATTTAAGACTGTGCAAGTCTATTCTTATCAACCACATTTTCAAACCACCTATAGAATTAAGGTCTCGGATGAAGGGCATCCTGCTGCACTATTAGAGTTACCACGTCGCTATTACTCAAAGAAAAAGTGGCCACTTGTGGTCAATATTCATGCTTATACTAGCTCAATATTTCTCCAATATCTTTTAACTCGTCTTTCTTTTCACAAGGACCGGTTAGGTTTTATGATTCTTACTCCTGAGGGACGCAAGAACCCAAAAGGAGAGCGTTTCTGGAATGGGGGAAATTTTTGTTGCGATTTTTATCAGTCGGGAGTTGATGACACTCTTTATCTTAAAAATCTTATTGATTATATCGCAAATCATCCACGTTTTGATCGTATTGACATGAGTAGGATCTATTTCTTTGGCCACTCTAACGGTGGTTTTCTTTCGTTTAAGATGGCCTGTACTTATCCTGAGTACGTTACAGCAATAGGGGTGTTGGGAGCAACACTAGATCTTCGTGATGAGAATGGTGAAGTAATTGTTGAACAGGACCCTTGTCCTGAAGTCAGGGCCATTCCTATTTTTCATATTCATGGGACAAAGGATAAAACGATTCCATTTGCCGGAAAGGATTATTATCCAGAACATTCTTTTGGCCATGTCGGGGCGCAAGAAGCTGTGGAGAAATGGATTTATCACAATCGCTGCAACTTGCAGTCTGATGACAATAGAACGAATGCTACTTGGTTTGTCAGAGGAAAGGAAACGACTATAAAGACTTATAGTGATTGTGAAGACGATGTCGTTATAAAGTTTGCCGTTGTGAAAAAAGGTCAGCATGCAGAACTTTTGAGGTACTACTTTTATCGCAAGATGCTTAAGTTTTTTCTGAATTACAACAATTCTCAGGTGGAATGAAATGATTCATTATTAAGCTGCAATTTAAGCATTCTTGTCTTCATTTGGACTCTTAAACATCTATAATAAATGTAAATATGCAGAAAGGTGGTTTCTATGAGCAAAGAATATCAAATCATTTATATCAGCGAAAAAACAGGTGACTTTAAACCAGAAAAGGACTTGGATAAGATTGTCTCTTCTTCGTTTAGAAATAATAACGCTAGGGATGTAACAGGTGTTTTAATGTATAATAGTGGCTTTTTCTTTCAGGTTATTGAAGGCAAGAAAGATGATGTTATCTACACATATAATAAAATTATTTTGGATACTCGTCATCAAAACGTGAATTTATTGACGGATCGTGAGATTGAAAATCGTAGTTTTGAAAATTGGCCATTGGCCTTGGTTAAACTCAATGATATGGACTTAGATGTTATTGATCATGTGATAGCATGGAATGATTTAATAAATGATTCTCGTCGAAAAGAACCAATCTCTCAGGAGAAGGTTGACCGCTTGATCGAAGCATTGCGCTACAAGATTGATATGGATACAATATCATCAAAAGCGGCTTAGACTTTTCTCTAACTTGTTGGCGTGATAATATTCTATCATGTCAAATCAAGTTATCGTTGCCATTGTTGGAGGAGGCCCTGCAGGCCTCTTCTGTGCTTATGAATTATTAAACTCTGGAATAGAGGGAATTGAGGTTCACCTATATGAACAAACTGGTGGAGTTGGTAAGAAATTCTTAGTTGCAGGAAATAGCGGACTCAATCTTACTCATAGTGAAGAGTTAGATAAGTTTGCAAAAAAATATTTTAAAGATGAAGAGCTTTTCTCCTCTTTATTAAAAGACTTTAGTGCAAGTGATCTTGTCTCATGGGCAAACTCCCTTGGTACGGAAACATTTGTCGGAACAAGCGGGAGAATTTTTCCAAAGAAAATGAAGGCTGCAGATATCTTACATCAATGGATGAATACACTAAAGTCACATGAAAACTTTCATTTGCATCTAAAGCATTCTCTTAAAAAAATTACGCCAGACGGTGACTTGATCTTTAAGTATGATCATAGTGATAAGGCCCAAACAGCGGACTATTATATTCTTGCCATGGGTGGGGGAAGTTGGACTAAGACCGGAAGTAACGGGCAATGGATGGATTATATCGAGGCCCTTGGAGTAACAACAGCTCCTCTTAAGGCCATGAATTGTGGATTTGAGATAGATTGGTCAAAACACTTTCAAGAAAAAGTTGATCGTGGCTTTGTTAAGAATGTTGTTGTCTTTAATGAAACTCAAAAAGCTAGAGGGGAGATCATGTTAACTCCTTATGGTGTTGAAGGCGGTGCCGTTTATGCTATTTCCAATGGGCTTCGAGATGAACTGGAGCATACTCAAAGAGCTTATCTTCATATCGACTTTAAACCAGATTTAAAACTAGAAGAGGTCATAGAAAAACTTTCAAATAAAAGTAAGGATTCTCTAACTAATCGACTCAGAAAGCAATTAGGCTTTGATAAGATTGCTACTTCTTTACTTTATGAAGTTCTTGATCGCACAAAGGCCCAAGTGAATATTGAGTACTTGGCCATGACGATAAAGGATTGTCCAATTGAAGTAAAAAGATCGAGACCAATAGAAGAGGCAATTTCCACTTCTGGAGGTGTTTGTTTTGAAAGTTTAAATGATGATTTATCTGCTATTAAAAATAATCATTACTACTTTGTTGGTGAGATGCTTGACTTTGAAGCACCAACTGGTGGCTATCTCTTACAGGGCTGTTTCTCGACTGCATATAGGGCCGTAAAATCAATAAAGAAGAAAGAAGGTATCGATGTTTAAGTTACACGAAGTTTTAAAAAGAGACTTAATTGAAATAGATGATATGAAACTCTCAAAGGTAATGCTCTTACCTGATACGGAAAACCCATGGGCCGTGATTATTCCAAAACGCGAGGGGATTCGAGAAATTCATGAGCTCTCTTGGGAAGATCAAGTGACTTTATTAGAGGAGATTAATGAGGTAAGTCGCTTTCTTACTGATAAGTATGGGCCTCAAAAATTAAATATCGGGGCCCTTGGGAATATGGTTCCTCAACTTCATGTGCATATAATCTGTCGTTATGAAAGTGATCGTTCTTGGCCAGATGCAATATGGGGGACGAAGCCAAATAAAGAAATCTATAAAATCAGTGACTTAGAGGCAACGTTTAAAGCGCATTTTGGAGCGTCGCGTTTATCCAAGTGACAAGGATCAGCAAAATAAATTTTTTTTCTTTTTTCTTAGGAATTATGGGAACACTGAGGTAAAATCTTTCTAACGAAAAAAATTTTTTTACGAGGTTAATTAAATGAGTACAGGTAAAGTTAAATTCTACAATTCAGCTAAAGGTTTTGGATTTATCACAAAAGATGACGGTGGAGATCTTTTCTTCCACATTTCTTCAGTTCAAGGTGGAGAGCCAAATGACGGTGATAGCGTAGAATATGAATTAGGTGAAGGTCCTAAAGGTCCATGTGCCGTAAATGTAAAAGTAGTTCAAGGTTAATTTTAAATTATATATTTGAGTACTTAAAAAAGAAGGCCCACATTTTGTGGGCCTTTCTTTTTATTATTGATTTAATTTGATTCCACTGTCAGAAATAGTAATCATCTTGTCTTTATAAAGCATTCCAATTGCCCTTTTAAAGGTCTTCTTACTCATATTAAGGAAGTTCTTAATATCTTCCGGAGAGCTTTTGTCATTTAAAAATGAGGAGCCACCGTTTCTTTCTAAGAAGTCGATAATAATATCTTTTGAATCCACAAGATTCTTTACACCTTGTTCTTGAAGGGCGACATCAACAAGTCCATCCTCACGAAGCTTTTTTACAAATGCTTTATAGTATTTTCCACAAGAGACGCGTTGGAAGATTTCATTCTTGTAAATCATACCAATGAATTTCTTGTTTACGATAACTCTAAAGCCTAATTCACTTTCTTTGGCGAGATAGACGTCAACTTCATCTCCTATGGAAATATCGAAATCTGAAGACTCAATATATTTTCCCAGTTTTGTTGTTCCAAAAATACGGCCTGTTCCATCTTCTTTACAGACGCGAACAATATGGGATTCGAATTTTCTAACTTTGATTTTCTGCTCATTTCCTGGAACAAGTAGATCTTTAGATGTACCCCAATCAAAGAAGGCACCAAATTCTTGAATCTCAATGGCATCTAGTAGGGCATATTCACCAACAACTGCAAGAGGAAGCTCTGTTGTTGCTACAAGCTCTCCTTGTGTATCGGGATAAACAAATGCCTTAACTTTTGAACCTACATCAACTTTCAATGGCGCAAAATTCTCTGGCAGAAATACTTCCTGCGTATTCTCTTCATCAATTAGTGTGTAACCGTTATGAAGTTTTTTTAGGACCTTTAGTATATTGTTTTTTCCCACGTGGAGCATTTGGTTTTGCCTTTGGTTTTGGATTTTTATTAAAAGTTTTTTTCACTTCAGGTGCACTTGCTGCTTTTGCCGCACGCTCTTCACGAGTTCCACGGTTCTTAATGATTAGGCCATTTAAGAACTTTCTGAGAACTTGATCACCACATTCTTTGTAATTTGGGTGATCATCTTTGCGAAATAATGCTGATAGCTCAGTCTTTGTCATTTCAAAATCAACAAGTTTTAATATTTCGATAATTTCAAAATCTTTTAGAGAAAGAGCAATTCGTAGTTTTTTTAAAATATCGTTATTCGTCATTATTTCTTTCCTAGATGGTCAAATAGCTCATTTAATCCTCGACGGCGACGAGCTTTCTTCTTTTCAATAATGATTTCTTGAGCTTCTTCTTTTTCAATCTTGGCCTTTGTTTCTTTCTTGCGCTTTTTCTGCTCTTCAAAATTGTCTTTGGCGATTGATACTTTAACAGTTCTTCCATCAAGCATAGAGCCATCAAGGCCATCGACTGCCTTTTGTGCCATTTGTTCATTTTGCATTTTTATAAAAGCGATACCCTTACTCTTTTGAGTTCCTGGGATTGTTAAAAGGTTTACATCTTGTACACGTCCATAACGTGAGAAGATACCTTTCAATTGCTCAGAAGTGATCTTATAATTGAGATTACCTATGTAAACAGTTTTCATTTTTTACCTTAATTTTTAGTGTTAATGGGCCAACTTAGCACTAAATGTTTGAGAAATGGGAAAAAATGCCAAAATCAGGTAATTTATTTGCGCTATTTTAGAAGGAATCCCAGATAAATTGGGCGACTTCTCCTAAATGGTGCTCCTTTTTATGACCTAAGCAGAAGGTGACAGGTACTTTTGTTTCGAGATGCTTTAAATGGATAAGTTGTCCTTTCTTTAACTCCTTTTCAATTAATGAAAAAGGGAGTCTTCCCCAACCAAATCCATTGAGAATAATCTCCTTTTTAGAAGGGGTATCTGTAACCCTCCATTTTAGTGAGTCTTCAATAACCCCAATACTTGTAGAGTCATCTGGAATGGTACTTCGTTGAATAATCTGTGGAAATTGGGAAAGACTTTTAAAGTTCTGTTGCTTCTTTGGAAGCGCTAGAAATGGATGGTCTTTTGCTACCACAAGATACATGTCTACTTTGCCAACGATCTTATAATCAAAATTTTTGATACTTGAGAGATCTTCAAAGATTGCAAGGTCGACCCTGTCGTTTAAAAGCATTTTTTCGCCACTCAGTACTTCTCGCTCAAGAATGATTTCTGTAGAAGGGTAGCGGGCCATGGCCTTTTTGATAATTGGATACAATTTATCGAGGCCGTAAATTCCAGAGACTGAAATCGATAATCTTGTTTCAACATTTGATGAGATTTGCTGAGTTCTATGAATAAGTTCATCATACTGTTTCGTAAGTTTTGATGCCTCGCTTAAGAACTCTTCTCCTTTAGCAGTGATTGTTGGCCTATATGATGAACGATCAACGAGCTCAAAGCCTACTTGTTCCTCGAGATTGTTAATTGAGTAAATTACCGCCGACTTTGCCTTTGAAAGCTCCGAGGCGGCCTTCGTAAAGCTACCAGCTTTCTCTAAGGCCTGTAGACATTTTATCTGTTCAATTGTTATCCACATCATGGTCGAATTATAGCACATGTTGTCGCTAATAATGATCTTTATTTTCCTCTGTATTTTGTTAAGATATTTTAAAAATTATTTCATAATTCAAACGGAGGAATATTATGAGTAAATTTATGGTTATGGCCCTTGCGGTATTTACTGTATTTGCAACAAATGCTGAAAAAATTGATACTTCTAAATCAACTGTTTTTTGGCAAGGTACTAAGGTAACAGGTCGTCACTTCGGTACAGTTAAAATTAAATCAGGTGATGTAAAGCTTGAAAAAGGTCAACTTGTATCAGGAAAAGTTGTTGTTGATATGAACTCTTTTACTGCAACAGACCTTCAAGGTGAGTGGTTAGATAAATTAAACGGACACCTTAAAAATGAAGACTTCTTTCATGTATCAAAGTATCCAACTGCAACACTTGATATCAAAAAAGTTGAAGGTTTCACTGTAACTGCTGATCTTACAATCTTAGGAAAGACAAAAGAAGTTAAGTTTTTAGCGGCACAAAAAGGGAAGAACTTTGTTGGTTCACTAGAGTTTAATCGTACAGACTTTGGCCTTAAGTATGGATCTGCTTCATTCTTTAAGAGTCTTGGTGACAAAGCGATTGATGATAAAGTTAGTTTAGCATTTGATGTTGTTGTAAAGTAAAATAAACTTTCTTAGACTCCAATAAAAAAGGCCGCTATAAGCGGCCTTTTGTTTTTATGTTAATTTCTTATCTAAGTATCTTTGAGTAACAACAGCTCCAATTATATCACCTTCAACGTTTACGGCCGTTCTAAAAGTATCCAGGGGCCTTTCAATTACCAGAAGAATACCAATTGCCTCTAGGGGAATTCCCGCGGCCAGAAGAACCATTTGCATCCCTGACATTGATCCTGATGGCATTCCCGGTGCACCTACTGAAGAGAGCATGGCCATAAAGAAGATGGAGAACATGGCAACACCTGAAAGCTCGACTCCATAAAGATTAGCTAAGAAGATAGCTGCAATCCCTTCAAAGAGGGCCGTCCCATCCATATTCATTGTGGCCCCTAGTGGGAAAACAAATCCACTAACACCTTTTGATACGCCTAATTCCTCTTCACAAGTTTGCATTGTTACAGGAAGAGTCGCAGAACTCGACGCTGTTGAAAGAGCAAGAAGTAAAGGTCTTGCGGTCTTTTTAAATAACTTCACAGGGTTTAGTCCGCCAAAGAACCAAGCAATTGATGGAAGAACAAGAAGTCCGTGAACCATTGTTGCCCCAAAAACTAAGAGGGCAAATGAGAGAAGCTCCGAAAAGATATCTCCTGATACTTTGACTTTGAAGTCAAAGACAATGGCAAAAATGCCAATTGGACTTAAGTTGATAATCCAATGGAGAACCCGATTAATAACGATATTGAGATCCTTAACAATTTGATAAAGGGGACTCGAGGTATGATGAACAATAAGTAAAGAAAGTCCTAGAAGTAGGGCCGCAGTCACAATTCCAAGAATATTATTATTTGCTAGGGCATGAAATGGATTAACAAGTGCAGTTGTAAAAACATTTTTAATAACAAGTGGGATTGAGTTAGATCCTTCTGCAATAAACTTTGCAGGCTTTTGCTGCTGTATTGAATCTTTGGTCTTTATTGTTACCCCAGAGTCTTTCCATGGGTGAATAAAGAAGACTGCTGATAATCCAATAATAATTGCAATGATTGTCGTTGAAATATAATAAGTAATAGTCACCATTCCCATAGATTTAAGTTTTGTGATCTCACCAATACTAATAATCCCACCTATTAGTGAGAAAAAAATCATTGGTGCAATCATCATCTTGAGAGAGCTGATGAAGACATCCTTAATCATAACAATAATTTGATAAATATCTGGTGGGTTTTTTGACGTTGCCCAAAGTGGATCACCAAAGATTGATCCTAAAATATATCCAAGTACACCTGCGACGAGTACCCAGAAGCTTAAGTTTTTGACTACTTTACTCATTTATTATCCTTTCTGAAAGTACATGAATGTTTATTTTAATCCTTAATTAGAATTAAAAAAAGGTTTATAATACTTCTTATGAAAGAAAGATGTGCATGGTTAAAGTTATCTAATAAACAATATGTCGACTATCATGATAAAGAGTGGGGAAGGCCTGTTCACGATGATCGAACTCTATTTGAATTCCTTATTTTAGAAGGCGCTCAGGCCGGCCTTAGCTGGGAAACTGTTCTTAACAAAAGAGATCATTATCGTAAGGTTTTCTATAATTTTGATGTAAAGAAAGTTTCTAAGATCACGCCTGCCAAGATCGAAAAGCTCTTATTAGATCCAGGCATTATTAGAAATCGCCTAAAAGTTGAGTCAACGGTATCGAATGCTAAATACTTTATTGAAATACAAAAAGAATTTGGAAGCTTTGATAAATATATTTGGTCATTTACGAATGGAAAAACAATTTACAATACTTTTGCAACTCTAAAAGATTATCCTTCGAAGACTGAGCTAAGTGATAAAATTTCAAAAGATTTGAAAAAGAGGGGATTCCGCTTTGTGGGAAGTACAATTATATATGCTTTCTTGCAGGCCTGTGGAATTGTTCAGGATCACAGTCCAAATTGTTACTTACATGGAAAAAAACTTGTAAATAGGTCTTATAAATAGCAACTCAATTTATTGTTTGGCCATTGTCTAAAAATACTTCCTTCTTCGGTTTGTTCTCTGTCACTAGAAATTTCGAAAGTAATGAGAAGATTGCAGGTGTTAAGAATAATGTGATAACTGTTGAGATCGCTAGGCCCCAACCCATCGTTAACATCATCTCTGATAACATTGAATCATAACCAGCAAAACCGTAGGCCGTTGGCAGAACTCCAATAACAGTTGTTAGAGTTGTTAGGATAATGGCCCTAAGTCTCGTTGACGAGATTTGACCAATTTGCTTAAACAGCTCGTTCTTATCAGTGGTAAATTTTGTATCTTTGATGAGTTTATCGATGAGGACAATCGAGTCGTTAACGACAACCCCAATCATTCCTAGAGCACCAATAACTGCAAAGAAACCAAAGATTTCCATATTATGGGCCATGAGAATATAGATAACTCCTGAAACGCCAATTGGTATAATTGTCATAATAATTAGAGGTGCGGACAGGGACTTAAACTGAATTGTTAAAATCATATAGATAAGAGCGATAACGAGGAAACCGGCCATCATAAAATCACCTGTTGATTCTCTAGTCTCTTCAATTTCACCAACAAAGTTAATAATTGATGAAGGATACTTCTTTAAGATATCTGGAAAAACCTCGTTCTCATAATGATCAGCCACTTCTAGAGGAGTAACGCCTGAGCTTTCTTCAATATCAGAATAGACCATTGTTGTTCGCTTATAATTCACGCGCTCAATATTAGATGGTTTAATTACTTCTTCAATTGTAATAAAGCGCGAAATCGGTACATATCCACCAGTACCATTGTCAATTCTAAGTTGTTTTAATCTCTCTATATCAACTTTGTAGTTCTTGGCCACAGTAAGTCTAACTTCAACCTCTTCATCCGTACTCTTAAGAGTATAGAGAACTGTTCCTTGAACGAAAGTACGAAGGGAAGTGGTAACATCACTTGGAGTAAGTCCAAATCTCAAAATCTCATTTTGATTGATTTTAAAATTATATTCTTTTGTATTTATCGGCCTTTCAATTTCTACATTCTTTAGAGTTTTATTATTCTTTTGGTGTTGCGCAAGAAGGTCTGCGATCTCGGCCCTAATCTTGTCATCATTTTCTTGTATTTGAATTTCAATAGTTGATCCTGATCCACTTCCCCAGCGTGATTTAAAGAAGCGTACTTGCTCAATATTTGGCAGATCTTTCATTTTATTTTTTAAAATATCGATTATCTGGTTGGCCGATAACTTTCTTTCATCTGCTGGTAGGATTTCAATATTGATATTGGCACGGTTGTAATTAACGGCACCACCGCGTCTCGATTGTCCAATATTTGAGCGGAAGCCCACTATGCTTAATTCCTTCGTTTGGGAAAGAAGAATATCTTCGATTGGTTTTAGGTATTCATTCATTTCATCTTTAGATGTTCCTTTCTTTGTGTAAACACTTAAACTTAGCTCTTTACTTTCTTCTCTTGGAAACATGACAAACTTTAGTTTAGTTTTGAAGAGATAGCCTGAAAACGCTGTCGAGGCTATGAAGATTACTATAATTAGAGCACGGTAGTTTAGTGCCTTTGCTAGAACTCTAGCATAGATGTCTTCGTACTTTCTAAACCAACTTATTTCATCATTATGTTTTTTCTTAGGTTTTCTTTGAAAAACGTGAGCAGGAAGAACTGTAAAGGACTCTAGTAGGGAGGCCACAAGCATCATGGTGATAATAAATGGTAAGACGTAGACAAATTTACCAAACCAACCACCAAAGAAGAGAAGTGGGAGAAAGGCCACACATGTTGTCGCAATAGCACTTGTAATTGGCATTAAAAGACTTGCAGCATTTGTTGTTACCTTATCCATTAACTCTTTTAGAGTACCTTTGTGATCTTCTGTGATTCGGCCAATATTTTCTGCAACAATAATGGCATCATCGACAACAATCCCCATCACTATAATAATAGCAGCTAGGGTCATATTATTAATAGTGTAATCAAAAATGAGCATACAGATCAGGGTAAAACAAAGCGTAAAAGGTATCCCCATACTTACCCAGACTCCCGATTTAAAGTCGAGGAATAAAAAGAGAACAAGCACGATAAGTGCAAACCCTAATAACCCGTTACTTGCAACAATAGCGAGTCTATTCTTAACATCATAGGATTCATCATCTAGAGTCACGATTTTTAGATCATTGAGTTGACCCTTCTTATATTTTTCAATAAAGGCAACAGTGGCCTTATTTGCTTCAAGAATATCAACGTTATGACTCTTCTTTAAGTTAAGCATGATTCCTTCATGGCCATTGATTTTATAGATGCTATTTGTTTTTTCATAAGACTTTCTAAAGGTGGCAATTTGATCGAGCGTAATACCTTCTCCTTCATAATTTCCTGTTACAAGAAGGTCCTTAAAGTCGCTCTCATCAATTAGTTCATTGATAGAAGTAACTTTCGACTGTTGAGTATCTTCAAGAACACCAATAGGGGCCCTAATATGACTTTCTCTTAGGCTTGAAACAACTTTATGAATAGAAATTCTATTCTCTTTGATTTTTGCAGGACTCAGAAGAATATGGTTTTCAGGGTCAAGGTAACCACTTCGATCAACACCTGAAACGGCTGGTAAGGTTTTTACTTGGGTTTCAAAGTTACGAACTAGTTGTTGTAGACGTTCGCGATCCGCTACAGATAAGTCTCTTTTTCCTTCTAGATAGAAGCCAATATCAATATATGCTTTCTCAGATGATTTGAACTGGTGAAAAGTTGGTAGCTTCGCTTCGTTGGCAAGGTCTGCACGAAGTGCTGCATCCTGAATATCTAAATAGACCTCTCTTGGGTTAGGGTAATTTTCAAGCATAACAACGGTAATTGAACTCGAACCTGTTGAAGAAACAGAGCGAACCTCTTCAATACCTGCAACATCTTTTAATTCTTCTTCAATTGGCTTAGTAATAAAGAACTCAACATCCTCGGCACTGGCACCAGGAAAGACTGTCGAGATTCGAACATAAGGAGATTCGAAGTCAGGCATTTCTTCTTTTGGGATTTTTGTCCATGCAAAGATTGCGATGACAAAGACACTGAAGAATAGAACATTAGAAATTAGGAGATTATCGATAAAGTATTGTATAAATTTTTTCATATTTTAATTTTAAGTGGCCAAAATCACGAGGTCAAACTCTTTAAACTGGTCACTGGCCTTTGTGTTAAAATTTGGATGTAACAATTTTGTTTTCCGCTACGAATACTTATACGAAGAATGTTAAAGAAAGTTTCATGGAGGTAAAATGAAGTTTGTTCTCTTAACTATATTAGTCGCTTTTTGCCCTCGGATACATGCGGCCAAGGTAACAGCAATATTCGGTGGAGGCTGTTTTTGGTGTATGGAAGCGCCATTTGAGAAGCTTAAAGGTGTAGAATCTGTCGTTTCTGGCTATACGGGGGGGACAAATGAGAACCCCAACTATATGGAGGTTTCTAGTGGTAGTAGTGGTCATGTTGAAGTCGTTCAGATTACCTATGATGATTCCCTTGTTAGCTATGAAGAGTTACTTGAAGTATATTGGCAAAATATTGATCCGACTGATAGTGGTGGACAGTTCTCCGATCGTGGTAGTCAGTATCGAAGTGTTATATTCTATGAAAGTGAGAAGCAGAAAGAAATTGCCCAAAACTCCAAAAACAATCTTGAGGCCTGTAAGAAGTATGACAAACCAATTGTTACGTCCATTGAAAAGGCCCATAAATTCTTTCCAGCAGAAGATTCTCATCAGGACTACTATAAGAAGAATCCGATACGTTATAATGTTTATAAAGAATTATCTGGAAGAGCGGGCCATATTCGGGATGCCGCTTCAAAGCCACTAAAATGTGAGAAGAAAAAAACAAAGGATAAAGTTATGTATAAGAAACCAGATCTAAAAGAATTAAAAGAGAAGTTATCTCCACTCGAATTTGAAGTAACTCAAAACGATGCAACAGAGAGGCCCTTTGCTAACAAGTACTGGGATCATAAGGAGGAGGGGATTTATGTTGATGTTGTAACTGGAGAACCTCTTTTTAGCTCTCTTGATAAATATGACTCAGGATCTGGCTGGCCAGCATTCACGAAACCAATTGATCAAAAAGTTGTTAGCACTAAGCAAGACAATAAACTACTTATGACTAGAACGGAGGTGCGCTCTTCAAGTGGAGACTCTCATCTGGGTCATGTATTTGATGATGGCCCAGGACCAGAAGGTAAACGCTATTGTATTAATTCTGCCGCTATGCGCTTTATTGCAAAGGCCGATCTAGAGAAAGAAGGCTATGGCCAGTACTTGGTATTATTTAAGTGACTGAAATTACATTATGATTTAATCTGTTTTCTTTAAAGATTAGGCCCAAGTCACCGATAAGACGACGAGGGCCTATGAGAAGACTATTTACCTATTTAATTGTATTCAATTTTACGTTTAATTCATTTGCATCATGTGGTGGTGTTCTTAAGTCATTTCTTGGAATGAGAAAGAGTTCTTTCTATGACACACCTGAATATGCGCTAAAGCAAAAGATCAATAAGCTTGAGGTCTTAAATAATCGCTTGAGAAACTCTAGTGAGCACCAAGAGCCAGCTACAACTTTGGCAATTTGGAAAAAAATTGAAAGACTTGATAATAATATCTTTACGAAACACTATTCAGTTAACGTAAGAGACTGGGAAGTCTTCTTTCGTGAGTTTGAGATGAACTTTATCTCATTTCAAAGACTTTCAGATATTAATAAGAAGTTTGAATCAACTGAGATCACAAAATCGAAACTTAAGAGCTACATTAGTTCAAAAGGCCATAGCAGTGAATTTCAAGAATTTATTCTTTCAAAATTTGAAAACTCACCAAACTCAGAAATTTTCAAAACCCAATTAGACAAAGAAGTACAAAGTAACCTTCTTCATATTGGTAATCACTACTATGAGTATCGACTTGTGAGAGAACACTTAAGGGACCTTCGTGGTAGTGACCTTTGTCATAGTGAATGTGAAGAACAGCTTAAAATTCTTCTGGAGAATCTCGGTGTGGAGAGTGAGAAAGAGCAGCGAAGCCTTCCTATTTTCTTTAAAGGTGTAAAAAGGCCTGATCTTGAGGAGCTAACTAAAGTTGTTCACGAGAACCCTGTTGCCCTGATAACAAAGCTTAAGAAAGAGAGAAATGCTGAGGTTATAAATTGGCTAATCTCACTTATGCTTCAGCCTGAAATCATTGATTCAATTATGGGGCTTGTTTATAAATCGAAGCGAATTGGAAAGTACCGTGCAGTTCGTATCTTTCAGGCATTCTATAATGCACAGGCTAGAACGATTCATTTTCCAAAAATCAATAGTATCGTAAAGAGTTTTAAAAATGATATTGAAAAGAGTTATTCTCACTTAAAGAATGTAAATACATCTGTTCCTAAAGATGAAATTCTTGTTACCTTTGCTCGTATGGTCGATGCTCTTGCGGTAAAGAAATGGAAAATTTTAAAAGAACATGCCAAAACTGTTGATTCAAAGTTTTATGAACGCATGATTGCCGCTGAAGAGAAGGCCGTTGCTCGTGGTGATATTAGTATCACACATAAAAGAAGCCTTATTGGACAACTTATTCAATTTATTCCAGCCTCAACGCCAATTTATCTTTATCAAAGGTCTAAGTTAGAAGAGAGGGCAACTGTTACTGAAGTTGATGAAAATGGTGAAGAAATCGAGCCAAACTCTCAGGAGTCTAACCCTGTAGTTTCAATTGAGCACGGTGATGAAATGGATCTTGCTCTGGAGGAAGTTGCAGAAGTTATGGCAGAAGTACAAGAGACTGAAAGAAATCCTTCATCGGTTGAAGTCAGTTGGATTGAGAAGTTTTTTAGTCGAATTCAGTCATTCTTTAAAGTGGAAGGTTAGACGTGAAAATAGTATTGATCTCTCTAATACCACTCATTACATTCGCTGTTGAAAGAGACTTTCAGGTAATGAAAATTTTTAAGAAGGGCGAATTTAGAGAAGTGAAAATTTATAAGGGAAGGAATAACTCTCTAATGAATAAAGAATGTTTAAGTTCTAATTTATGCCTCAATGCGAAGGTTGCGCCTAGGGAAGGAAGTGGGCTTACTGGACATCCTGGATCAAAGGCCTGCAAGGAATTTAAAAATAGTCAGTATAAGATTTTAAAAGATAAGGATAATAATCAGTATGGCTTTTGCCTTTTTTCTGATGGAAGCTTAAAGAGTGCTTGGAGTTTAATCCATGATTAAATTACTAATTATTCTTATGCTCTCTCTTCCTGCTTTTTCTTTAGTGATCACTGAAGATATGCGTTGGAAAGAGTATGAACATAGCGCCTATCAATACCTCCCTCCAATGGGAAGTGAAAAAGTTGTTAATAAAGTAGAAGTAAAAACGAACCCGATTGTTCGCGATCAAGATGGGTTTGGGACATGTTATTTATTTGCCATGACTTCTTTAATGGATCAGTCATGCTTAAAAAGTGGTAATTGTACAAAAGACGATCAAATCTCTGTTTTAGATGTTCTAGGAAAAACTCAACTAAAGTCAGGTGACCAAAGTGAATTTCTTGGACTTAACGGTGGTAACCTTTCTCAAGTTATTGATGCTTTAACAAAAGGTGAGAAAGTAAGTCTTAAATTTGCAAAAGAAGAGTGCGCCCCTTATCAACAAATTGAAAATTATAACAATCCAGATAATGATTTTCGAATAGTCAATTATCCTCAGTTACTTGCAATCAATGAAATATATCATCAGGTTAAGGATAGTTCTTTAAAAGACGGTGTTTGTAATAAATGCACAGAAGATTTTTTTAAGGACTTCTTTCCTTTTAGCTCAAGTATGTTGGAAAGCCTTTCTCGTGCAGCAACAAAGATCACTTCAATAAATGCTTTTGAAGAGTTTTTAAATGAAGTACTTATTCCGAAGAAGTGTCAGGAAGACAAAAGTCAGATTAAGCTAGCGCCAATTGGATTTAAACAAGAACGTATTAGCGATGTTGAAAAATTTAGAAATAAAATGACTGAACTTTTTGAAAAAGATAAGTCTGCCGCAATATCGAGTTGTACTTGGACTCGTTATTGCAATGACCCTTCCATTAAGTATATGGAAATGTGTCCAAAGGAGCAGAGGAAACGTTATTGTGGAGGCCATGCTTATTTACTAAGTGGATTTCGAAAGATTTGTGATGATAAAAACAAATGTCGAAATCAATACCGTGTCCACAATAGTTGGGGAAAAAACTTTGAAGTTTTTAATGATAATGGTTGGGTAAACGAGGACTCCCTTTTTAAGGCTTACTTAGATTTAGGCAACCAGCTCGTTACATATACTGAAGATTAATTATTAGCATCCAATCGTACTCTACATGTCGAACTCTTTGTTTGAGCATCATTAATTTTAAGGTTTGGATGTTTTCTTAACTTTCTTAAAGCTCTTTTTTCCATATTATAAAATAAACTCTCTCGCTCTAATTCGTCACAACCCTGTGTCCATCTCTTTGTTACCTTAAAAAACTTATTGGCCTCTTTAACAATGCGTATATCGATAATATAGTCTTCTGTTTTTGTAATACCACAATCATAGCATTCATCCATCATTGTTTTGTAACCTTGCTTTGCAACGATATCTGGAAACATGTAAGAAAGAGTTTCTTTCGCATGTTCTCTAATATTATCAATATTGTCGCTAAGGGAACTTCCGTCGCAGGTATAGGTTAGATATTCTTTAAAGTTCTCCTTTATAGAAGAAATCGATGACTCTGTTAGCTGAACGCATTCATCATACTCTCTGCAATCCTCTGTCATATATTCCGAAAAACTCGCTACTTCTTCGTCGATATGCTGACAGATAACATTTTGTTTTTTCTCAAAAGAAAGTAGGTCGTAGAGACCGTTCATTTTTGTCGTGTCATAGTATGTGAGATCTTGGATAAGCTCACTTAAGTTGATTTTATTTTGCTTGTCGAGTTCATTAAGTAGTTCTTTTTCTGAACTAGAGATACCATATTCTGATTTATTCTTAGCGGCAACTAATTGTCCTAATTCAGTAATAAGGTTATAGTTCTCTTTTGCTTTGTCAGGATTGTTCTTTATATAGTCGATAGCGGCCGTTAACTTCTGATCTTCACTAAAGTCTTTTAAGCTAATGCTCATCTCCGTAGCGTGACGCTTTTTCAATACCCAAGAGTCTTTATATGCTGAGTCTTTGTAGAGTTTGTCGAAATAATTGATATTTTCCTTTTCTAAATATTTTGAAAGCGTCTGACGTAGTAGAAAATCTCTATAGCGAGAACCCTCAACAATTTGAAGTACACGTGTTGGCATCTCTTGAGCGAGCTTTTCCATACATTCTTTTTGGCATTTACTTAGCTCATATTGAGAGCCATCAGGTGCATAATAGATCTTTGCCTGTGTAGAAAGTGTACAAAGTGTAAATAAAAATAACAGATGCTTTTTCATAAGTGCCTATAATTGTTAAGTTTAAATTATATCTACCTATATAAAAGCAATTGGGATGCCAGAATTGGGCCTCGTTTAAGAGGCCCTGGTATTTCTATCTTAGAATGTGGTTTTGGATAATTGTTTTTATTTTTTGAGTCGACTCTTTTGAGTCGTAAGCAGGTCTTGAACTCATTTGATCATCCAACTCAAATAGTCTTGCCCATAGAGGCGCACCTGTCTTCTTAAAGTCAATCTTCACTGAGTCTTCTGAGTAAAGTTCCTTATCCCAAACTTTTACAACATCACGCCAAAAGTACTTGTGTGATTTCCACCAGTCAATTGCTGGCTGACAACGACTGTCTGCAACTTTCTCATAAGTGTTATAACTTTTTTCCATTGCTAACTTAAGCTCCATCCCATTCTCAAGCATATCTAATTTGATATTGTCTTGATCGTGAACATGCCCGTAAGAAGTTTGCTCATGGCGATTCGTTCTTCTAAGAACATTGTAGTCACTTCGCTTAGAGAATTCTCTTCTTGGAAGAGGAGCGTTTGCTGTACACTCCCAGTAAGAAGTCTTGTCTGTATGAATCCAAGGAGCAGAACACTCATATCTTGGAGAGTCATCAACTTGATAAACTCTTTGGACCCAATTTCCTTGTGGGTTCTTTACGGCCTTATTATCCCAATTACTAAATCCTCTATAGTCTAGTGCATTTGTCGCTTCCCAGTCCCACTGCTGTCTCCAGTGCTTAACGATAGCATGTGGAGTAACTAAGATATGTTGTAAGTTAACCATATCTTCATTTTCAGAATCAACGAAGATCCACTCTAGCGCACCTGAAGCGTAACGATCGTAAAAATCGTAATCATTGCTATAAGCAAATGTTTCAGCTGATTGAAATTTAATTGCATAGCATCCAGTCATCTTTTTGATCTCTTGGATATCTTTACTCTTGTCGATTGTTAATCCTGCAAATGCTGGAAGAGCAAGCGCAAGAAGTACTAGAAATTTCATATTTTCTCCCCCGAAAATGGTTGCGTGTAAATAGTGATTGATTATTAGAACTCGTGTATGACTTGTCAAACTAAATTGGGCCAAATAATTTGAATTTCTTTTCTGTGATGCGCAGCCAATGGACGAAGTTATTGGTTTTATTATAGAATAGGGCGTTTTATAAATTTCTTTAAACACATAACACGGGATGTAAAATGTCAGACAATTCAAAGATCATTTACACTATTACTGATGAAGCACCAGCGCTAGCGACTCAGTCTCTTCTTCCAATCGTTAAAGCTTTTACAAAGCATGCAGGGATCGATGTTACAACTCGTGATATCTCACTTGCTGGAAGAATTCTTGCTCATTTTCCTGAATTCCTTTCAGATGAACAAAAGCAATCAGACGATCTAGCGTACTTAGGTGAGCTAGCAAAAAAAGCTGAAGCTAATATCATTAAGCTACCAAATATCTCAGCATCAATTCCTCAGCTTTCAGCTGCAATCAAAGAACTTCAAGACCACGGTTTTAAGGTTCCTAATTATCCTGATTCGCCATCAACTGATGAAGAAAAAGATATCCAAGCTCGCTATGCTAAAGTTCTTGGTTCAGCTGTAAATCCAGTTCTTCGTGAAGGTAATTCTGATCGTCGAGTTGCAGGACCTGTAAAAGAATACGCAAAAGCAAACCCACATAGAATGGGTGAGTGGAAGAGTGACTCAAAGTCACATGTTGCTCATATGGACGCAAATGACTTTTATGGTTCTGAAAAATCAGCAATCATGTCTAATGCTACAGATGTAAAAATCATATTAAAGCAAAACGATGGATCAGAAGTTGTTCTTAAAGAAAAGGTTTCTCTTCTTAAAGATGAAATCATTGACGCTGGTGTTATGAGTGCTAAAGCTCTTAGAGAATACTTCGCTAAGAATATCGCTGACGCAAAAGAGAAGGACATTCTTTTTTCTGTTCACTTAAAAGCAACAATGATGAAAGTAAGTGATCCAATTATGTTTGGTCACTGTGTAGAAGTTTACTTCAAAGATGTATTTGAAAAATATGCAGCTGAGTTCAAAGAGCTTGGTGTTAACTCAGCAAATGGTCTTGGTTCAGTTTACTCAAAGCTTTCTGGTCTTCCTGCTGAGAAGAAAGCAGAGATCGAAGGTGCACTAGATCTAGCAATCGAAAATGGGCCTCGTCTAGCAATGGTTGATTCAGATAAAGGAATCACAAATCTTCACGTACCATCTGATGTTATTATCGATGCTTCAATGCCTGCGGCAATTAGAACTTCGGGACAAATGTGGAATAAAGATAATAAAACTGAAGATACTAAATTCTGTATCCCAGATAGAAGTTATGCTCAGATGTATCAAGAAGTTATTACTTTCTGTAAAGAAAATGGTGCTTTTGATCCAAAGACAATGGGAACTGTTCCTAATGTTGGTCTTATGGCAAAGAAAGCTGAAGAGTATGGTTCACACGATAAGACTTTTAAAATCCCAGCGGCAGGAGTTGTAGAGGTTACTGATTCAGAAGGTAACACTGTATTTACTCACGAGGTTTCAGAGGGTGATATTTGGAGAATGTGTCAAACAAAAGACGTTGCAGTACGTGACTGGGTTAAGCTTGGTGTAACACGCGCTCGTCTAACAAATACTCCAGCAGTATTCTGGCTTGATGAGAATCGTGGCCACGATGCGAACTTAATTACAAAAGTAAACGAATACCTAAAAGATCACGATACAACTGGACTTGAGATCAAGATCCTTGATCCTGTAAAAGCAATCCGTTACTCAATGGAGAGAATCATTAAGGGTGAGGATACTATTTCTGTAACAGGTAACGTTCTTCGTGACTATCTTACAGACCTTTTCCCAATCCTTGAGCTTGGAACTTCTGCAAAGATGCTTTCAATTGTTCCTCTTCTTGCAGGTGGTGGATTATTTGAAACTGGTGCAGGTGGATCTGCTCCTAAGCACGTTCAGCAATTCACTGCTGAGAATCACTTAAGATGGGACTCTCTTGGAGAGTTTTTAGCACTTGGTGTTTCTCTTGAAGATCTTGCAATTAAAACTGGAAATACAAAAGCGAAGGTTCTTGCTAAAACTCTTGATGAAGCAAATACTGCATTCCTAAAGAATGATAAATCACCTTCAAGAAAAGTAGGTGAGCTTGATAATAGAGGTTCTCACTACTTTCTAGCTCAGTACTGGGCAAAAGCTCTTGCTGATCAAAATGATGATGCTGAGTTAAAAGAAATTTTCACTCCAGTTGCTTCAAATCTAGTTGAAAATGAAGCGAAGATTGTTGAAGAATTAAATAGTGCTCAAGGTGGTGCTGTTGATATGGGTGGATACTATCATCCAAATCTTGAATTAGTTGCAAAGGCAATGAGACCTTCATCTACTTTCAACACAGTTATTGATTCACTTTAATAAAATCAATCACTAATAAGAAGGCCCTCTAAAAAGAGGGCCTTTATTTATACGGCACGCATCTCATCTTTCGATTCAATATTTCTCAGCCAATTCCGTGCTTCGTTAATCGCGCCGTATTCAAAGACTGCAACATCAACACTATCTAAATGATCACTGACAACAGAGGCTGAGCTTCGAATTAACTTATTACTAGTACAAATGCCGACTTTTTCAATGTGTTTGCGGTTCTCTTTAAGGAATTCAAAATGTCTAAGCAGTGATCTTAGATCATCCCAGCCTGGAAATTGTTCTGAGTTTACAATAATACCAGAAATGATTTTAGTTTCTTTGTAAACTTGATTGAGAAGATTTTGAATTTTTTCAAAGTCATTAACTCGTAGGGGATGAGAAGATGTTAGAGTGAGGATATTGTCATTCTTATCAAAATGAAATTCGATATCTGATTCAACTTCTCGCATAAGCCAGTCTTTGGCAACGTCTAGCTCGTCTATATTGTAAGACTTAAAATCAATTGGAATAATTGGAGCAAATAACTTTACTGCTCCTGTGATAAGAGCACTGTCTGTCACAACGGCACATCTTTTCATGACGTTAAAATACTTTAGGCCCATGGCCGTATCTTCAAAGACTGCACCTGGTGTATAGCCTTCATAGGTTTCATTTAAGTAAAAAAGAATACCTACTTTCTCTTCTTTTCTTAAGGCCTTATCAAGGATTGGTTCAAGCACATTAATATAATCATCTTTAGTAATGCGGCCAGCTCCCTCTATTCCGACGATTCCCTTTTGTAAACCTTTCATCACTTTTAGCATATATTCTCCTTTCCGGTGAAGCTTTAACTGAGATAGTGATTACTTCATCGGAGAGGAGTGTAATATTTAAACTTAAGATTTTATTTATTTTAGAAGAATTTGATCGGCCAGCTCTTTGGTTAAGTAACCATCTGGAGTGATCCCTTGAGATACTTGGAATCGTTGAATTGCAGCAGTAGTTTGTTTTCCCGGTATCCCATCAACTGGGCCAGCTTCAAAACCTAGCTCATTTAGCTTTGCTTGAATCTTCTTTGCCATCTCAAAAGACATGAATGATTCTTCGTTCAAGTTGAATTTGTCAAAGTAATCACCACGCTTGGCGATTAAATCAGATAGAACACCTATTCCAAGAGCATATTTTTCAGAGTTATTCCATTTAAAGATCGTAAAGAAGTTTGGATATACAATAAACGCAGGTCCATTGGCCCCTTGTGGTAGATAGATTGCTGTTTTTCCACTTGTGTATGGGAGCTGAGTTCCGCCTCTTAAGGTGATTCCACGATCAATCCAGTACTGTAGGTCTTCTTTATACTTTAGGCCACTATGGAAATAGTCGAAGTCACTTGGAAGTTCAATTTCATGTCCCCAGCTTTCATCTCCCTTCCAACCAACTGATGATAAGAAGTTGGCCGACGAGCCAAGAAAATCACGACGACTTTCCCACATATTAATGTGGCCATCCTTATCGTAATCAATAGCGTAGGCCAGCATTGTTGAAGGCATAAATTGAGTTGAGCCCATTGCTCCGGCCCATGAGCCTTGCATGCGTTTAGTTGGGTATGTATAAATTCCTCTTTGAAGCATCGTAAGTGCGTTGATGAGTTCTCTTTTAAAGAATGCCGATCGACGCCCATCGTATGAAAGAGTTGCAAGAGAGCGAATAATATCAAGCTTACCTGTTATCGAAGAAAAGTTTGTTTCAAGGGCCCAGAACGATAAAAGAAAACGGTCTTGAAACTTATAGTCATCCCTAATATCAAGAAAGATATCTTCTAGCTCGGCCTGATACCTTTGGCCTTTTTCAATTCTTGCCTTACTAATTACAATGTCTAAGTATCTTCCGACACTCATAACAAACTCAGGCTGCCTACGGTCATAATTAATAACATCATCGTTAAATGTGACACCTTCAAAGGCGTCATCGAGTAGGGCGTATGAGAAGCCATGCTCCTGATTAAGCTCAATTTTTAGTTCATTTAGCCAGTCATTAAACTCTGTTGTTGGAGTAGTTGATGTGGCAAAAATATTAATTGCCAATAGCGTTATTGTGATTAGTTTCTTCATTGGATGAAGGTACACGCTAGGGTTCTCTATTTGAAGACGCGATGGGTCTATTGTTAGATTTTTTTATTATTTAGTACCTTAACTACCTGATTACTCATTGTAGTTAGGTGTCTAAACTTTGGGCCTTATAGAAACATTTTCAAATTATCAAAGAGTAGATTTATTAAGTGATAACTTATTTTTATTCAAATGATAAAAAATACTGATCCCTTTTAGGAGAATAAAGATGAAAAAACTTATGTTGGCCACTGCACTTATTTGCTCATTTTCTTCATTTGCAAACGAGCTTGATCTCAACCTAGAGGCCCAAGCTATTCAAGATGTTGAAGAAAGATATGACGAGTCAGGTCTTTATTACAACGTAAGATTAAGTATTCCAATTATTCCAAGTGATATTACTGGGGCCGTGGGCTATCAAAGTGAAGATGAGCTTTTTGAAGTTGAAGCATATGCAGGGGTTCGCGCCATTCGATACTTAAATGCTAACGATAAGTCTTTGCATATTCCATATGGTGCAAGAGTTCGTGTTGCACTTGATGATTCACGCAGTCTTTATTTAGAGTATCAACGAGAGGAAGTTGCAGACTTGGGAAATGACGATGGCCTTCTAGAGAAAGAAAATATGTTCTCACTGATAAAGTATAACTCAGATAAGACAATGTTCTTTGGTTGTGGTGTTGCTAAAAGTGTTCACCATGCTTGGAGTAATGAGAACCATAGTCCAGAAGACTCGACTTATGTTGAATGTAATTTTGGCCGAAAATTTTAAGCGAGGTACGCGGACACTTTTCGCAGTTTTAGCTACTTAAGCTTACACGTATTCAATTTTTCTCAAATATTTAATAGTTTTTCTTCTAAAAGAACAGATGCGCTCTGTTCTTTTTAGTTTTTAGGTCAATATCAATCTTATTTGCACTTATTTTTGATTTATTATTATCAAATGCGAAGTTAAGTACTTGAACTTGCGAAAAGTATCCGCGTACCAGAACTTGATAGTGGCGCGGCCGGGAGGACTCGAACCCCCGACATTCAGATCCGAAGTCTGACGTTCTATCCAACTGAACTACGGCCGCATTCGATATATTATATTCGGTATCTGCGGGCCAGTAAAGCCTAAGCTTTGTTATAGGCCATTTCTGTTAGAAATTGCATTGGAACAACTGCTATCGTTTCCTCATGGCAAGCTTCCAGGATAATTGGGCAGGCTTTTCCGGCCTTATACGCCGTAAGCCATCTGCCTGCGCAAAGGCACCAACGATCCCCTGGTTTTAATCCTGCAAATTGAAATTGTGGCATTGGAGTTGAGAGGTCATTACCATCCTCTCTAGAGAACTCAAGAAATTCTTCTGTGACAATACAGCAAACTGTATGCATTCCTCTGTCATTGATATCTGTGCGACAAAAACCATCACGCCAAAAGCCTGTCATTGGTGTACACCCGCACATCTGTAGGGGAGTTCCTAGTACATTTAAATGGGCGTTGCTTTCACTTGTCACAAATTTTCCTTCGTTCTTTAATAATCACTGTATTCAGTATCAATGTCATTATATGAGAGGGTGTTAACTTCATCAAGACTTTCTAAGACATGGTTATCATTTGAAAAATTGCTTTCAATATAGGCTAAATAATCCTTAACATTGCTTGTTGTATTAGAAGGTTGACTTACATTCAGGGCAAGAACGAGAGTAAGACAAAAAGTGGCACTAGCAAGCGCAATACTTAGCCATTGCTTTTTTTTCTTTTGCTTAAGTTTAAGATGGTCTTCAAACTTTGTTTTGAATACTGCCTTCATCTCTTTAGGCGGATTAATAGCCGCCTTTGATTTTAATTTTGTTTTAATATTCTTCTCATTAATTGAATCTTTCATAAAGACTCCATTTTATTTTCTAGTGTTTCTTTTAATCTCAACTTAGCGCGATTAATTAAGTTCTTTATCGCTTGCCTTGATTTTCCTAGGATTTCTGCGATTTCATCGCCTGAGCAATCATGCATCCAAAGGGTGATGGCCTGCCTTTGCATTGAAGGAAGTATTGAGATGGCCTCAATGATGACCTCTGAATTCACTTCATCAATAAGTTTTTCTAAAGCAGATAATTGATCGTCTTCAATATTTACGATCACACTTTCATCTGGAATACTTTGTTCCTTAATTTTTTTGAGGTAGTCATAACTTTTATTTCGTGCAATTGTCCAAAGCCAAGTCGATACCTGATATTCCTTCCGATACATTTTTCTTTTGTCATATAAAGTTAAAAAAGCATCGTGAACAATCTCTTGTGCCTTTTGTTCGTCTAAGAGAATATAATAAACGAATTGATATAACTTAGAACTCAATCTTTGATAAAGGGCCTCGAACGCCTGGTGATCATCATTTTTTGCAACGACTTCCATCAGGTCTGATGAGCCTAGTTTTGATAGCGAATTTGACCAGATAAAATTCTTCATTACACGCATACCTATTATACGAATATTGGTATCAAAGGTTTCACCCTTAATAATATACTATAATTTCCACTAGTTACTGGCGTGTGAAACTTTTTTTTATAAGAATAGTATAACAGTTAACTAGATAAATAGGAGAAAATGATGAAAACACTTTCGATTATGATTTTAACTTTTTTATTAGCTTTTTCTTCACTTGCTGATGGTGATTTTTCAAAGCTCTCTAAAGGGGAACTTAAAAAGCTAGAAAATGAATTTGCAAAATTTCAAGACAGTCAACATAAGAAGAAGGTTGCATTTGAAAAGAAAGTCTTTTCACAAAAAGAGAAGTATTTAAAAGATAATGAAACTCAAATGCTTAAGCATTTAGATGAGATTCATGTTCTTAAAAAGAAGTTACAATTCGGTAAGAAAGAAGAGAATAAGAAAATTAGAAAACAAATCAAAGAAAAGAGTAAAGAATTTAGAAGGAGTATGAAAAAGCTACGTCATGAGGATCAGCGAGAGGCTATAAAAAGCATGAAGAAAGAATTCTATGAAGAGATGAAAGCAGAAAGGAAGAAGTTTAAAGAGAAAATTAAGTCTTATAGTAGAAAGTAATCTAAATATAAAAAAGGGGCCTTTCGAGGCCTTTTTTAATTTTTGTATATTTCTTGAACTAATTGATTAATAAACCTCATACGATATTCTTTATGATTCGTATTGAGATTATCCGAAGAAATATTTACTAGGGTATTGTAAATATCTCCGGGGAGGCCGCATGGAAAAGTCATCATTAAGGCCTTATTCATTTTTTCTGATGGATAAACATTTAGCGCCATCCCATGCATTGAGACAAATTTTTTAAGCTGAACACCCATTGATGCAACTTTCTTTTCTCCATGCCAAAGACCAAGGAGTGGCCTATCAAAGTCAAGGTTTTTAATTGTGTTGTCGCTTATAGTGATAGCATTTACAGCACTTTTAAAAAGGCTATTGATAAGTTCTATTGTTCTTAGTTTTTGTTGAGCAATATTTACAATTGGATAAACAATAACCTGTCCAGGGTGGTGGAAAGTTAGACCGCCACCGCGCTTGATTTCGACTACTGGAACATCGATCTTATCCACAAGGGCCTGGTCAAAGTCAACTAAACCATGTTCTTCAATTTGATTTCTTTGCAGGCCTCTTCCCATTGTGAAGACTTCTGGGTGAGAAGTGATAATATAAATTTTCTGCTCTGGATTATCATAGATATATTCATTGGCCTCTTCTTGAAAAGCTAGAGCTTCAAGATAGTCCCAATTGTCTTTTTGAAATATATGAGTTTGGTTCTTAGATTCAAGAATATAGTTCTTGATTTCAAGCTTGTTAATTAAATCGTTAAACGTCATGACCTTTTGCCCTTAGGTGATCAAGGTAGTCTGCCGCCTTGTAACTACTTCTTACCATTGGTCCAGAAGCGACGAATTCAAAGCCTATTTCATAAGCAATTTCTTTATAGCGATCAAACTCTTGTGGCCTATAGTAGCGCTCAACTTTTAAATGCCTCATTGTCGGGCGCATATATTGACCAAAAGTTACGATGTCACAACCAACTTCTCTAAGGTCTTTAAGTGTCTCTAGAATTTCTTCATGAGTTTCACCAAGCCCTAGCATGAGTGAAGTCTTAGTTGAAATATGTGGATAATTTTCTTTATAGAATTTTAAACAGTTTAAAGTTTTTTCATAGCCCGCACGACGATCTCGAACATCATGAGTTAGCCTTTTTACTGTTTCAATATTTTGAGCAATAACAAAAGGATTACTCTTTGCTAATGTGTGCATATGTTCTTGGACAGCATTGAAGTCCGGAATTAGAACTTCAACAAGTGTATCAGGGTAGTCCTTATTAATTCTTTTAACAACGTTGGCGAAGTGTCCAGCACCAAAGTCAAGGAGGTCGTCACGATCAACGCTTGTTACAACAAGATACTTTAGAGACATTGTTTCGACCATCTTGGCCGCATTATCGATTTCATTGAAGTCTACAATGCCTTTTGGGTTTCCTGTATCAACGTGACAGAATTTACATGCACGTGTACAAGTTCCTCCTAGGATCATCATCGTTGCCGTCTTTGCTGACCAACACTCTGACATATTTGGACAGCTTGCTTCTTCACAAACTGTAAAAAGTTGTTTTTCTCTTAATTCTTTTCTGACTTCATTGAAGTTATCACCAGTTGGGATTTTATTTCTCAACCATTCGGGCTTTCTTTCTAGATTGCGCGCCTCTTGTTTCTTTCCAACATTAAGACGTGCTTTCTTTTCTTGAATTTTTTTACGAGATTCTTCGTAATCCATTTGATTTACTTGGTTATCAGTCATTTATATAATCCTCAAAATATGTCTTTGCTTATAGCAATTTAAAGCTCGTAAGTTAAGACATATACTGAGAATCTATGAAATTTCTACACCTTAGCGGCGTCAGCTTCAACTTTTGAGCTATTTAAACTTAGTAATGCGGCAGGCAAGATTACTAAATCTGCAACTAGGGCAAGAGTTAGGATCACTGAACAGTAAACGCCAAATTTCTGGTTTGGAACAAAGTCACCTAAGTAAAAGAGTCCAAAGGCAATTGTTAGCATTGTTGTTGTTAGTGCTAGGGCCTTACCTGTTTGATGCATTGTCGATGCAAGCGCATCATGACCGCTCATTCCTTGAAGAACCTTGAGTTTGTAATTTGATATGAAGTGGATGGTATCATCAACAGCAATACCCAAACACACTGCAAAGACGATAACGTTACCAATATTTAACTCATCTCCTGCAAAGTACATAATCCCCGCTGCCACTGATAGTGGAAAGACGTTTGGAATAAGGGAGAGTAGAGCAAGCTTAAGGTCTTTGAAAACAAATAAAATAATGAGAAAGATAATTGGTAGTGAAATACTCATTGAAGTCAAAAGAGTATTTACAACAAGGTCGTTAACTCGATTGTAGATCGGAGATTGTCCCGCCTCATATATCTTAATACCAATTTCATCGGCCTTTTTTAAGATTTTATCCGTTTTAGCGATGGCCGCTGTTGAGTCATTTACATCCCACATAACGAGGACTCGGAAGCGACGATTATCAAGTGATAGCTGATTTTTGAGATCAAGACCTTGCGGTAACCCCAGGGTATAGAGAAAAAGTTGGTCTGCTACCGCTCGACGAGTTTCAGGAATAGCATAGAATTCCTCATTATCACTATGAAGAGTTTTATTCATTTGTTTTACAATATCTAGAATTGAACTAACTCGAATAATCTTCTCGTCTTTAAGCATCCATTGAACTAGCTCTTCTGACTTCTTTAAGAATGCTGGGTCTTTTACACCTTCAGGCTTTTCTGAGTCAAAAACAAGTTCAATCATTCTAGAGCCGCCAAATTCCTTTCTAACCATATTGAAGGCCTTCTTAACTGGAGTTCCTTCGTCAAAGTACTCAATAGGGTCAGCATTAATATAATTTTGCATCCCAAAGTAAATTGAAGTAATTGTGATTATTGGAGTCACGATATTAATGATAACTTTGTACTTTTCTGCAAACATGAAGATACCATCGAATGCATGGAATTTATCGTCACGGTCTCCAACTTTAAAATGAACTTTTGTAAGAAGTGCTCCTAGGAAGAAATAAGTGTAGAACCACGCTACACAAGTCCCAATCCCAGAAAGAATCCCTAGATTATAAATTGGCTTAATATCAGTAGAAGTAAGAGAGAAGAATCCAATCGCAGTTGTTAGTGTTGTCAGTAGCGTTGGAATAAAGTTCTTCTTTAGAGCTGCAATAGCTGCATCGTGCTCATTCATGCGATCGAAAATATAGAAGTGCCTATAGGTGATTAAAATGTGAATTGAGTCTGCAAGGCCAATTGCAATTAAGATGGCCGGAAGTGCCGCAATAATACTCGATAGCTCTATTCCTAAATGTCCTTCGATTCCAAATGTTGTAATAATTGCGAGGCCAACGAGAGAGAATGGAAGAACGATACCTAGAAGGTTTCTAAAAAATAAGAAGAGAATGAGAGAGAGAACCCCTACAACGATAGGAAAGACAACCATCATGTCTCGATCTGATGCTCTTTGAAGTGACTCATTGATAAAAGAGATACCTCCGAGATAGAACTTTATTCCTTCGGCCTTATTATATTTTTCAAGGAGTTTTTCTGTATCTATAACGACTTGATCATATGGTGGTGTTCCTTCGAAAGTATCAAGGAATGCCCTGATATAAGTGAAACGACCAGATTTCGAAATTGTTGAGTTAACAAGCTGTCGATCGTTCGTGGCAAGTTTTTCTTTTAGCTTTAAGTTCTCTGTAGTTAATTCAACTTCTTCATCTAAGAAAGGTGTAATGAAAATATCATCATCCTCTGATTCAATTGAATTGTGATTCGTTAAACTTTCAACGCGTACAATATGCTTAATTTGCCACAAGTCTTGAGTGATATCTTGAATTGTTTTAATCGTATTTTCATCAAAGAGGCCATCTTCTTTGTAGACCATTATGTCAATTGTATCTGAACTTCCAAAGATTCCTTCGTGCTCTTTAAGATCTAATAAGCGTTGGTCATGATCCATTAGCCAACCCTTAACTGAGTAGTTAGCATGAATTTTCGGTAGGCCTGAACTTAGGGCAATTAAGAAGATAAATGAAATTAGAAGACAGGTTTTAGTATGATCGACGATATACTTAGAGACTCTTTCTGCAAGTGAGTGGACACGTTTCATATAATCAATTTCCTTTGAAGTTTGCCTTAATACTATATTAAGTTTTATAAAGAAAAGCTAAGAATTTTGGGGAAAGATTATAAGAAATACTTGATTGATGTAGACGCTCTAGCAAAATAGTGTCGATACTCTTAACGTGTTCGAGAACGAACATTGTAAGCTAGAGCGTTTGTCTAAAACTAGGCTTTATTGGATTCCAATGAAATCCATTCCTAACTTAGAAATGGCATTCTCTCTTAAGAATGGCATTTTTGTATTGATATTAAATCTAGCACCTTTAAGGTTACAGTTGATAAAGATAGTTCCAGTTAAATCAACATTAGAAAAGTCGCAACCAATAAGGTTGCAGTTTTTGAAAGTTACACCTCTTAGGTTTGCCCATCTAAAACTTGTCGCTGCAAGATCACACTCATCAAATGTACTATCTTCTAAATTGGTGCACTCTAAGCTCACGTCCTTTAGATTGATTCTTTTAAAACGATTCTTTGCAAGGTTCGACCAAGTAAAGTCAGCTCCCTCATAGTTTGAGTTATTGTGCTTTGCGTATTTGATATTACACTTTCTAAGGTCACTCTCATTTAAGTCAGAGTGACGAATATTAATTTTATCTAGCATCGAGTTATCGAAGGAACTCTTCTCAAGCTTAGAGGCACTGATTAATCGTAAGTTATCAACATTCCTTAGGTTGATACGATTCTCATTTTGTTTTTTGATTGCTGTAAACATCGTGTTTTGCGTTGTCATATCCATCCTCTTTGTAAAACTAGAAAGATAGTAGCGATTTTATTTAGCTATATTAAGTCAATTGTTTGTAAATTCGGAATTTCCGAACTATTGTGTCCTTATGAATTGGAATCATCTCTATTGTTTTTATGAAGCTGCAAAGCACAAGTCCGTTAAGAAGGCCGCTGAAAAAATGGGTCTTGCTTCGTCAACCGTCAGTGAACAGATCAAAAAGTTTGAGCAAAATTACGGCGTGCAGCTTTTCGAAAGGAAGGTTAGAGAGATCGTTTTAACAAAAAAAGGTGAGGAGGTTTATTCTCATGCTAAGGGTGTTTTCTCCAATGGGATGCGTCTTGTTGATAATTTAACACCTCATGATGACGGTGGTTATGATGTGACCTTTTCAATTGAGTCTCATCTTGAGTCGCCGAATATCGCTGCGGTATTAGCGGATTATTATTCTGCATATAGCGACTTTGGTCATACCATTACAAAGCGCTCAAAGAATTTCTCTCAAACAATGTACTACCTTGAGAATGATACTGTGGATGTTGCCATTAGTGATAAGAAGCTCTCTAACGAGCTATATGAAAATTATCTTGTTGCGCAAACCCAGCTTCGCTTCTATGTAAACACTACTGTTGCAGCGAAGTACCGCGATTTACCATTTGAAAGATTAGTAAAAAAACTTCCGGTCGGTTTCCTTTCGTCAGATGAGAAGATGATTGTTAATGCAAAGCAAGTTCTAAAAGAACAGAAGGTTTACCTAAAGGAAGCATTCTTCAGCGAGCACCTTTATTACTTATCGACATTGGCCCAGAGAGGGGAAATAGTTCTTGCTGCAATTGGCAATGAGTCGATTTTTCAGGAGTTGTATTGTCTAGGTCCACAGCATGATATTGGTGTTCCAACATATGCAATCCTTAAAAAGAAAAATGAAAACTTACTCTTTGCTAGAAAGTTAAAAGATTTATTGATGATTGATGCAGATGCTAATCAGCTAAATCTACATTAATTTCTAATTGCCGACCTGTTTAAAACTAGTTAGCATTTGTCGATGAAAAAAATTTCCCTTATTAGATCCATTATAATGACAATTCTTGTCTCTGTTTCTCTTTATTTATCCACTGAGACTAGGGCCGAAGATATTGGTTTTCTTAAAGATGGAAAGATTAAAGACATTATTGTTAGAGAGATTGCTAACCTCAACTTATCAACAACTGTAAAGTTACTTGACTGGGATAAGCTCAAAGGTGTTGGTGTCGGACTAAAATACGGTTATGAGATGACTCCTTCATATTTGAAAGGGAAATTTGCTCGCGTTGATGAGTGGAGTTTCAATCGTCACGTAAACCCTGGCTCATATATTGATAGCGTGACGCCAATTAACTTAACATTTTCTAAAAATGACCGAGTTACTTTTATTCGCCACTTCGATGATCAAAAGAAAGCAATTCTTGCAATTCCATATTCAATTAATAAGCTTCCTTATAATGCTGAAAGTACACTCAAGAGATTGGCAGTAGGGGACTTTGTCAGTATCCCGGCCCAGATGACACTGAACTTTGGAGTCAGTGCAGCGTATGGTTACGGGGATATTATCGATGCCAGCGCTTTTGCCAATGTCATTACAAGTGGAAATTACAATATTAATATTTATCGCATGGACGAAAGTAAGGTTCGTCTAAAAATTGTAACAAGAACTTCTACGGAAGCAAAAACTGGCGCAAAGGTAAAGAGTGACTTCTTTGTTGCACTTGTAGAAAAGATAAATACACCAGACTTTGTTTCTAAGAACTTCCGGCTAAAATTATTAGAGTATAACTTAGGACGAGGAATTGGAGAGCAATACGTTCTTGACTACATCTTCGACCTAAGCCTACCTCATGCAAGGGAAGCCTTTGATCGAATAATTAAACCTAAGTACAAATTAGATACGGATAAGATGATTGGTCAATATACAGGTCGTAAGTATATTGAAGAAAAACTTGTTTCTGACTTTAGTTTAGCAAATGAGATCGCTACATTTGGGACAGGGGTAAAGTTATTATTTCAAGGTTTTAATGAGTATAAATTCAAGCGTCGAGGGTTCAAGCTAGGAATCTTCATTAGTGATGTTAATTACAATTGGACTTATTATAAAAATAATATCTCGATTTTAAACGGACCTGATGTTGGCGAGTACTTCTTTCCTAATAAAGTTTATAAATATAGTGAAGAGTTCAATATTCTTATTCACAAAAGAAAAGATAAGATTGAAGAATCATACTTTTCTTTTATCCCAAAGGATAGAGTAACTGAAACTTCTGTTGATTTTGGAACAAATTATATTAGAAAAGATCGATATTTTACAAAAGGTGAATGGAAGTCAACAAGAAAGAAGATTAAGGCGCTAGTTCCAAATTTTATTTTTTCTAAAATTGACTTTAAAGAGCTAGATTCTGTCGATACAAATATCACAACAGAAGTTAAATATCGTCTTGTTTTAAAAAAAGAGATATTTGAATATATAAAAAATGTATCTCTAGATCGTATTATCGATGAAGTAAATAAGATTAAAAAAGATCGTGGCTATCGTGTTATTTCACAAAATCGTAGTGGGAGGCACTTTATCAGTAAGGTCTTTTTCTGGCAAAGGGCCCATACGCGCCATGTTGCTAAAAGAATCCGTCGAATTCTCAATTCGGATGTCGAAAATATTTATATAAAACTTGAAAAGGTGATTGATAACATCGACAAGAATAGTTTTCGAAAGTATTTCTATCGAGTTGTGCAAAGCCTTGTTCCTATTGATGATTTATCAAGTTTAATGTTTTTTAAATTAGATATTCTAGGTAACCGTACTCAACCAGTACATTTTAATTATGGAGAACACGAGTTTCCTAAGGTTTATTATGAAATCCTCGATATTAACCGCGACTTTCACGACTCAAAAAGAGACTTTCAAATTATTACGGAGTAGGGTGTGAGTGATTACAAAGAATTTTTAGGTGACTATAAAGAATCTCCTGTTGAGATTTTTGAGACATGGTTTAAAGAGGCAGTGGCCAAGGAAGAAAATGGGCCGGCATTCATTCTTTCTACAGTTGATGAGTTAGGGCAACCAAATGCTAGAACCCTTCTCTTAAAGGAAGTTGTCGATAATAGGCCACTATTTTTTACTAACTATAATTCTGTAAAGGCCCAGGAAATAACTGCAAATCCTAGCGTGGCCATGACGTTTTATTGGCATCGTCTTGGAAGACAAGTCAGAATTAGAGGCTCAATTTCAAAATGTGATGCTGAAGTATCAAGAAACTATTTTCAATCTCGTGCTCATGAGAGTCAGGTTGCTAGCTCTATTTCTGATCAGTCTTCACCTGTTGTCGATCGTGAAAGGTTAGTGCGAGAATATAACGAAGGACTTGAGCGTTATAAAGAAGAGGTTCCGTATCCTGAGAATTGGGGTGGCTATTTAGTCGACATTAAAGAAATAACATTCTTCATTTACGGTGAGTTCCGTTTAAATGATCGCTTTCAATTTATTAAAAAAGGTAATGAGTGGCAATCTCTAAGACTCTATCCATAATTTTATTTATTCTTTTAGTTTTTACCTCTAGGGGAAATGCTTCCGAGTTATATGCTGGAGGTGGGGCATCACTAAGTGGTGTTATCTCTGAAACAGATTATTACAATGGAGCAACCGCCATCTTTCCTTCTGCAAATATTGGAATGAAGTTTGGTGCCCTTGCCCTTGAGGGCTTCTTTAGAACAGGAACACTTTCTAATGATCATCAAGGCTTTAAGATTGATCTCGATACTAATCAATTCGGCTTTATGCTTCGTATCTCACCAGAAGAGTGGCTTGATATGAATCTTGGAGGACATTGGACGATGGTTGAAGGAAGTTCTTCTGTTTACAATGGACAAACGCTTACAGGACTTGTGAATCGAACATATAATTCTGTGATTTTAGGTATGGGATTTAATATCCCTTTTTCGGATCAATTAAGAGTTCGTACAGATATGAATTACTACTCTGGAAAAGAGATATTTTCTCTTTTTCAGTTTGATATCTCTATCGTTTATAGCTTTCTTACTTTTTAGAATCCTTACTCGCTGGAAGTCTTCCGCTTTCTCTTGTGATGTACTTTGCTAGTTCTGGTGTTACAAGACCGTTCCTGTCGAGAACTTTCGCAAGTTTGTCGTTATCTGTTTTAAGAGAGTAGATATGTTGCTTGGCCTGCTGGTTTGCAGAGACAAGGCTTTGCATATTGTTGAGTGCCGTTTGGTACTCATTTTTTATACCTTGAATTTTTTCTTTCTGATACGCAACTTGTTGTCTTAGGTTAGCGATCTCTACTGCCTGACTAATTTGAGCATTTAGACTTTTTTCAAATTGAATTGCATCTTGATCTTTATATTCACGTCCAGCTTTAATTGTGAAAGCGATTAGAACAAGTAAGTTAGCGACAATAATTTTTTTCATAAATATCTCCATTATTCTATGTACCTATCGACATAATAAAAAAAATCATTAATATTTTTCGAAAACATCCGAAATAATAAGTACTTATACTTTGGGGAATAGAATGTTTTTGATCGATGTAAATTTATTTGAAGATGAGTTCTACCTTTTACCTGTTGAACAGAGGAAAGGGGATCAATATAAAATCCAGTGCCATTCAATTGAATCGGCAAAACTGTTGCAGGAAACGTTAGGGCAGATCAAGCATCTGCATCCAACAAAAGATAAGTCACGTTTCAAGCTCTTAAGAAGAGAGAAGCAGTTTGGTTTTGAAGTTAAAGTTTTAGGTTATATCGAAGAAGAAGAAGAAAAAAAGGCCTCATAAGAGGCCTTTCGTTTTATTAAAGATTTGAGTTAACGAAGTCCCAGTTAACTAGCTTCCAGAAAGCTTCGATATATGAAGGACGAGCGTTTCTGTAATCAACGTAGTAAGCGTGTTCCCATACGTCAATTGTCATTAGAGCAGTGTGACCATCAGTCATTGGAGTTTGTGCATCGTCAGTGTTAACGATCTCTAGTTCTCCACCCTTAGTTTTAACTAGCCAAGTCCAACCAGAAGCAAAGTTAGTTGCTGCTGAATTAGAGAATTCTTCTTTGAACTTATCAAATGATCCCCATTTTGCATTAATAGCGTCAGCTACTGCACCAGTTGCCTCACCACCTGCGTTTGGAGCAAGACAGTTCCAGTAAAAAGTGTGATTCCATACTTGAGCAGCATTGTTGAATAGGCCACCAGTTGACTTCATGATGATTTCTTCAAGAGTCATATTTTCGAATTCTGTACCTGGAATCGCAGCGTTTAGCTTTGTTACGTATGCATTGTGGTGCTTTCCGTAGTGGTACTCAATTGTTTCAGCTGAGATATGAGGTGCTAGAGCATCCTTTGCCCATGGTAGTTCTGGAAGTTTATGTTCCATTCTTTTCTCCTTAATTCTAGATTCTTATATTGTTTTTTGAACAGCTCCATTCTAATGCGTTTGTTCTTTAAGTGCAAAACGCATTAAGTTATAGAAATTAATTTTGCCCTTTTGAAATTCTCCTCAAATTTTACTCAAGAATTTTGCCCAGATGTCGACTTTAAGTTAATGCATTTTCGACGTCAGCTACCTACATTTACTCTATCAATATTAATTATTTGCCTTGTGGCATTTAATGTAAATGCGAGCAGCTGGGGACAACGTGGTGGAGTAATTCACTCGGCTACTGACAAGTATGGTGGAAATTGGCGCAAGCTGAGCTCGACTCAAGAGGGTAGCATTGAACAATTAATTGAAATCGTCTCAACCTCAAAGCTTGGGATTCAGTTAATTGATAAAGCACGCTTAAGGGCCGCTAAGGATCGCAAGCGTCTTGAAGATGTTATTGATAGTGGTGATGCTTCAGTAACGGATACGACCCTTGTGAGAAAGTTTAATCCAAGTTCTCCCGAAAGTGTGCGCTTTGAAACAAGGTCTAAGGTTTATATTGATAAGTCTCATTCAACAAAGAATGCGGTACTAGATCTAATTCATGAGTTAACTCACTATATCTATAAGAAGCCATTTAATCCTTATTTAAGTGACTTCTCTATTTCTACTTTCTTGAGTGATACGATTCAGGGCAAGGGCGGTGAAGTTGATGCTTTTTTAGTTGAATGTCGGATTGGACGTGAAATATATGGCCTAAAATCAATCTCTCCGCAGTGCTTAAATATTTTAAATGGAGAGGAGTTCTCAAGGGAGCTTGCATTAAAGGAATTTTATAAGCTAGGTGTACATTATGATCAGTTTAAGCATGCGGTAAACAAATTAGGTATCTCTCATGAAATAGTTGAGCATAGCTCGAGCGAAGACTCTAGCCTCATCTCTTCTGCCTGGTCTAAGCCGTACCCAGTAGCTGTTATTGAGGAGTTTGAAACGATCATGACTAAGGTATGTCAAAATGATCTTAAGCGTATGACCTACCTAAAAGAGAGTCAAAGCCGCTCCATTGCAAGTACAAATAAGAAAGTAGCTCAGGTAGAATCTAAATTTAATGCTAGATGTCGTTCATATTTAGACTAAATTTTATTGACGACTGAACTCAATAATGTCTCTATGCACCAAGGTTTCCGCACAAAAATCTATCTTTTTTCCTCGGCTTTAATTGACTACAAAGCTAAGCATTGGTAATTTATAAGCTAAGAATTTCATAATTTTATACATCTATAAAAAGGATTGCTGGCAATGCAAGATAGTGTTGTTTTATTAAAACTTGATGACTTCCTTAACTGGGGAAGAAAGAACTCTCTGTGGCCAATGACATTTGGTCTAGCTTGTTGTGCTATTGAAATGATGGCAACTGGTGGTGCTAAGTATGACTTAGAACGATTCGGTTGTGGTGCTTTCATGGCGACACCAAGACGTGCGGACTTAATGATTGTTGCAGGTACTGTAACTCTTAAAATGGCCCCAAGAATTAAGACTCTCTATGAACAAATGGCCGAGCCGAAATATGTTATTTCGATGGGGTCATGTGCTAACAAAGGTGGGCCTTACTGGCAACACGGTTATCACGTTTTAAAGGGTGTTGATGAGATAGTTCCTGTTGACGTCTACGTTCCAGGTTGTCCTCCAAGACCAGAGGCCCTAATCGAAGGTTTAATGACACTTCAAAAGAAAGTTGCCAACGAAAGGCTTCTTAAAGATAAGTGGGTGAAGCATGCTTAATGAATTAGTAACTTTTATTAATGATAAAGTTAGTGGTGCAAATGCCTCTTTAATTGAGAATGAAGCGGGTGATAAGCCAATCTTAGTTGATGCTTCAAAAATTAAAGACGTTTGCTATGCGCTTAGAGATAGTTCTGAATATCAGTTCAACGTACTTCAAGTTGTATCTGGTGTTGATTACGATAGTGAAATTGAAGTCAACTATATGCTAGCTTCATTCATTACAAATTCTGATGATGTAATAATTAAAGTTAAGCTTCCAAAAACAAATAAAGATGATGTTCCTAAGATTGATTCTGTATGTGACGTTTGGAAATCTGCTAACTTCTTAGAAAGAGAAGTTTACGATATGAATGGTGTTGAATTTGTTGGACACCCTGATCATAGAAGAATTCTTTGCCCGGAAGATTGGGAAGGTTTCCCACTTCGTAAAGATTACGAAGTTCAAAAAGCTTGGCACGGTTTCGAAGTTAATCCTGAACATAAAATGAATATCGCAGATCACGAGTTCTTTGCTAAGGCGAGAGTTGAAGCTGCAGAACCAAAGAAAATCACTGGTTCATGGGATGGAAAGATTTCTGCTGATTTAGAGGCCGCTCTAAATAAGAAGATGGAAGAAGCTAAATAATTAATTTTAAGGATATTTTTAATGGAAGATAATACATTAAAACAAGAACAAGAAGCCTTACATACTGATCTACTGACAGTAAATATGGGGCCTCAGCACCCTGCCACTCACGGGGTTTTACGTGTTGAGATTAAAACAGATTCTGAAATCGTTGTTGAAGCGACACCATACCTTGGTTACTTACACCGTTGTATGGAAAAGCACAGCGAGAATCTAGACTATCGTGGAATTATTCCTTTCACTGATCGTATGGACTACCTAGGTGCCATGGGAATGGAATGGGGATATGTTCACGGTGTTGAAAAGATGCTTGGAACCGAAGTTCCTGAAAGAGCAGAGTACATCAGAGTTATTGTAGCTGAGCTACAAAGGATTGCATCACACTTAATGTACTTTGGTACATATGCAATTGACCTTGGTGCTTTTACTCCTTTCTTATATGCATTCCAAGATAGAGAAGAAATCCTAAGAATCTTTGAAGAGCTTTCTGGGGCACGTCTTCTTTATAATTATATTTGGATTGGTGGTGTATGGAATGATATTAACGATGATCAACTTCGTCGTATTGATACTTTCTGTACTAAGATGGAAGAAAATATGAAGAAGTACCACGACCTCGTTGGTATGAATGCAATCTTCCGTAACAGAACTGCTAATGTTGGTATTGTTACTCCTGAAATGGCCTATGAATATGGTGCAACTGGTGCTGTTCTTAGAGGTTCAGGTGTAGAATGGGATCTTCGTAAGAAGAAGCCATACGGACTATACGAAAAATTTGATTTTGATGTTGTTACTGGTAAAGGTGAAATGGGAACTGTTGGTGACTGTTGGGATCGTTACTATGTACGTGTATTTGAAATTTTTGAATCAATTAAAATCCTTCGTCAAGCTCTTGATGGAATTGAGGCCGGACCTGTTATGGGGAAAGTTCCAAAAATCATTAAGCTTCCAAAAGGTGAAATTTATACAAAAACTGAGTGTCCACGTGGAGAACTTGGTTACCACATCGTTTCAGATGGTGGGAAAACTCCTTACCGAGTTAAAGTTAAGTCTTCATGTTTTACACACACTTCAATGCTACCTGAGCTTGGAAAAGGTCAAATGATCGCAGACTTCGTTGCTACGATCGGAAGTATTGATATTGTACTAGGAGAGGTTGACCGATGAGCACTCAAGCAACTTACCAAACAGGTGAGCAACTAACATTAGGAAAATGGTTTAAGAATATCTGGACTGGAATTAGAACAGTTACTAAAGGTCTAGGGATTACTTTTAAGTATGTATATGGTGTAAAGCCTGTAACAATTGAATATCCAGAAGTAAGAGAAGAGCTACCAGCTAACTCTCGTTCACGTCTATTTAATGACGTAGAAAACTGTATTTCTTGTTATCAGTGTTCAACTGCTTGTCCAGTTGATTGTATCTACATTACAGCAGTAAGACGTGAGAAAGATGCTCCAGCTCTTAAAACAAAGAGTGGAACACCAATCAAGTTAGATCTTATGCAATATACGATTGATACTGCCCTTTGTTGTTACTGTGGTCTTTGTACTACTGTTTGTCCAACTGAGTGTCTAACTCACACGACAGACTATGAATTCTCTCAATATACTCTTGATGAGATGAAGTACGACTACCTTGCGCCAGATATTAAAAAATGGCGTGAGCGCATTGTTAAATAAGCATCCGCAGTATCTTGCGTAAGCAAGATATGATGTGGTGCTAGCTCACTAATACTTTAGCTAGAAAATTATATTCAACAAGCCTGCATTTATGCAGGCTTTGTTGTCTCTGGAGCAATGGGAAGGGCTGCGTTATACTCAAATAGCTTCAGCTATTTGATGTTTCCTCAGCGCAGAATACCCCAAAATGTTCCCCAAATAGACACTGTTTAAGATATATACGAGCTAACTCCCCAGAAATACATTAGATAATTGGCACACAAAGTGCATCTCTATAGGTATAGAGGGGAAAATATGAAAACACTTATCAAATCAATTTTAGTTCTATTTGTTGCACTTAACTCATTTGCTTACCAGCAAATCTTTGCAACTTCTGGTGATTTAAAAATTAGAACTAAGTACTATGGTGATCAAGATATTAGATCAATTAGAGTTTTCGGTGATACTGTAAGTGCTTATTCAAAAGATCCAAATAGTAGAGATTATAATGATGTTCTTTTTAAAATTACAAAAGAATATGCACAGTACAAGGAGTTCCTATTTGATATTCTAGAAAAGGGTGATTTCGTTATCCTTCCTAATAAAACAGGTAAGATTGAAGATTTAGAGATTATCTATAATGGTAAAAAATATAGCTTTATTGAGGCGGCGCTTTTCTTAAATAGAAAAGATCTTTGCGGCCTAGGAATGGAGTGTCCAACAAGTAATGCTGCTATAAATGATGGAAGAAGAACAACTGCGCCAGGTACGCAAGGGCCACTAAGAAGAGCAGACGCTAGAAAAGTTGATTACATGACAAGAGTAAATATCTTCTAATACGAATAAAGGTTAAGATAGTTCTTCAGCAAGTTTATTAATATGGGCAAGCATTCTTTCACGAGTCTTGTACATGAGATCCCCAATATCATCCATCGTCAATCCCTCAGTTGAAATCGGCTCAAGAGCTTCAATGATAACTTTTCCAGGCTTAAGTTTTCTTAGGTCAAATGACTTTTCATATTCAGAAAATACGACAGGATAAATTGGGAGCTGTCCTTGGATGGCAACAACAAATGGGCCCTTTTTAAATGGTAGAAGTCCACGTCCTTTAGAGCGAGTTCCTTCTGGCATAATCCATACATTACAATTATCTTCTTTAATTGTACGGGCCACCTCCGCCATCGCTCTCCAGGCCTTCTTTCGGTTGGTACGATTAATTAAAATATTGCCTGCCAAGTAATACATTTGGCCAAAGATAGGAATCCATACTAGAGACTGTTTTCCTAATGAAACTGTTCGTCTTGGTAGTGCCGGCCCAACAAAGAAGATATCGAGGTTGGATTGATGGTTAGAAATAATTACTGAATTTCTAACGTCTTTGTGGTCTTTCTTTACCCTTGCATCAATTTTAAGATGTAAAAATAAACGAGTTAGCCACGAGTAATAGTTGGCGATAAGATAAGTATTTCCTCGATTCGCCGGACGCAACATACAGATTGGAATCCAGATTAAAGTTCCAATAACTAAGAATAATCCTGCTGTGAATAGACGAAAATACATTAAAAGCATTTCTACTTTATAGCATAGGAATTATCTGTGTCAGACTATAAAATTAAAGTGTATTAACGCTATTTATAAGTAACTGTTAAAACAGTGTGATTAATAGAACAGAGCCAATTGCCATAAGAATTCCAAGTCCCTTTGGCACAGTTAACGAGATATTTTCAACAAATATATCCCATAGGACACTTGTCACCATTTGGGCCGCAATTAGGCCTACTGTTGTTTTAACGGCACCAAGCTCATAGATTCCAAGAGGCAGTCCAACAACGAATAAGAATCCAAAGAAGCCAGGGATGACATACCACCACTTAAATTGGAACTCTTTTAAGCGAACAAACTCAGGAAAGAGTTCAGGGTTGTGCTTAACGAAAAAGAAGAAGCCAGTACATACAACAAGAGTAACAAAATTTCCAAGAAGGGCCATCCATGTAAGGCCAATATCATTTGTCATTAATCGATTGAGGGCACCCTGAAGAATCCCAATACAACCAATAAATAGGGGAACGATTATCGCTAGGTTACTTGTCATCTACTCTTATCCTTTATTTCTTTAAAAGTGTTAATCCCTTAAGGTAGTCGCCTTCAATAAAGCCCTTGAGAGATGGACAATCACCAGTAAGTTTTAGAGATCCTGTGATACTAATCTTACGGTTGCCAATATATTCTTTGATTTTATTTTCAAACTTCTTTCTTGTAATTGAATGAGTATTTAAAAAGATATGTGCCTTTCCACCCTTATTTAGAATCATATCAAATAGAGGAATCATATCTTTATACGCATCAATAGCTTTGGAAACTTTCTTTCCATCACTTGATGCACTTGGAGGGTCACAAATAATTAAATCAAACTTACGACCTTCTGATTTGAACTTTTCAAGTGCTTTAATTGTCGGCATACAAAGTGACTCATGATCCTCACTCATTTCATTAAGCACTAAATTTTCCTGTAACCAATCAAGGTACTTTTGTGAAAGATCTACACTTGTTACGTTTGTAGCGCCTTGCTTAAGGGCAAAGAGAGAGTAAGCTCCAGTATAGCTATAAAGGTTTAAAACACTTTTTTCATCAAAGTTGTCTTTTACACGGTCTCTAATGGCGGCCATGTCAGTGTATATACCAATATCATAGAATTGATTAAGCTTTATCTGATACTTAACGCCAAACTCTTCTATAATGAAATTATCTTCTTTTAATTGTTTATTAGTAGCACAATAGAATTCTTTCTTGCGCTTAAGGTTTCTTTTTTGAACCCAAATCGTATCTTTAGGGTAGAAGTCTTTGACAATTTTTAGAACATCACTTTCAAAGTGGTTCCAAAAGTTTGCATAAAATTGAATTAAGATTCTATCCTTCAAACGTATAATAAATAATCCTGGTAAGTAATCCGACTCACCAAAAGCTAGGTAGTAGTTTTCTCGGTTGTCGATATTTCCACGGGCCTCAAAACTTGCTTGCATACGCTCACGTAATTCAAAGTAAAACTCTTTTGGCCCTAGGTGTGAAGAGCCTTCACCAATCCTCCAAATTCTAGCAAGAACACTATCGTGAGTAGGATCATTAAGCATTACAACAAATTTCGCATCATCGTTCTTAACTTCATCAAGCTTAGCTGTAATAAAAGGAGATCCTTTTGGAAACTTTAGAGAATACTTATCTTTTGTAATCCAAGGATGGCCTTTGAAAATATATTTAACACTAGCAGGGTGTAGTTCTACCCTAGGTGTGCGAATGCGTGGACGACCTGCGGTTTTCTTGTTCATTGTTACTTTTCTTTTTCTATCTTAATACGATACTGAAGGTTGTTCTCTAGCAAGAGAAGAAGTTTATTTGTAATCTCAAAAGGATTTGAGAGTTCAAGAACGCCAAATTCTTGTAAGCGAAATTTCGTTTCAAGGTCCATATCACGGTATGGATCAAAATTTTGGCAAAAGAGTTGTAGCTCTTCTAGCAGCTCATCATTGAGATAGAAGTCAGGATGATTAATATCTTCTGATTGCTGTTTGATAGCATGCTTTTCATTTCGAATGTGAAATAACTCTTCTTTATTTTCCATGGAATATTGTTATTTCAGATACATAGCGTTACGTCAAGATAGGAGGTCTATTTTGGCAATTTTATCTTTTATATCCATCTCACTTATCGCTCTTTTCATCCCTGCTGAAAGAATAATTGAAAGGTTTAACTTATTGAAATTTCAAATGCGTTCAGAGTACCAAAGAGGTAAGGACTTATTAATTGAAGTATCCCAGCTTAATCTGATGGGAGATTTATCACAACTTTCAAAATATAAATTCTATGACTCACTAGTTTGTGAAATTGCTCAGATTGCAAAAGAATTTGGCGCTGCAACAAGTCGTACGCTTGCAAAAATGCGCCATGCTCTTTCAAATGATTTACAAATAGAGAAAAAGGTCTCAGGAACGATCAATGAAACCCTATTTCAGTTTCTTATGGCCATGGGACTTACATTTGCTCTCAATATTTTTGCAACTAATATACTTGGGCTAAAGACTGATTACTTCTTTCTGGCCTTGGCCTTCCTCTATAATATGATTGGTGTAATTAGCTTCATTTTGTTGATCAAAAAACTAAAACATAAATTCCTCGCACCAATAAGTAAGATCTTAAACTCCTACCTTGTCTTTAAGCTAATGTACGACGTTGGGACTCCCATCAATCAACTTATCCACCGTTCATCAATCAACTCAATTGTTGAGATGAACCAAAACTTGGCAAAGGATTTATTTCGAAGACTCTCGGCCCTCATTGAGATGAAAAAGCATCAGGGAGCAGATATTTGTGAAGACCTTGAGTCAATTGAAATTAACTTGTGGGATGATTACCGAAGTGAAAATGAAGTATTTTTACAACGATTAAAGATATTCAAATTTGCGTGGCTTGTGATCTTCTTCTTTGTGCCTTATGTCGCAAACTTTTTCCGCTTAATAAGTCATTTAAATCTTTAAGCTTATGAGCAGTTATAATTGATATTCTATCGTTTTGTAGGTACTTTATTTGGGTAATAAAAAAACAAATGGAGTCAGCTGATGGCCTATCAAAATGATAAGCAAATTATTTATTCAATGAATCGTGTTGGAAAAGTTTATAAACAAAAGCACGTTCTAAAAAATATCTCACTTTCTTATTTCTATGGAGCTAAGATCGGTGTCCTAGGTCTTAACGGTGCTGGTAAGTCAACACTTCTAAAGATTATGGCAGGGCTCGATCAAGACCACTTAGGTGAAACTCACTTAGCAAAGAACTATTCAGTTGGATACCTTGAGCAGGAGCCAAAACTAGATCCAGAGTTAACTGTTAGAGAAGTCGTGCAACAGGGTTGCCAAGAGACAGTTGATCTTCTTGCAAAATTTGATGAGATTTCTGCAAAATTTGCAGAACCTATGTCAGATGACGAAATGAATGACTTATTAGATAAGCAGGCCAAGCTTCAAGATAAACTTGATGCAGCTGATGCTTGGACGCTTGATAATCAACTTGACCTTGCAATGGAAGCTTTAAATTGTCCTCCATCAGAAGCTAAGTGTGGAAACCTTTCAGGTGGGGAAAAGAGAAGGGTAGCACTATGTCGTTTACTTCTTCAAAAACCAGATATTCTATTACTAGATGAGCCGACAAACCACCTTGATGCAGAGACTGTATGGTGGTTAGAAAGACACCTACAACAATATAAGGGAACGGTAATTGCTGTAACACACGACCGCTATTTCCTAGATAATGTTGCAGGATGGATTCTAGAACTTGACCGTGGACAAGGAATTCCTTTTGAAGGAAATTACACTGGTTGGCTAGAAACAAAAGCAAAGCGTTTAGCTCAAGAAGAAAAGACTGAGTCAAAGCGACAAAAGGCCATGAATGAAGAGCTTGAGTGGATTCGCTCCAACCCTAAGGCTCGTCAGGCGAAGTCAAAAGCTCGTATCAAAAATTATGAGGAAAGAGCAAAGATCTCAAGTGAGAAGAGAAATGAAACGAATGATCTTTTCATTCCTGCAGGACCTCGTCTTGGTAATAAGGTAATCGAAGCACATGGTGTTTCAAAAGCATTTGATGATAAATTACTTTATGAGAACTTAGAATTCTCTCTACCTCCTGGTGGGATCGTTGGTATTATCGGTCCAAACGGTGCTGGTAAGACAACATTATTTAAAATGATTACTGGTCAAGAGCAGCCAACTTCAGGAACTTTTGATGTGGGTGATACTGTTAAACTTGCCTACGTTGATCAAGGACGTGATCTGGATCCAGATAAGACAATATATGATGTTGTTGCCGATGGAACTGAGTTCATCAATGTTGGTGGGCAAGAAGTAAACTCTCGTGCCTATATCGCTAAATTCAACTTCTCTGGTGAAGACCAGAAGAAGAAAGTTTCTGAGCTTTCAGGTGGTGAGAGAAACCGTGTTCACCTTGCAAAGGTTCTTAAAGAAGGTGGGAATGTTCTCCTTTTAGATGAGCCGACAAACGACCTTGATGTAAATACGCTACAGGCCCTTGAAAAGGCCCTCGTTGATTATGCTGGTTGTGCCGTTATTATTTCCCACGACCGTTTCTTCTTAGATCGTCTTGCTACGCATATCCTTGCCTTTGAAGGTGATGGTAAAGTTGTGTGGTTTGAAGGTAACTTTGATGAATATGAAGAAGATAAGAGAAAGCGTCTTGGTGATGCCGCTCTTAATCCTAAACGTTATACATACAAGAAGTTAACAAGAGACTAGAAACTTGAGAAGTGTATATAAATTTGGTGGCAGCTCTATTAAAAGTGCTGCTGCCATTAAGCAGATTGCAGACTTAATCCTAGTATGTCCAAATGATGCACTCGTTGTACTATCTGCGACCTATAATTCAACTAACGAACTAGAATCAATTTATTTTAATGAAAACCCCGCTTCATTAGTTGAAGCTTTTTTTCAAAAGCATAGAGTAATCGTTGACGAACTAGAGCTTTCCGTTGATCTCTCTAGCTTTAAAAAAGAATTAATAGGTTATCTTGCACTTCCCAAATCAAGTGCCACACTTGACTCTATCTACAGTATAGGAGAAAGAATCTCTACCTCGATTCTTGCAAGCTATCTTGAACAACAGGGAAGAGAGATCTTTCATGCTGATGCTCGTGATTATATTGTCACAAATCGAAACTTTAACGAGGCCAAGGTTCTCTTTAAGAACACGAAGGCAAATTGCAAAGAGTTAAATAAGCATGCTCTAATCATTACTCAAGGATTTGTTGCACGAACAACTGATGGCCAGACGTCAACTCTTGGCCGTGAAGGATCTGATTACTCTGCTGCAATCTTTGCTTGGGCACTAGATGATGTACAAGAACTTGTGATTTGGAAGGATGTAAAAGGGGTTTATGGACATGACCCTAAGGTTCTCAGTAATGCTCCGCTCATTCATAACCTTAGTTATCGCCAAACAAAGCTCCTAACTAATAAAGGAGCGAAGATACTTTTTCACAGAACGATGAATCCTTTGATTGAAGCTAATCTTCCGCTTATCGTAAAGAGTGTATTTTATCCAAACGAGGCAGGTAGCTGTATTAGTGATGCCAAGGAAGATCACTTCTGTGCAATTTCTACTGAAGTAGATGAAGCCTCTCGAAACTTTATCACTGTTTTCGGGCTTGCTCTTGAAGAGGCCAGCTTACTCGATAAGACTTTCCTATTAGACGAGAATAATGACGATTACTTTACGCTAGAAGTTGATCGCCAAGATCTTCGTGAGTGGATAGACCTTTTTGGTGATCAGTTATTTTCTTAGTTAATAAATAAAGTGTCGAATAAATTGGACGATCTGCTTCACTTCCGTGAACTTCGATAATCTCCTTTATTTCTTTATTTTCAATAAAAACAACATGATCAACACTTTGACAAATAAGCCTAAGAATTTGATCGAAGTCTATTCCATTCTTGCTTTCTGAGAAAATTGAAAACAACGTTGTTAATCTCAGGAGTGTATCCTTTGCACTATTGGCGTGAATTGTACTCATCATTCCTTTGTGTCCAGTATTCATGGCGAGTAAGAATGGAATAACTTCACTCGATCTAATTTCACCTAGAATGATTCTCTTGGGAGACATCCTTAGGGCATAGCTACAATAATCCTTTAGACTTTTTCCTTCGCTTGGGTGTGATAAGAGGTGGGTTGAGTGAGAGATATCACCATCTATTTCTGCAACATCTTCTATGATGACATGATGTTCGCCTTCTTGGCACAATGATTTGCAAACCCTTAGAAAACTTGTTTTACCACTGGCCGTGGAACCAGCAATGACAATATTCTTGTGGTCTTCAATAAGTTGATTCATTAGCTTTTGTGCATTTATATCTGTTGTGAAGTTTGAAATTTTAAAAACCTCTTTTGAGTGAACTCGCAGAAATGCTTTTGCTTGTGACTTAGGCGAAAGACATGGGTGTGTAAGGCTGACACGAAGATCAACTTCAGTGCCACCAATTACTCGTGTATTTTTAAATGATGCAAATGGTGAATTAAAGTTCCAGTCGACACTAAGCTTTTGTGTTAGAAACACAAGGCTTAGAACAAAATCTTCATTACTTAGAAATTCAACTTTAAGATTTAGATTATCTTGTTTGTGAACTTCGATATCACTAGGTGAGTGAATAATGAACTCATTTGCTTCATATAGTTTTATAAGGTCGTCAATATAACTTTGATGATAAACCTTATTAAACCAATCTTTAATCTCTTCTAAATTTGAAATGTCATTGTCTTGTAAATTATTTCTTTCTAATGTCTCTTGAATAATTTCCTCAAAATTTAAATGAATAGTCTTTTTCGACTTTTCTGTTAGAAGAGTTTTAAATTCATTGAAGAAGTAATGATTAATTTGTGACATATATCTTTCCTATTTTAATTTTGCGATAGCAATAATTCTTTTGTACGTTTTAAATTTAGCAGATGATGAAAATAACTTTCCAAGAATGGGGATCTGACCAAAAATGGGAAGTCTTCTGCCGGTATTGTCATCAGTTGTTAAATCGATTTCAAACATTTGGATAGGAATACCTTTTTCGATTAGAAAACTTGACTCTTGTGCACTCCCGTTTATATAGGTATCACCATTTGTCTGTCCCATCGGTCTCGTTAGCTTTGTGCTATATTTTACTTTGTATCTGTTATTTACTTTTTCAAGAAGCATCTCAATTTTTAGTCCAGCAAATCGCCATTGAGTATTATTGCCGTTGTTGTTTGTTGTAGTTGTAAAGGGGATATCGGAACCCATTTGTACTGTTGATTTGTTATTTGTACGTAAAAGGATTTTTTGAGTTGCTAGTGTCGATACATTATAATCAGTATTTCTAAAAACAATACTCTGACTTTTGGCGAGTGCTGATGCCCCCTCATCGAGTAAGTCAGAAAGACCGACGTCGACTTGATCAAGACCAAAATTAATCTCTTTTCCATCCATTCTTTCAATTTGTATAATTCTCATTTCGAGTTTATGGTTGACCAGATTTTCAAACCTTTGAGAGAGAAAGAACTTAACCATAAGCTTACTTTGTAGTGGCGCTAAGAACTTCTTATCCTTTAAGATCTCTTCGTTAGTAAAGCAGTGGATATCAATTTTTGATTTTTCACAGCGAATATCATCGTAGTAATTTTGAAAAAAACTGTGATGAATTTCGCTAATAATTTTCTTTGCGACTTTCTCTTTAAGTTCGCCCTTAAAGATAATACTTTTATTCTTATTGAGAAGTGGCCTAAGAACTAGGTACTGATCAAGTGTCGTTATATCTTGGGAGATGATTAGTTTATCGCCTTTAACTTCTCCATTAATACCAAAGTGACGTAAGTTGTTTAACACTTCAAGTACTTTAAATTGACCTGATTTTGAGAGGACATAAACTTCATGTATCTTCTTCTTGCCTGAACTGGTCCAAAGTGTAACAATCGATTGGCCCTGCATTTTTCCTTTAATAAAGAGTTTGTTCTGAGCTTGAATTGCTTTGCTCGATAAAACTTCTTTATTGGAAATACTGAAGTTTGATATCCCTGATAATGAAATTTCAGTAACTTGGCCAATGGCCAGAGTAATTTGATTTGAGCCAGTTGCGTAAATATTGAAATTTACGATACATATTAAGCTAATGACTTTGACAAAAGGCAGGAAACTTAGTAAAAAGCTATACTCGAAAACTGTTTTTAATTTAGATTTAAATATATTGAGGAGATTTATCATGGTATCAAGAACTCGTATTACAAGAAACAAGCGTAATGCTAAAAAAACAAAAATGGGTGCTAAAAGAAAAGCGCATAACAGAAACAAGGGAACTACTCCTAAGTTTAAAATTCATCTAGATTAATATTTAATTATTTTTCAGATATATAAAGAGGGCCAAGACGTTGGCCCTTTTTTATTGCCCAAATGTGTTTTGAAGCACTCGCTTATCTTGTCTAACAACTAAAGGCTCGGCTTCTTCACCTCTAAAGCATATGTGAAGTAGGGCGCTTTTATAGATATCTTCACATGGGTTCTTTTTCTTTATAAATCGAAAATCTTCTTTCTTGATTCCATTCTTTGCCATTAACTCGCTAAGTACTTCAAACATGTGGTTTTTATCAGAGTCGTATGTATAAACAATGACCTCTCGTGCATGAATGCTTGTACATAATAGGATAGTAATAAGGCTAAATTTCAATTTCATAAGCTCCTCCTCTGGATTTAGGTAGATCTGTAACTGGATAGGAATCTAGCTCTAAAGTCTTGTAAGGAGCAATTCTATTCAAATCTGAAATGGAAATTTTTACGAGATAAATAGGGACTTCTTCTTCGTTTAGTTTTTTCACGATCTTGGCCTTATTTGTGATGTGTGTAGGGCCTGCATATAAAGACACATACTCTTCACTTCCCACAAGATTGGTCATTTCATTTATTTTAAGCTTAAGAAGCCTCTCATCTTTTGCCACTGTAATGTGCTCTTTCGGAAGTGCCTGTGGTGAAGGAATTGAAAGGATATATGTGAAGATATTAGTAAGAACCAATGCAACCCAGAACCTAAGATAGAGGGCCTTCTTCATCTTTTCTTCCTTCTCTTTATTAAAGAGAAGTGGTGAGGAAGGGGAGTTGCTATTTGATTGAGTTCCAGGTTTTGATGAAGTTTTGGATTTCTCGTTGTTTAGAATTTTCAATTTTAATCTCCAGGTTAATCATAAGAATTAATGTACTTACAAAAATTGAAGTCCATAGTAGTCCTTCAATTGTTGAATGCCCTTGGGTGCCATGTGCTTTGAGTTGAGAGTGAAATCGTCTAAGATTTTTCCCTCTTCGAGTTTGAACTTTAAGGTAATAACGAATGAGTGATTTTCTGATAGGTTACTCCCGGTATAGTGAAAGGGCATAAAGGCCTTCCATTTTTTTTCAAAGACAGCTGAAGTATCGAGCCTTCTTTTGATTTTCCATATTTTCTTTCCTAACGGATCCGTTTTAAGAAGTCCTAGTATATTAGTTGCATCACACTCCGCTATTGTTAAGAGCTTGTAGCGTAGAAAGTAGCGAAGCGCACTTTGTAGATACATAAGTCCTTTGGCCCCATACTTCATAAATGGTTTTAGCCACGCTGCTAAAGGAAAGAATTGAGCGTAAAAAAGGCTTTTTAGGCCGACATTAATATAAGAAATTTTTTTGTAGAAGGACTTGTACTCAACAATTGCTTTCTTTGAGCAGATATAAGATTTATTGTAATACTTTATAATTTGGAGCTCTTCGTAGGAGCGGGCCATATTTGAAAAGATAATGGCAATGAATGCCATAAAAAATAAGACCGCTATTAGGGAAGTACTACCTCTTTCATCTAAGGCCATTTGAAAATCCTAAGTGATGCTTCTCTTTTCGATACTTCAGGTATTTTCCATTTTTATTTTTTACAAACTTAATCCGTGTTTTTGAATCAAACCACCTCTCAAGTGAGAGGAGGCTTTTACAAGAGAATGTTTTTGATGATTTTTTATTATTATGTGATTTTATTAAAGAGTGCACATAAGCTTGAAAGACAATACTATTTTTACAACGATACTTTTCGCTAACAGCTGAGCTTGTGAGGAAGACAAAGACAATTAGAGTTATAGATAGAGTGTAAGAAAGTATTTTCATATTTGTGTATTAATTTACTTTGATACTCTTTGTAATCTTATCAGATGCATCCTCTAGTCTTTTTTGAACTCTTGTTCCAAGGGTTTTTACAGCAGTAATACAAATGATACCGACAAGGCTTGTGATAATCATATATTCCATAACACCTTGTCCTTTATTATTCTTTAAAATCTTTTTCATTTTCTTTCTCCCATTTGGCAAAGTTCATAAAACTTTACGGGTTATAAAATAGAAAGTTAGGAGAGTCTTTATCCTGAGCCTCAATGTCGGGATATATTTCAATTATGAAATAAAGGATTATTTTTCCTAGTATTTTCAGCAAGTTGCTAATAATTGTGGAGAGATTAAAATATCCTTATGAACGATAAAAGTAACTTCTACGTATTTGAGAAAAAAGAAATCCTATTGGTTGTCATCTTTGTCATCCTGGTTGCAATCACTTCATTCTTTTTTGGCCTTAAGATAGGATCTAATTATGCTTTTGAAAAGGCCGGACTAAGTAATAAAGAGGAAAAAGCTATTGTTGAGCCAATGGATGAGAAGCAAAAGATTGAGCTAACATCTCCTGAAGAGGAGAAGGTTAAAGAAATAGTTCAAGACAAAGAGACAAAGAAAGTTTCAAAAGAAGAATTAAATAAGAGAATTGAAGAGTCATTAAAGCAAAAGATGGTTAATGAGTTTTCAAATGAGAATAAAGACTTCAATGATGTTGGTATTCAAGATGCACCAGTAAATGAAGTTGTTGAAGAAAGAGCTACAGAACCTGTTCAGCAGCAAGTAGTCGAGAGTAGTAGTATTGAGGAATCGGTTTCAAAAACTGATGAGTATACTGGTAAATACACTATTGTTGTCGGCTCATTTGAGTCAATTGATGATGCTAAGGAATTTGCAGAAGGTTTTAGAGTTTTAGGCTTTAGTCCAATCGTTAATGAAAAGGATGTGCCTGGAAAAGGTAATCGTTTCCGTGTTAGTCTTGGAGCATTTGAAAGAAGTATTGAAGCGAAGCAATATGTTAAGAAGCATCCATCTCTTTTTGCAGGGCGTGATTATTTCTTTACAAAATTCGATTAATTGACCATTTAGAACATTTACATTTTTTATGATACGATGCCCTTATACTATTTAAGGGCATTTTTTATGAATATTTACACACTTATTATGGCCGGTGGGAAGGGAACACGCCTATGGCCAGAGTCGACAGAATCAAAACCAAAGCAGTATCTATCTCTTGTTGGAAATGAAACTCTACTAGGTCAAACACTTGATCGTTTTGAAAAAAGTGTAGACTTAAAGAATCGATTTATCATTACTACTCGTGATCAATCTGAGTTAGCTATTTCTTGCTCTAAAGATCAAATTCTTGAAGAACATATTATTTATGAACCTGCTGGTCGAAATACGGCACCTTGTATTCTTCTATCTCTTGCTGCCATAGAGGCCGCTGGCGCAAATTCGGATGATATTATCGCTGTAATGCCTTCAGATCATGTCATTTTAAATAAGTCTGGCTTTAAGGCGAGCTTTGAGAAGGCCGTAAAGCTTTCAAGTGATACGCAAACGATTACAACGATTGGGATTCCTCCTCACTTCCCACACACTGGTTATGGTTATATCAAAACAAGTGAGGCCGTTGGTGATGGATTCAAGGTTGATGAATTTGTTGAAAAGCCAAATTTTGAGAAGGCCAAGGAATACCTATCAACAGGGAGATATGTTTGGAACGCCGGGATGTTTATGGCGCCACTTGGTGTTTTTAAAGAAGAGTTTGCGGCCCATTCAGCGGAAATGTTTTCTTTCTATGAAGAATTGAAGGCTAGTCTTGACGACGAGGCCAAGCTTGAAGAAGTTTATAATAAGATACCAAAGGACTCGATTGACTACGCTATTATGGAGAAATCAAGTCGCATCAGTTTAGTTAAAGCTGAGTTTGATTGGAATGATCTTGGTTCATGGGAGGCACTTGAACAAGTGGTTGACCGTGTGGAAGGAAACACTATAATTGATAGTAATGGAACTTTTTTAAAGGATGCGACTGGGAATATAATTTATGCTCCTGATAAGCATGTTTCTTTAATTAATGTTCAAGATCTTGTTGTCGTTTCTAATGATAAGGCCGTAATGATAGTGCCAAAAGATGACTCACAACGAGTAAAAGAAATTGTTCAACACTTAAAAGATAATAAACGCAAAGAATTACTATAGGAGAAGTCATGGAAGTTGTTAAAAAATCTGGTGAGTACACTATCGTTAAAAAGAGATCTGGTCGTTTTGCTGTTAAAGATGCAAACGGTAAGTTCGTTAACAAAGAAGAAAAAGTTAAAATTTTAACTGATGCAGGACTTATAACTGCTCCAGTTGCAAAAGTAGAAGCACCAGCTGTTGAAGAAGAAACAGAAACTGCTGCTGAATAACTAATTTAAAAATTAATAATAGAAGTGGCCCCATGCTAGGGCCTTTTCTTACAACTTTTTAATAGGGAGTACTTTATGCTAGTTCTTATCGTTAATATTAAGGCCAAGCCTGAAAAAACAGAATTGATTAAAACTGAATTATTAAAACTAGTAGAAGAAACTTATAAAGAAGTTGGATGTACCAAATTCGACCCACATCAGGAAGAAGAAGATCCGTCGAGTTTTTGGTTGTATGAAATATGGGAAACAGAGGCACACTGGAAGGCCCATATGGAAACTGAGCATGTTAAGCACTTCTTAGCATTCTTTGATGAAAATGTTGAAAAATTTGATGTTAAAAGAGCAGAAAAATTAAGATAGCTCCCTATAAGGGAGCTTTTTATTTATTTGTTATCTTAAGAAAGATAGTTTGGTCTTTGATCGTATTCAATTGGATCTTCAATTCCGGCTTTTTGAAAGCCTCTAAGCCTTAGAGCGCACGAATCACAAACACCACAGGCCTTATCTCCACGAGCATAACAAGAATAAGAAAATTTAAGTGGTGCACCTAGGTCTACTGCTTTTTGAACAATTTCATTCTTTGCCATATCAATAACTGGTGTGATGATTTCAATATCTCCATCTTTTGTTCCTTGCTTGATTAGCTCATTATAAGCTGCATAGTAGCTAGGACGACAGTCTGGATACCCTGATGAGTCTTCATTAACTGCGCCAATGTAAATATTTTTTGCACCAACTACTTCTGACCAAGATACGGCCATCGCAATGATGTGAGTATTTCTAAATGGTACGTAGCTATCAGGGATCTCTTCTGATTCACCTTTGTATTGTTTAACATCAATTCCATCATCAGTTAGTGAGCTCCCACCAATCTGTTTAAGAAAAGATACGTCAATTACTTTACGAAGTGATTTGTCGACTCCGTAATAATCTGCGATTTTTTGGAAACAATCTAATTCGCGTTCTTCAGTTTTTTGTCCGTAGTTAAGATGAAGAAACGCAAGATTCTTATGCTTCTCATTTGCAATTGCAGCACAAACCAACGAATCCATACCACCACTAACTAGAACAACTGCAAGTTTATCACTTTTCAAAATTATTACTCCTTAACCTTATAGTCCTTCAGCTGTTTCATTAATGAACGCTAGGAACTCTTCGGTTACTTTTGAAGCCTTAGCTTTCTTCTCTGAAAGTACGCCTTCTTTTTCTTGAATCATAATGTAGAACTTAATTTTTGGTTCAGTTCCTGATGGGCGAAGATACAGGCGGTTTCCATTTTTAAAGTGGTAACCAATTACATTACTGACTGGATAGTCCAATTTTGACTCATCACCTGATTCAAGGTCTTTTACAATACCTGTTTGGTAATCTTCTATAACGCGAATATCCTGTCCGCACAAGCTTGTGGGAGCTAAGTCTCTAAAATGACTCATTATTCGTGTAATTTTTTCGGCCCCTTCTTTACCTTGGTAAACAAGATTTAGGAGAGACTCTTGGCTAAAGCCAAATTCTTCGTAGATTTTATCAAGGGCCTGGATAAGATTTAGGCCTTGTTTTTTGAAGTAAAGAGTAACTTCAGACATGAATGTGATTGAGGCAACACCGTCCTTATCACGTACAAACTCGTGTGGTAGATAACCAAAAGACTCTTCGGTACCAAATAGGAAGTTAGCAGAAGGATCTTCTTTTTCAATTTTATTCATAAGCCCACAGATCCACTTGAAACCTGTTAAAGTTGAGTAAGACTTAACTCCGTACTTATCTGCAATAAGCTCCTGAAGCGGAGTTGTTACAACTGTTTTCACAAAGTATGGATTAGCTGGCATTGTTCCATTTTCTTTAAGATTGTGAAGCATGTAGTAGAGCATCAGGATTCCGATTTGGTTTCCATTGATATATTGAGTCTCTCCTTCATGTTCAAAAGCTACTCCAAGTCTATCTGTATCTGGGTCAGAGCCAAATGCAATATCTGCACCAGTATTCTTCATAAGATCAACGGCCATTTTCATTGCAGAAGGATTCTCTGGGTTAGGGGAGCTTACTGTTGGGAAGGCTGAGTCAGGTTGTGCTTGCTCTTTAACAACTTCAACATTTGTAAATCCAAGTTGAGCAAGTGCTGTTGTACATGGAATAAGCCCTGTACCGTGAATTGGTGTATAAACGATCTTAAGGTCTTTTCCATCTTGCTTACACATTTCAGGATTTACTGTTTTAGACAGGATGTCGTTATAGAAGCTTTGTTCTACATCTTCACCAACCCAGCTAATGAATCCATCTTTTTCAGCTTGAGCGAAGTCCATGAATTTAACTGCATCGTACGAAGTAATATCGTAGTAACGATTGATAATATTTTTGTCATTTGGTGGAGTAACTTGTGCACCATCATTCCAGTATACTTTGTAACCATTATACTCAGGAGGATTGTGAGAAGCTGTCACCATTACTCCGGCCTGGGCCTTGTGGTATCTTACTGAGTAAGAAAGCATTGGCACTGGATTTAGCCTCTTGTAGATATAAGACTTAATTCCATTGGCGGCCATGACACTGCAGACTTCCTTAGCAAATTCAAAAGAGAATTTACGAGAATCATAACTTACTGCGATCGATGGGTTAGTTACTCCTGATTTATTACTGTGATCTAGAATTTCACCAGCAAGGGCCTGTGTTGCTCTACGTACTGTATACTTGTTAATACGATTATTTCCAGCGCCAAGGATAGAGCGTAGCCCACCTGTTCCAAATTCTATATCTTTATAAAATCTTTCTTCGATCTCTTTCATGTCATCTGCGTCAATTAATCTTTGGATCTCTGCGCGTGACTCTTCATCAAAATATGGGTTATTGGCCCAAGCATTAGCTTTTTCAAGGCTCGTCGTCATTTTAAAAATCTCCTGTGAAATTTATGATTGAGTATCTTGTGCTATATTCTCAAATCTAGTAGACTTAGGCAAAATATAATCAATGAAATATTGTGTTGTGTGTTAATAAAATCAAGGAGTTAACATGGCAAATAAAGAAATGAAGCACAAAGATAATGTTGCTGGAAAGTGGTATTGTACAGATCCAGACGACGATAACGGAGAAGGATGCATTGCATGTAACGTGTGTTATACAGGTGCTCCTGAATTTTTCGCTGAAGATGAAGATGGGAATGCGTATATCGCTAAGCAACCTTCAACTCCTGAAGAAGAAGAGTTATGTCAAGAGCAGATGGATGCTTGTCCAGTTGCTTCTATTGGAAATGACGGTTAATTCTTGACTAGAATTTCATATCAAAAGAAATGTAGGCAGAGGTACGGTCAACATTGACGCCTCTGTCTTTCGTCGAATGCTGAACTTCCATTGTGATATTAGCATCATCAAATACTTCAAATGACCTTTGTGCTCTGAAATCAACTTCTCCTTGGGAGTTAATCACTGTACCAGTTTTAATAATAGTTGTTCCTTGGAATCTAAAATCGTTTGCAATTGTCGTTGTCTGATTTGTGTCGTAACTCATATCTGTTTCAATATCAAAGTTTTGAAACTCTGGAGTCGCAACAGTAACTCCAGCAAGAAAGTAACCGTCTGCTCTTGCTACGGCCCTGGCCGTGGATTTCCCTTGGTGTGCTAAGTTTAAGTCAAGTTGCTGCTTGTCCGTAGAGATATCTGCATTGCTATCAATTGTGATTTCCTCGCTATAACGATTGGATAACTTAAGATTTAGATTTTGATTATTTGGCCTGATGTCGAGGTGGCCATCTAGAGTTGTGTCTTCAGTTAGTTGACTGTTTAGGTCGACATTAATTCTTTGTTTCTTATCATTAATTTCAACTTTACTAGTAAGTGTTGTGCTTTCTCCGAGGCTACTTTCTGTTTCCATTTCCAATAAAGTTAGAGAAGTAGGGATATAGTAGCTTTGTTCTAATAGGAGGGCCTTATTGATTTTTACTTTCCCAATAAAAGTATCGTATTCTTGATCTTTTATAAGGGCCATTTCAGATTCATTACTTGTCTCTAGGGTTACACCTTCTGGAATACTTCTTTCTATATCTGTTGGCTTTGTTGGATCAACATAAGTGTCATGTGGGTAGTAGATCTGAAAATATGGCTCTTTGTCTTTTATAAAAACTACTTTTATAAAGATATCTTCACCAACTTCATCAGTGGAGCGAAACCAAGTAATTCTAGTCTTTGTTTGAGTACTAGAAGCAAGACTCAGTGATGAGAATTCACTAATTGCGATTTCAGAGGTAAAAACTAATTCGAAGTCATCAAAATCTCTTGTGTTATAACGCTCTTTACCGCTATCAAAGTCACTTTTTAGACAAGTCACTTCTCCTAATTTATCAACCGCTTCAATATAGGTGGCAACGGCCTTAAGTTTTAAGGCCTTTTGTTTGACTTTAATACTAGGCTTTGGATTATTCTCGTTGGCCTTAGTGACGATATCTGAAATATTGGAAGCTAGCTCGGCCATATCTCGACATTGAATACAAATTTCTGCGCTAGCGGTGTTATGCCTTGGAATATCGTCAGTAAGTTCTTTTTCACGACTAATCGGAATATATTTAGGAGATTTAGATTTTGTAATTCTGACAATATCTTTTACTAAGTCTTTGGCCTTTATCTGCCTTCCATTAACGTCAATTTCTTCTTTGAAGAAACTTGGCTCAATGGCCATTGCATTGACTACAACTGAAAATGCAAGAATGGTGATAGAGAATTTTTTTATTAGCACAAATTCTTATCGGAGCTGGTTTAGAAAAAGTTTACAAAAATAGTAAATTATTTTAAGTGTGTGGAAATTTCAGTACTTGCGCACCTTTGCCGACAAGAATAAAATAAAGAGGATCACAATTTACAAAGGAAGTATCATGAATCCAACAAATCTACAGCTTGTAGGGACGATTCTATTCGCATGTGCTATTTTGCACACATTTTTAGTTTCAAAAATTCAACACTTAGCTCACAAGTATCCGGAAGGATCGATGATGGAAAATCTTCTTCACTTCTTAGGTGAAGTCGAAGCAGTATTCGGTATGTGGGCCGCGGCCTTTATTGTTTACTATAGCGCCACTCAAGGTTTTGCAGTTTATGATAATGCACACCAAGTTATTGGTGGGGCACTGAAATATCTTGAGCAAGATGTAAACTACACTGAAGCAGCATTCGTTTTCGTTATTATGTGTATGGCAGGGACGAGGCCAATCATTATGCTTGCTGAAAAAATCATTGGTATGATTGCAAAGCTTCTTCCGTTTCCAGGAAAAATGGCGTTCTATATTTCGGCCCTTATTGTTGGTCCGATACTAGGGTCTTTTATTACTGAGCCAGCTGCTATGACGGTTACTGCTCTAATTCTTTTAGATTACTTCTTCTCTGATGAGAAAATGAGTCTTAAGTTTAAGTATGCAACGATTGGTCTACTTTTTGTAAACGTATCAATCGGTGGAACACTTTCTCACTTTGCTGCACCTCCTGTACTTATGGTTGCTTCAAAGTGGCACTGGGGATTTGTTCACATGATTACAAACTTTGGTTATAAGGCAACAATTTCAATTATCATTGGAACTTTAATTATTGCATTCATGTTTAAAAATGAACTTCAAGGAAAGCTTGAAATTAAACAAAAGCATGAAAATTGGATGGCACCAACTTGGTGGATGACTCTAGTTCACATTATCTTTATGGGGCTTGTTGTTTTCTCTGCTCACCACATGGTTTTCTTCCTTGCACTTTTCCTATTCTTCTTAGGTTTCACGACTGTTACAAAAGAGTACCAAGACGAAATCAAGCTAAAAGAATCACTTCTTGTTGGTTTCTTCCTTGCTGGTCTAGTAACTCTAGGTGGACAACAAGGTTGGTGGCTACAACCAATTTTATCTAAGCTTGGTGACTTTGTTCTTTTCGTAGGTGCAACTTCACTTACTGCTATTACAGATAACGCAGCTCTTACTTATTTAGGGACTCTGGTTGATCTAACTGATTCAGCTAAGTACAACCTTGTTGCTGGTGCTGTTGCTGGTGGTGGTTTAACTGTTATTGCTAACGCTCCAAACCCTGCGGGATTTGGTATCCTTAAAGGAACATTTGGAAAAGAGGGGATTAATCCTGGAAAGCTTCTGCTTGGAGCACTTTTCCCAACAATCCTTGCAATGGTTATGTTTCAAATTCTTCCAAATCTAGCGAAGTAAAAATACAAAGGCCCTCAATTGAGGGCCTTTTTTATTTTAAAAATACTTATAGATCTACAACCCAGTTAAACGGGTCTTCAATTGTTTTTTCTTGAATACCGAGTAGGGTCTCACGTAGCTCCTTTGAAACCGGCCCAAACTCTTCTTGAATATTATAGAATTCACCAGACTCTTCATGTAAAGAACAAATCGGCGTGATAATAGCAGCAGTTCCACAAGAGAAGCATTCTGTACATTTCTTTGACTTGATATCTTCAATTAGTTCATCAATGCTAATCTTTCTTTCAACGACTTTATACCCTTTGTGGCGAGCAATATCGATAAGTGAACGACGAGTGATTCCATCAAGAATTGTTTCTGTTAGTTCAGGAGTGTGAATTTCTCCGTCAATAACTGCAAAGAAGTTCATTCCGCTTAATTCCTCAATCGACTTACGATCACTTGCAGAGAGCCAAAGAGTTTGATGTAATCCTAGTTTTAGAGTTCTAACTCCAGCGTTAAGAGCACCAGCATAATTACCACCAGTTTTTGCCGTTCCCATACCTCCTGCACATGCACGAATCATATTTCTTTCAATTAGAAGCTTATAGCTTCCACCTGAGAAGTATGATTCAACAGGTGAGGCAATAACCATGAAAAGAAATTCCTCACTAGGCTTAATACCTAAATTATTTTCTGTGGCAATCATAAATGGCCTAATATACAGAGATTCACCACCACGCTTAGGGATATAATTTTCACCCATTTTAGTGATTGTATTTACAGCAGCTGTAAAAATATCTTTTGGAACTTCTGGCATTGCCATTCGTTTTGCTGAGTGATTGAAACGTCTGTAATTTTCAAGAGGCCTAAAAAGATTTGGTCCATTACCTTTAAAGTTATAGGCCTTCATTCCTTCAAATATTTCTTGTCCGTAGTGTAGAACCTTGCATGTTGGATCCAGCTCCAATTTGCCATAAGGCTTAATTTCAAGTTCTCCCCATTCTCCACGTTTGTATTCACATGTTGCCATGATTGGAAGTAGTACTTTTCCAAATCCTACGTGGTCAGGCATTGTGAAATTTTCGATTGCTTTCTTTGCACTATCTAAAATTATCATTAAAAATCCTTATTTTTATTTACAGTGGTAACCAAGTCCAAAGACCTTCCAGATATTTCCTTCGTTTACAGATTCTTTTATCCAGATTGTGTCTCCACCTTCATCTGCAACTTGGTTAATAGCATGGTTAACGGCAAGGTCCTTAATTCCGTTCTCATTTTCACCAACAACATTTGTAAAAGGCTTACAGTTTTTATGACGTGGCTTTTGATATGTTACTTTTAACTTTTCTCCAGCTGGAGTCAGTTTTGTTTTAGAAACAGCACAACTAGATAGAATTAATATCATAATAATATTTTTCATTATTCCTCCATGATTTTTAGTTATACTAGCAAAATTGCAACGATGTTGCTTAGGTTTGTGCGTCAATTTTATCTTTTGACGAGTTTAGTGAATTAGAATATTATTTTCCTACTTTAAGACACTTGTAGGACTATAGCTCAGTTGGTTAGAGCGCTACCTTGACATGGTAGAGGTCTGCAGTTCGAATCTGCATAGTCCTACCATCTTTGTTTTTCCTTATATATTGCTTATTGATTTAGTTTGCTGATACCGATATCAACTCAGCGCCAAAACATGCCTTTGGGCATCTTTTGATCGCAGGTTGTAACTACCATCTTTGTTTTTCCTTATACATTGCTTATTGATTTACCTCGCGCAAAGGTTTTCTCTTTTGTTTAGGATCGGTTTTTGATTTCTCAATGGTATTTTGATTATTTAATGCTGCGTTAACGAATGTCATTGTGAAAGTTGAGCCTATGCCATCAATATTATTAAATGCTTTGATATTTCCTCCATAGAATTTCATATATTTTTTTACAACCGGTAGACCAAACCCTGAGCCTTCTTCTCCGTGAGTCCCTTCGCGATGGGTTTCATTAGTAAAAGAGAAGAGACTTTTTATCATTGTTTCAGGAATGCCAATTCCCTGGTCGGTAATATCAACTCGGATAACAGAGTTTCGTTCAGTAACTCTTACAAAAATCTCTGAGCCTTCTGGTGAGAATTTAGAAGCATTGGTAAGAAGATTGCTAAAGACACTATGACAAAGTGACGATGGCTCCGCCATGACCTGAGCATCTTGCTCTTCAAACTCAACACGAATATGCTGACTCTTTTTTTCAATCCTTTTTCTAATGAGCTGTATCGAATTTTCAATGGACTCTTTCAATGGGACTGGTTCTAATTTTATATTTGATTTACCGGATTCAATTGATTGGATTTTACGAATATGTTGAATAAGCTCGGCCATGTTCTCAATGACTCCACTAACGCGGCCAAGATTTTGTAATATACCATCTTTGTCTTTCATGGCCAATAAGGACGAGTCGCTGAGTAATGAAAGAAGGGTCGTGGAATTGGATAAGTCATGGAATAAAACGGAGAGTAAATGTTGCTTTTCTTCTAGTTTTCGCGAGAGGTCTCGGCCTTCAACTTCAAGCTGTTTAATTTTGATCGCTTGATGTGTGATGACCATAATTGAACAGATAATTAAAATTGTTAGTAAACTTACGAGATAGATCACTTTCTTTCCTTAAGCATAGTTTTTCTGAAACCAATTAATTTTGTAGGATTTTAGCTAGCTTTATTCCTATAACCAAGTTTGAGAAGGTAAATTTAACTTAAATTAAGAATGTATTTTCACATTTCAATTGTCCCTACAGGAAACAGAAGGGTGACTGATGGGTGTAATTCAAGTAGACTTGCTGGAATGAAAGACTATCTTAATAAAAAGTTAACATCACTGGTGGTGACGCAGTTTGTCCATTACTGGTATTTCTATATTGGGGCCTTTATTTGCCTCTACCTTACTCACAATATCCAAAGTGAATTACCTTTTATAGCAAAGGATTTGGCCGAGAAAATCTCTAAAGGAATTTCTATTCCTGTTGGGCACTTATTCTTATTGGCCTTGGGAATTATTGTATTTAGAACTTCATCGAGACTTTTATTCTTTTATCCTGCAAGAGTACTACAAAAGATTCTACGTTTTGATTTAATGAAGAAACTAGAGAAGGTGAGTCCTTCTCGTTATAAAGATTATCCAAAGGGACAAATCTTCCAAATCATTGGTGGTGACTTAGAGCATGTAAGAGCACTGATTGGCTTTGCTCTTTTACAAATTGCAAATATTATTATCGCACTTTCAATTCTTGTTCCTAAACTCCTAAACTTTAATAAAGAGCTCTTTATTGCACTTCTTCCAATGTTTGTAGCATTTATTATTTTTAGCGCGATTGTTTCAACAAATCGAAAATTCTATCGTCAAACTCAAGATCTTCAAGGTGAAGTTCAAAATATTATTATTGAAACTTACGCTGGAAAGAAGACTATTAAAAATTTTCACGCGGAGAAGGCCTTCATTGATCTCTTTGCAAAGAAGTCCTTGGAAGAACTTGATAACTTTTATGAAGCCGGTAAGCGTGTTGGAATTTCAATTCCTCTAATGCCTACAGGTGTTGGCCTATCTCTGATTTGGGGAGCCTATATTATTTTTACTGAACAATTAGGGGCATCTTCGCTAATTTTATTTTCAGGTTTTGTTTATTTATTCTTAGAACCAATTATGTTTCTAGCCTGGATTGGAGTTGTCTTTACTCGTTCGGCAGGAGCGTGGGCACGAGTAAGAGAGCTAGTTGCTGTCTTAGATAAAGAAAGCGAGCTTGAGACAATGCTTAAAAGAGAATTTTCTTTTAAAGAGAAGAGTGAGTCGTTTGAATTACAACTACCATTTTGGGATAACGATATTAATCTAAAGATCTGGAAAGATGAAAAAAATGCAATCGTTGGAAAAACTGGTTGTGGAAAGTCTGAACTACTCGTCAAAATTTCAGAAGTCTTAAAGATGCAAGATCGTAGTACAAGCTACGTTGCTCAAGATCCATATCTTTATAATGGAACTATTTTAGAAAACTTGGCCCTAGGAAGAGACTTCAATGAAGAGCAACTTTCTAAAGCATATGAGCTACTAAAAATCTTTGGCCTTGATTATCTAGCATCCGATCGCAAGAGTTTGTTTAATCTTGTTGTTGGAGAAAACGGGAAGAGACTATCTGGTGGTCAAATTAAACGTGTATCTTTAATCAAATCGCTGCTTTTTGAAAGTGAGTTTATTATTTGGGATGATCCTTTTTCTTCAGTTGATGTTGTTCTAGAAAGAGAAATCTTAAGTCAATTAAATGCAATGAAGATTTTCGAAGGCCGAACTCTCATTATGTCCACTCATAGATATACAACAGCAGTGCAATGTGATCACTTAAGTTTAATTTGCGAAAGTGAAGGGCTAAGAGAAGAGTCAAAAGTTATCGACTTTACACAAAAACAAGAAGGAGGAATTTATGAGCACTTTAGAAAACAACTCATCTAAATTCCTATTATATAAAGGTAGCGGGAAGTACTTAATAAGCATGGTGGTATGCCTTATTATCTCAAGTGCGCTTGGTGCTGCACTTCCACAATTAATTACAAAGCTTACTGCAAATTATGAAATTGAAGAAGTTTATCGTCAGACTCTTGTAGTCATGACGTTTATCTTTTTGGCAACAGCTTTGAATCGTGCTGTCTATAATTTAATCATCAATCGATATGTTGTGGGCCTAGTTCAATTTGTTAGAACTCATTGTTATGGCAAGTGGCTTTCTAGTGTTGAACTTCAAACATCAAAAGAGAACCGTAATGATCGCTACCCTCAAGGGGAAGTTCTTGCCCGTATTATGAGTGATACGGAAAGTTTGAGAGAGCTTGTGACTTCAGGTACATTTGGAATCATTATTGATATCTTCTTTGTCGTTGCTTCGCTAATTAGTTTTGTGAGTCTTAATGCCGTTGCTGGAATATATCTTGCTGCAATTCAATTTGGGGCCTGCTTTGTACTAATTTGGTGCTCTAAGTATATGCGTGCTGTTTTCTTAAGTGTGAGAAATTCACGAGCTAAACTTTACCGCGTTGTTGCAGACCTGATTGGTGGCGTGAGAGAGAATTACTATAACCCGGCAGATCAATATACGTCGAAAAAGTCTTTATTTGTTTTTGATGAATTTCTTAAGAAGATCCTTTCTTCAAATGTTTGGGATGCTTCTTACTATTCATTTGCTGAGTCTCTCTTTCCGGTATTCTTGGCCTGTGCCATCTTTATCATTCCAAATAGTGGGATTACTCAAGTTGCATTAATCTTTGCTCTTATCGATTTAATTCAACGTTCAATCAATCCGATTAAAGATGTTTCATCTAAAGTTGCTAATATTCAAAGAGCTGCGACTGGTGTTGGACGTATAAACGAATTCCTTGTTGACCTTGATAAAGAGAAGTCTTCAGATATTAATGCAAAGAGACGTCAATATGATGTTGAAAAAATGCATATTGAAATTCAAAAGTTTACTTATCCTGCAAAAGGAGAGAATTCGACACCATTTACATTAGAAGATATTTCTTTTGACTGTCGCCAAGGTGATCTCATTGGTATTGTGGGATTGTCGGGAAGTGGAAAGTCGACTCTTTTAAATATTATGGCGGCAAATATTATTCCTGATGAAGGAAAGGTATTTGTTGAAAATCACAGTGGAGTTAAGAAAGAATATAACTTTGATTATATTGATGACTTTAACGAATACCGCGAATTAATTGGAATTGTATCGCAGGACTCACATATATTTTCTGAGACTGTTGAGTTTAATATTACAATGGGGCAAGCGGGCTTTGGAAACTTTGATGCTTTCTGGAGTGATGTTTGTGAACAGATCTCTTATCTTTCAAAATGGGGGATTAAGCCAGATACTGTACTTGATCAAAACGAAATCTCACTTGGTCAAAAGCAGCTTATATCGGCGATTCGCTCATGTTATCTAAAGAAGCCAATTGTTCTTTTTGATGAAATATCTTCTTCCTTAGATAGCGATCTTGAAGAAGCTCTTCGTAAAATGATTCTCTTTGTTCAAAAGCAGGCAGTAACAATTATTGTGGCCCATCGAGTAGAAACAATACTTGATGCTCAGCAGATAATTGTTATGGAAGGTGGCAGAGTAATTGCTAAGGGAGTCCATGAAGAGCTTAAAAATATTTCGCCGCAGTATGATCTATTTGTGAAGCAATTGTCGAATTGACAAAAAAATGACGTGAACACTAATGCATTATTTCTTTTTTTTACATATAATTAGTTTAAATTGATGTAAGGAGATCATTATGTTTAAAAAATCCAAGCTAGCTCTTGGCCTAGTTGCTATTTCTGCAATTGGAATGATGGCGTGTACGAGCGATGTAAATTCAAAACCAAATTTCTTATTTAAAAAGGCTCCAAATGCCACTGCTGTGATTAAGTTCAATGGAAAAGAAGTTAGTCACGATGAACTTTTTAAAGGTTCTGAAGCAGAATTATATGAGGCCCAATTAAAAGTTTATGAAATGAAACTAGGAAAGGTTAAGGCCTATCTTTTAGAGAATTTTAAAAACGAAGATCCTGCAAGAAGTTCAATGTCTATGGAGCAATTTATTGATGTTGTTGTTGCTAAAGATGTAAAGGTTTCAGATAAGGAAATTAATGATTTTGCTAAGGAAAGAAATATTCCTGACCTAAACCCTCAGCTGAAGGCGAGAATTGTTGATTTCTTAAAGAACACAAAAAAACGTGATGCGATTGAAGCTTACTTAACACAAAAAACTAAGAATAGCCCGGTTGAAGTTTATCTTGAAAAACCAAAGAGACCTCGTTTTGAAATTCCTGTAACAGGTAAAGAGCCAATGTTTGGTGGAAAAGATGCGGCCGTTGTTATTGCTGAATACTCTGACTTTCAGTGTCCATACTGCGCTAAGGGTGTTGAGATTATGAATGAGATCAAGAAAACTTATGGAAATAAAGTTAAGATCGTTTTCAAAAATTTCCCACTAAACTTCCATAAAGACGCAGCAAAAGCTGCGGAAGCTGCACTTTGTGCAAATGAGCAAGCGAGTGAAAAGTTTTGGAAGCTTCACGATTCAATGTTTGCTGACCAAGCGGGATTATCAGTATCTGCACTTAAGGCAAAAGCGAAAGCTGTTGGCCTAGATCAGAAGAAATTTGATGAATGTCTTGATTCTGGACGTATGAAACCAGAGGTTGATGCTACTGTTAAAGAAGGTGTTGATGTAGGTGTTAAATCAACTCCAACATTCTATGTGAACGGTATGCTAATTAATGGTGCACAACCATTTGAAGTATTCAAAGAGCTTATCGATTCTGAATTAGGAAAATAGTTTAGAAATACACTACTAAAATAGTCTGAAAGACTGAAAATACTAAGGCCGGGGCATTTATTCCCGGCCTTTTTATATTGGGCATAATTGATAGAATAGAGGGGGTATATAATATCTTATTGCATCTAAATCGGAAGAAAAATATGGACGTTAGAGATTATTCAAAGAGACTTTCACAACACCGCGAAAATTTTCAGAACACTATTGATGAGCAGCGAAAGAACCATAATCGTGAGGTAGGTGAATTAAAAGATACTCAAGAATATCGTTTAAATAAGCAGCGTCAAGCCTATGATAACTCTCTTGGTAAAATTGAAGAGAGACAAGATCAATTTCGAGAAACAGCTAGTGCTGATACAAAGAGAAGAATAGAAGAGCAGCAAAAAGAATATCTAAGTAAAATAGATGGGAATAAGCGTGAGTTTGAACGTGATCGTAAGGATATTAAGGATCAGTTTGATACACGTTTTAAAAATATTCGTGAAGCTTATGAGACAAAAGGGATGGCCGATCGCTCTAATATGGATCACCGTCTTTCTTCGCAACAAAGAAGATTTGACTCGACAATGGGAAAGATGAACGACCACTTCAATGAAACTATTGATAAGGTTTACCGCGATTCGCGAGATAAGGCCCATTCGCATGAGTTGGAAACGAAGAAGAATCGCCGTGAACTTATTTCAAGTTATGAAAATGAAATGAGAGATCAACTAAAAGAAAGTGGTGAAAAACGTGCTCGTTTATATGAGAAATTTAATGATGATGTTGATGGATTAAGACGAACGCATAAAGGAAGAGAGGAGTCTCTTAAGGATTATCAAGAGCAACGAATTTCAGATATGACTGCTCAAAAAGATAAGCAACTTTCTGATAATCAAAAAAGCTTTAAGAATTCAATTGAAGAAATAAATGATAGAAACTCTAGAAAGCGACAAGTTGAACAAAGAGATTTCTCTCAAAATGCAAAGGACCTTGAGAACCGTCATGCAAAAGAGTTATATCGTGCAAGACGTGAGATGAATCAGAAGTTATCTGGTGGAAGCCGTGAAGACGTTTTCAATGACAAACTGGAGCAAACTCAAAGAGGATATGAGACTCGAATTAAAAATATACGTGATCAAATTGATACGGACCGTTTTAATGCTGATATCCAAGAAAGACGTCGTGCTCAGTCAACTAAAGAAGCTCTTAGTTCACAAAAACAAAAGTCATCTGAGTATATTGCCGAGCTTGAAAAAGATATGTCAAAGTTTAAGAGTGATACTCTAAGTGATATCAATATTGAGCTAAATAAAGATGTTGAAGAATTACAAGGAAGCTTTAAACGCCAAATAAGAGACAAAGAGCTTGAAGCGTATAATGATAAAGAACAATCTAAAAAAATTCTAGAAAGACAAAGAGCTCAATTTGGGGAAACCGTTCAGAAAATGAGTGATCGCAACACTGAAGCTGTTTCTCAAATGCAAGCTGATTTTGCAGATGAGTCAAAGAAATTTATTCAAGATACACATATGAAGCATTCGCAAGAAATGCAAGAAGCTAAAGAGCATTTTATAGAGAGTAAAGATAAACTTGCTAAGTCATTGTCCCAAAAAATTGAACAATTAGAAGAGACAAACGAAAAGTTAATTTCTTCTTATGAATCAAAGTTAAATCGACTTAAAAAAGCAAATGCTAAAGAGATAGAAAGAATACGTATGACTCATGGACTAGAGTCTAATCAACTTAAGGAAGTGACGAGAAATGCAATTGCATTGAAAGATCGTGAAAATCACAGTAATCTATCTAACTTACGAGGTGAATTTGATAAGAGACTTTCTCAAGTTAAACAAAGAGCAGACATTCAAGTAAAAAGAATGGTAGAGTACTATGAAGATATGATTACTCGAGAAAGAGACGAGTCTCAAAGAAAGTATGTTTCAAAAGTTACTGAACTTGAGAATCAATACAATACTCTTTATGAAAACTCAAAACTTGAAAGATCGAATCTAATTAATCAGTATGAGAATCGCATGGAAGAAATTCGAGCGGCAAATGCTGAGGCTTTAGAAGAGAGGTCTAGCGAGATTAGAAGTGGTATGTTCTCTGATCAACAAGATTCTCGAAAAGCATAAAGTACAGACATAGCATAAAAGAATTCAGGGAGAGATAATGGGAATGGGCAAAGTCCGTCGCGCTAAAATTGTTGCGACTTTAGGGCCATCTTCTAATACAGTTGAAATGATTGAAAAACTCATCATGGCCGGTGTTAACGTAACACGTGTTAATATGAGTCACGGAACTCATGAGTCACATGCCCAACTCATCTCTAATATTCGCCAAGCATCTAAAAATATCGGCAGAGAAGTTGCCATTCTGATTGACTTACAAGGGCCAAAGATTCGTACTGATAAATTACCTAATGGCCTACAATTAGAAAATGGTCAGACATGGGTTATCGGTCCAAGTTCGAAGCAAGCAGATTATCCAGAATATAAAGATTGTTATATCCCAACGATTTACGAAAAACTTGTTGATGACTGTCATGACGGTGCAAGAATTCTATTTGACGATGGAAAGTTAATTGCAAAGGCAATAACAAGGGATCGTGATGTCTATAAAATTGAAGTTCTTGTTGGGGGAGAGTTAAAGTCGAATAAAGGAATTAACCTTCCGGACTGTGAAGTTTCAGCACCTGCATTTACAGATAAAGATGAAGCAGACTTAATGTTTGCGCTTAAACATAATATTGATTATATCGCTCTTTCTTTTGTACGTAAGAAAGAGGATATTATATCGGTTAAGGCCCTACTTCATAAATTGAAAGTTAGGGTTCCAATTATTTCTAAAATTGAAAAGCCACAGGCCCTTGATAATATCGAAGAAATTTTAGATGTTACAGACGTTATTATGGTTGCACGTGGTGATATGGGAGTTGAAGTAGGAAATCACCTCGTTCCTTCAATTCAAAAAGAGCTCATTCAAAAGTGTAATGATCGTATGATTCCTGTTATTACTGCAACGCAAATGCTTGAGAGTATGACTGATGCGCCAACTCCTACAAGAGCAGAAGCAAGTGATGTTGCCAATGCTATTTGGGATGGAACTGATGCTGTTATGTTATCTGGTGAATCTGCTTCCGGGGCCTATCCAGTTGAGGCCGTTCAAATGATGAATGACATTATTTATGAAGCAGAGAAGACACCAAAAGAAAGGCCACTGCTTAGAAATATAGACCTTTCATCTGTTAACTCGTCTGTCATGGTTGCTGCTTCAATGATTGCTGAAAAAGTTGAAGCGAAACGAATTCTTGCTGTAACGGAAGGGGGAAACTCTTGTCGTAAGGTTTCGATGTTTAGGCCACAAACTCCAGTTGCTGGAGTAACTCATAATCTTAGAACAGCAAGGCGTATTTGTCTTTACTGGGGAGTCTACCCATATCTTGTTGATGAGGAAGTGCAGGATACTGGATCTTACGTAAAGTATATTGTTTCTCATGCTAAAGAAAAGATGGGCCTATACAACGGTGATAAAATTGTTGTGACGTTAGGGGATGGAAAGATCTTTTCTAAAGGTTATTCTAACTCTGTGAAGGTTGAGATTATTAAGGAAGCTCGTCACCACGAAGAAGCCGGTGAAGAGACTTTTGAAGTAGGGGAAGATAAAAAAAAAAGAATTCTTCTAGACCATAATATATGTTCGACTTGTCAAAATTGTGTTTCTATTTGTCCTCATGAAATTTGGGTTGCAGATAAGAAGACAAAACTTACAAAACTAAATCAGGATCAAATTAAGCACTGTACGCTAGACTATGAATGTATAAGAGTATGTCCAACAGGTGCGATTGAGATTATTGATAAATCATGATCAAAAAAGACGACATTCAAAATATTTTAAGTACCCAAGGGCTTGAAGTATGGGGTGTCGTCGCTGAATCTAAACCGAAGTCCTTAGAACGCTTCAAAACTTGGATTAAAGATGGCCTTCATGGTGCTCTAAGCTACCTTGCCGATGATCGGGCTATCAAAAGAGAAGATCTAAAAAACTACTACCCCGATATTAAATCCACACTTGTTATCGCTTTTGATTACTCTCATATCGCTCGTAGTGCTAAGAAGTTCTATGATAGTGGAGAGAGTAATGGTCTAAAAATCGCTAACTACGTCGTCGGTTTTCAAGGACGCGACTATCACTATGAAGTGAGAGATAAATTACAGGTAATAGGAGAGGAGTTACAAAAACTCGACCCTGAGTTAGAGTTTAAATTCTCTCTTGATACACAACCAATTCTAGAGCGTGACTTTGCTTATCAGTCAGGACTAGGCTGGTATGGCAAGAACTCAATGCTTATTAATCGCCACATTGGTAGCTACTTTATCATTGGCTCTCTCTTACTTAATAAAGAAGTTGAGGCCCCAAATGATAAATTTGAAACAGATCACTGTGGTAAGTGCACACGTTGTGCGGATGCATGCCCAACAGATGCCATTGATTTAGAAAAGCGTACAATTATTGCTGATAAGTGCATCTCAACTTTCACTATCGAACACTTTAAAGAGATTGAAGCACCTGTTGGTTTTGATAAGGCACATGGTGAGATCTTTGGCTGTGATATTTGCCAGGATGTTTGTCCTTGGAATATGCGCTTAGAGAGAAAGCTTGAAACAGATTCTGAAGCGTTTAAAGAAAGTGGTAAGCAATTTATCGACTTCTTTTTAACAAGGCCTGTAAGTGTAATCATTGAAGAATTAGAGGCCATGAGTAACCGTGAGTATCGTCGCCAATTTAAAGGCACCCCACTAGAGCGTACTGGACGTGTGGGGATGCTTAAAAATCTTAAGTATTATCTAGATTAGACCTATCTTCTTCGCATACTTTTTAATAAAACTTCCGGCCATATCTGGTAGGTGGTGGCCAAGCTTCTTTGGTTTCTCTATCGTTACGATATTGACAAGATCTTCTAAAAGTTTTGCGAAGTTTTCCATGCCTTCTTTTCCAACAACTACATCATCTTCACCTGAGATAAGGTGAATGTTGTGACCGCTTAAACTCATATTGTGCTTTTGCTCTTTGATCCATGGAAACATTGTATCAGGAGCTAGGTGAGTTGAGACAAGTTCTGCGCGTGCTCTTACTGTTGCTTGATAAAATGGAGTATCAAAGACATGTGTGACACCTTCTGGTGGAACACCGAAGCCAACACCGCAGTGGAATGTTTCATAACCATCAAAGATTCCGTTTTGAACCGCAAGAAGTGAAGTGAGGGCCCCTAGAGAGTGGCCACCAACTAAAACTTTGTTACTTTGGTTAGGGTAAGCTTCTTTTAATTTAGTTAGAGCCTGAATAAACAAATTAGGTGCATCATTTTTAAAGTCTTCGAAAGATGCCACATCATGAAATGACCCGGTAAAATGACCTGGTTGGTCAAAAATTAAAGTAGGGACTCCATCATCACAAAGTTTCTGTGCCCAAGAGAAGATACTTATCTTGTGAGACGTGTAACCATGAGTAAAAATGGCGTATCCCGTATCTTTAAGCTTTGTGCTTGGTGGTCTAAAGAGGAGGGCGTTAACTGTTGTTTGCCCTTGAGTTAAAATAATTTTATCGATACTTAAAAACTTTTCATTCATAGCGGATATCATAATTAAAGATATCTCAAATTAAAATTAAAAAACTTTTTAATTTTCTATTGACGAAGGAGAGATAAACCATTAATTTAATGGAACCAAATCATTTATGCCCTGATAGCTCAGTTGGTAGAGCAAAGGACTGAAAATCCTTGTGTCCGTGGTTCGAATCCGCGTCGGGGCACCATAAAAAAGCTACTTCTTTGAAGTAGCTTTTTTTTTGCCTTTTTTCCACCCAAACATCGCACACTACAAATCCAAAAAGGATTTTCAGGACTTTGCTCGTTTGAGCAACCTGACCGAAAAAACGTGCCCAAAGCGCACGTTTTTACTTCTTAAGTAATAAGTAAAAAGACAGTCAATGTTAGTGCGAGTTCGGGCAGGCCGTAGCCCACGATGGGCGGAGGTGTCCAACGAGCAGGATGCGGTGAACTTTATACAAGGGAATTTTCTGGATGATTGGTTAATCCGCGTCGGGGGCACCATCTTTTAGAATCGCTTAAAAAGCCGGTCTTGGTACTGGCTTTTTTTATTTCTTTCAGATACTTATATTAGTTCGAATATTTACTTAATTTTAATACCCTTGGCGGTCGAGTCAAATTAGAGGTTACTATGAGTTCATTTTCTATATTTGAAGAAAATGGATTAGGTCTACTTAGAGATAATAGAGTACGTTTAGTAGAACACAATCCAAACTGGTCAAAAGTCTTTGATGTTGAGTCTAAAAGAATTTTAAATGCTTTAAATCTTGATTCTCTTAAACTGTACCATTGTGGAAGTACGGCCATAACTGGAATTGTAGCGAAGCCAATTTTAGATATTGTTGGAGAGGTTAAAAATCTGGATGAATTAGATAAAAAGAAGAATGCACTTGTCGCTATTGGATATGAGTATAAAGGCGAGTATGGGATTGAGGGGCGAAGATACTCAGTTCTTTACAATGAGGATAAAACAATTGGATATTCTCACTTACATATTTTTAAGTCTGGCAGTAGTGAGCTTTTTAATCATGTCTTATTTAAAGATTATTTACAGCAGAACTTTGATGCTGCGCTTAGATATGAAACCGTTAAGAAGTCTCTTGATGTACCTCGAAATGAATACTCTGATGCAAAAACAAAAAATATTTTAGAATTAGTTGAAGAGGCAAAATCCTATTTTTCGAAATTCGTCTATTAAGGGGCACCATAAAAATCATCTACTTTTTATGGCCCTCCCCCCTTAATGGTTTAGGCACCATTATACACTTGTTACAAATTAATACTTATTAGTCTTAAATTGACTCATTTTAAGTTGTTCTAAATTCAAGAAGTTAATAATATTTTTTATGTTCTAAGTGAAAAGGAGATAAGTATGAGTCAACCACAAGAGACTAAAGTTCATAAATTAATCTATGGTGTTTTAGGTGTAATTATTCTTGGCCTTGTTATAGTATATTTTCAAGATACAAATAAAAATAAAGTGTCTACTATATCAACTTTGAATAGTCGTATTGATAAAATTAAAGAAACAGACATTAATCGAAATTATGAAATCAGTGATGAAGAGGCACAGAGAATTGCGACCGAGGCCTATATATATCTCTATCCATTGATCACAATGGATTTAACTAGAAGGCAGCAGACATTATCTCCAAAAGGGTCTCGACCTGGAGCAGGCCCTATTAATAACTTTCATCATATGAGAGAATACCCTGATTCTAGTTTTAGAGATGTAGTAAGACCTAATTTTGATACACTTTATTCTATCGCCTGGCTTGATTTAACAGCTGGGCCAGTTAAGATTTCGATACCCAGTTCAGAAGGTCGGTTTTTCTTGATGCCATTTTACGATATGTTTACAGATTCATACGCGGTGTTAGGAAGCCGTACAACGGGACATGAAAAACAAGATGTATTTGTTGTGGGCCCTAATTTTAACGGTGAGGTACCTGAGGGGTATACGCTAGTTAAGTCTCCAACTTTTATGACTTGGGTTATAGGTAGAACACAAACTAATGGAGCAAAGGATTATAAAGCTGTCCGTAGTTTTCAAAATGGTATGAAGATAACGAGTGTGTTGAGTGAGGATCATTTAACAATTGAGCAACTATCTCAAAAACTAAAATTTCCAGATGTTGATATTGAACGATCACCACTTAAAATTGTAAATGAAATGGATTCAATTACATACTTTAAGTATGGCATGGACCTTTTGAAACTACATGCTCCTCATTTAACTGATACTGATATCATTTTGAGAATGAAAAGAATCGGATTAAATATTAATGAAAAATTAAATATTGATAATCTCCCGTCAAACATACAGTCTGCTTTATCTAGCTCACGCGAAGTTGCACAAGCTTTTATGAAGGAGGCAAAGCCTAAACTTGCAAATATTGTAAATGGCTGGCAGATGAATACAACAAGCATGGGGACTTACGGTAACTTTTATTTAAAACGTGCTCTAGTTTGTTTTATTGGCCTAGGGGCATTACCTGCTCAAGATGCAATCTATCCACTCAATTTTATGGACTCTAACGGTGATATTTTGCAAGCTAGCAACGATTATATAATAAAATTTGAAAAAGGAGAGTTACCACCGGCCAAGGCGTTTTGGTCAATTACAATGTACGATGAAGAGGGCTTTGCTGTTGATAATGAACTTGACCGATACGTGATTGGCTCTCGTGATGATTTGAAATTTAATGAAGATGGTTCTTTAAATATTTACATTCAAGCGGAGAGACCAAGTGAAGATAAGGTTGGAAATTGGCTTCCATCTGCAAAGAAAGGTGTTATGGGTGTTACACTACGCTTGTATAACCCTGAGGTTTCTGCTTTAGATGGAAAATGGTCACCGCCTAAAGTCATTAAGTCAGTTTCTAGAAATCTTGCATCTGAATGATGCAAGATTTTCTTTGTAAATATTTTGTATTACTGACTTAAATTACTTTTAGTAACAACGTACCATTGTGACAATCATTGTTTCTATTCATAATTCCTACTGTTGATAGGTTTAGTATGCACCATCTGAGTAAGTTAATTCGTAACTATGACTATAGATTTCTAGAATGTTACCAAAAGGGTCTTCCATATAAATCATACGGTATGGCTTTTCTCCTGGATAATAGTAACGTGGTTTTTCCATTCTTTTCTTTCCGCCAGCTACGACGATTTTTTCTGCAAGCTCTTCAAGATTCGGATCTTGTACACAAAAGTGAAAGACGCCTGTTTTCCAGTATTCAAAATTATCTTCTGGGTTTTCTTGATTTTTAAATTCAAAGATTTCAACACCAATTCGGTCACCTGTTGATAGGTGTGCAATTTTAAAGCTTTCCCATCCTGAACCAAATACATCGGTACACATCTCTCCAATTGGAGACTTTTCTTCTTTTATTACTGTTGGCTTCATAATTAAATACCAACCTAGGACTTCTGTGTAGAATTCGACTGCCTTCTCTAAGTCTGGGACCGATATTCCAATATGAGAAAATGTTCTAGGGTAAGTTTTATTTGTCATAATGACCTCCATTTTTCTTCCATTATATTTTCAAGTAGTGATAATATAAAATTATTATTTGTTATTGTTTTGATAATTATATGTTATAGTGTTGCATGGTTAATAGTCAGTGGTTACAGACATTTACGACCCTAGTTGAACAAGGTCATTTTACTAAGACTGCACATAAGTTGAACATGACTCAGCCAGGGGTCAGTCAGCATCTACAAAAGCTTGAAGAGTCCATTGGATATAAGCTATTAAATAAAGTAGGTAAGGGCCTTGAGCTTACTCGTGAAGGCCAGATTTTATACGACTATGCTTTGGAGAAGATCGAACTTGAAGCGGGAATGTTTGATAGGCTAGACTCTGAAGACGAATATTCTGGAAGTATTAAAATTGCATGTTCAGGATCATTGGCCATGTTGATCTATCCATTATTCTTAGAACGACAAATCAAATATCCAAATTTAAAAATTAGTGTTGAGGCCGTCCCAAATTATTTGGTAAAAAGTAAAGTGATGAATAATGAAGTTGATATTGGAATATCGACATCTGCATTCAATTCACATTTACTTGAAGAAAGAAAAATCGGTGCAGAAGAGTTGTGCATAGTTTATCCAAAAGGATTACGTCTTACACATAGTTCTTTATATGATTCTTTAGCGAAACTGGGCTTCATTGATCATCCTGATGGTAAGTTTTATTTGGAGAGATTTTTAAATGAAAACTTGGATGTTACAGGTAATATTAAAGAGATTCAATCAGTTACTTATATTAATCAAATAAATCAAATACTCATTCCTGTATCGATGGGTCTTGGTTTTACTGTTATGCCTAGAAAGTATGTTGAGTCCATATCTTTACGTTCAAAGGTTTCAATCTTTACAAGCAAGAAGCCTATCTACGACCCTTATTTTCTTATTCATAAGAAGAATAAAGTCTTTGGTAAGAGATACAATTGGTTTATGGATCAGATTATTAATATTGTTTCAAAGTAGAAATATAAAATCTGTTTCATTTGTTTATTTGCGATATAACAATACAGAAAAAAACTTAATGTATGCAGTCTTTGAAGTGCCAAATCGGCACTTCAAAGAATACATCTTTAATCAGTATTTATGCTAATGTAATTTGGATTTTCTTCATTCGGCCTTCACCGATTGAGACTGTTTTAACTTCTTTGTGCTTATCAAGATGTTGATGAACAAGCCTACGATCAGAAGCATTTAGTGCTTTTAGTGTCACCGGCTCGCGAGAGTCTAGAACTTTTGCAGTCTCACGTTCTACCATTTTAATAAGAGAGTCTTCTTGGTTCTTAAGGCCCTTACACTTGAAATTTAGTCTAACTTCTCTAGGAACTTTAACACTGTTGTATAGGTGCAGCCTTGTTAGGTGCTCAAGCGCTTGAAGAAGTTCATTATTGTCTTTAGTTAACATTTTCTCATCTGCTCCCGAAAAGAAGACTTTAATATTCTTTCCATTGAACGAGAACTTGGCAAATAGCTTCAAGCCTGTCTTTTTAATAAGAGCGATAATAAATGGCATCACGATCTTTTTATAAGTTGGTCGAAGACTATAAGTGAACTTAGTAAGCCTCTTGCCAAATAGGAAGTACTTCTTACGTCCCAGAGTCGATTCATCAAGGTTTAGTTGAGAATCATGCTTTATTTTAAAGAATGCAAGAGCGGCTTTTTTAGCACTTTCTTGAGAATCTGTTTGAATCGTAAAGGTTGGTGTACTTGGTTTCTTTTCAATTTTTGCAACTGGTTTGCTTATCGATTTTTCAGTTACAGTATTTGTATCTACTCTTTTTTGAGCTTTCTTCTTAGGTTTCCTCTGAGGTTTCTTACGCTTATCTTTTTCCTCTTGAGTTAGAGGCTTACCTGTCGCTCGATCGACTACTTTAAAAGTTTTGCGATCAATGAATGGCTTCTTTGATAGTTGCTTTGAAATATCTTCTGGAGCAATTTCTAATTTTGGAATTTTATCACCAATAAATTCTTGGATTGGGTCTAAGTATTCACAGTCATCAAATGAACAAAAACTTATTGCTTCACCTTCTGAGCCTGCTCGCCCTGTTCGACCTATTCGGTGAACATAGTTAGCAGCATCTTGTGGAAGATCATAGTTGATAACAAGATTAACATCTTTAATATCGAGACCTCGTGCCGCAACATCCGTACAGACAAGGATTGTCGTCTCTTTAGATCTAAAATCTTTAATTAATTTGGTTCTCTTACTCTGAGAGAGGCCACCTGAGATTGCTTTCGCTTTGAAGTTCATTGCGATCAGCCATTCAGCAACTAAGTGCGTTTGAAATTTTGTATTACAGAAGACTAGAGCGTATGCATCTTCATGATTTCGGATGGTACTTACGAGAAGGCCCATTTTTTCGTTTGCATTAATCATCGCTAGTTTATGATCGATATGATCAACAACCATATTATCTTCGTTCAACTTAAGTTCGATTGGGGTTGAATTGAACTTATAGGCCGTATTTAAAACTGCCATATTAGTCGTAGCTGAAACCATGATTAATTGTCTGTCATCTGGCATTTGGCCAAGAGTGTATTCGACATCTTTTTGGAAGCCCATATCAAATAATCGGTCTGCTTCATCAAACACGATTCCATAAGTACGATCAATAAGGACGGCCTTTTGCTTAAGTAGATCTACTAAGCGCCCAGGAGTTGCAACAATGATATGTGCGCCTTTACTTATTTGTTCTTTTTGCCTTTCGAGGCTTTCACCACCGATAACGCAAACTGTTTTTATTCCTGAGTCTTTACCAAGATCATTGAAGACCTTTTCTGTTTGTTGGGCCAACTCTCTTGTGGGAGATAGGACAACGTAGTGAACCTCATCAACTTTAACAAGATCATCATGGATGATATGCTCGATGATTGGGATGGCAAATGACGCAGTCTTTCCAGATCCTGTTTCTGCTAGGGCAAGGATATCTTTACCTTCTAGAATTGGATCTATTGTTAGTTCTTGGATGGCGCTTGCTGTTGTGAAACCACATTTTTCAATGGAATCAAGAAGTGCGGGGCTTAAATTAAAGTCTTTAAATGGTATATTATTTGTCATAGTAACCAATATACGCTAATCGTCACACTAATCTAAGTGTTTTCTTTATTTTCATTATATTACTTAACTGAGTGTTTTTTATTGTCTTCTTTTAACTATATAACGCAAGTAGTAGATTTTATTGAAGAGTAATGAGGAGCCAGAAATAGTTTAAGAAATTGGTTTCTCTATTTGATGATCAGTTGGTTGTGGAGTTACCACCATAATCTTTACACCTTCAGGGACTTCAAAACGGTGCCAGATATTTTCGGGAACAACTGCAAACTCTAAACTGTTAAGTTCAATTCTTTTTTCGTGCCCATCTATAAGTAGAATTAAGTTTGCCATTCCATCAACGACCATAACGATTTCATCGCCGTGAGGGTGTCTTTCCCATTCCGAGTTACCGGCATATTGGCCGGCATAGATACCACCATTTCTGTATTCAGATAGTGTACAAAAAGTTTCGTTCATTTCTTCAGGTGGAGTATCTGGTTTTCTGTTTGGAAAAAAAATAGTGGAATTTATTTTATCTAAAATTGAAATTTTTTCTGCTTTTGGCACACTGACCTCTATAAAATTCTTTTGGGGTTCTTATTTTAGTTTGATAGTATATTTAATAGGGGCGGTTGTCTTTATCAATTTTTTTATGTCTTGTTAGGAGTATTCAATATGGAATCAAAAGATACTTACAATTCACTTATAAACTTCTTAATAGGTAAATGGGATAATGTGAGTTTTGAAGTGTCAGATGGAAAGCCTATTAAGAGGGAGTCTTATCCGGAGACTATGATTGGTAAAAGTAAGCATGTTATTACTATCACTGCACATGGATATAAAGAAGGTAAAGATCTAACTAGGGATATGAATCTAGAGATTAGCGATGGCCAAATCACAATGAGCCAAGGTGATTTTTCTGCAAAAGGTAGCGTTGAAGGCAATGTTTATTATTTAAAAGGTAATCACAAAGATGTTGAATTTAGGTTTAGGCTTTATACGATGGGTGATAAATATGTATTTCATAGAGAGACTTGGAAAGATGGAAAGGCCCAGCAAGTAGATATGTCCTATCTTATTAGGAAGACTAAAGAAAGAGAATATTATGGAATTAAGAAAACCTAAGTTGTCAGAAGTTGAGCAGCTATTTCAAATCGAGTTGGAAAACTACGGGGCAGACGAATCAACAGAGATGGAAACTTTTCAAGCATTAGTAGAATTCCCTGAGGATTATCCAGGCTATCAACTTATAACTTTAGTTGATGAAGATGTCTTAGGCTTTTATTGTACTATTGAAGAAGATGATTATGTTGAGCTCGTTGATATTGCAGTTAAGAAAGATTATCAAGGTAGAGGACTAGGTTTAAAACTACTTGAACACTGTGTTAGTGCGCAAGGTATGATGACAATTGGACTGACTGTTAGAGAGGATAATCGTAGTGCTATCGCCCTCTATAAAAAGTTGGGTTTTCATCAAGTCGAAGTTGTTGAAGACTATTACGATGATTGTAATGGATTGCGATTTGAAAGATCGATTTTATAAGTAGGAATATTATGAGTAAGAAAGTAAAAATTTTTGTAGCTGAGCAGTACGATCCATATTTTAACCTCGCCACAGAGAATTGGATTTTTAATGATATGGACACAGATTCACATGTTCTCTTTCTTTGGCAAAATGATGAAACTGTTGTCATTGGAAAGCACCAAAACCCATGGACAGAATGTATCACAAGCAAGATGGAAGAAGACGGAGTGAAACTTGCCAGGCGTCAAAGTGGCGGTGGAGCCGTTTTCCATGACTTGGGAAATACCAATTTTACTTTTATGTCTTCAAAAGATTCATATGACAAAGACGCAAATAATAAGATCATCACAAATGCTTTAAAAGCGTTTGGTGTTGATGCCTTTGCTAATGGAAGAAATGATATTGAAGTAAAAATAGAGAATGAAGAAGGATCAAGAAAGATTTCTGGTTCGGCCTTTAAAGTGAAAAGAGACCGAAGTTTTCATCACGGAACGCTACTTATAAATGCAGATCTTAGTAAGCTTGCAAACTACTTAAACCCTAATAAGAAGAAATTAGAATCAAAGGGGATTAAGTCAGCACGCGCTCGTGTAATCAATCTTGCTGAAATTAATTCTAAAATCACTCATGAGACTCTCTCAGGTGCGATTATTGAAGAATTCTGTCGTTTCTATGATGCACAAGCGCAAGTCGAGGTTTTAAATTACGACTTCCTAAAGTCTGTTCCTAAAGTTAATGAATACTATGATGAATTAAAAGACTGGAATTGGCTCTACGGAAAGACGCCGAAATTTAATCATCAATTTGAAGAGCGCTTTACTTGGGGAGGAGTTGAAGTTCATATCAATTCTAATAAAGGGATAATGGAAGAGGTGACAATCTTTAGTGACTGCCTTCATCCGCCTTTAATCGAATCTTTTGCGGAAACTTTAAAAGGTGTTCAATATGACGCTAAGGCCGTGGAAGAAACTCTTACTAAGTTGAAGGATGAATTTCAAGATCATCACGGTGAAGTGGATGACTTCACACAGTGGCTAATTTCAAATATTCGATAAATTATTAAGAGTTTAGAATATTTGATAGGACTTCTTGGCAGCTTTGCGCAGGCCTTAAGTACTCGCTAGCATTTTCAAGAACTTGCTTTGAAAGGTAGCCGATGAGTCCGTAGCTTTGTAATAGCTTTTCAATATCTTTTGATGTCTGTGGTGAATCTATCGTATTAGAGATGATTCTTTTTATATGATTTGCAATAATATCAGAGATATCATCTTCAAGCTCTTCATCAAGGCCTATTTCATTCATCTTATTATAAATAAACATAAAGGACTCAAGGTCATAAATATTGGCCATAACTTTTTCAGCAAATTGAGAAAAGTAAAATGGTGAGAACTTTCCTAGGTGGTTCATTAAGAGCTCTAGTTCTTGCTTCTTTATTTCTCCTGCAGGAAATTTTGTTAAGTGATTTGTAATGAAATCTTTTTGCAACTGTGTGTAAAATGACATCATATGATTCGTTCTAAGTTCACTGTAGACTTCGATGATCTTCTTATAGTCTGCTATTTCACTTAGCTTTTGCTTTATCTTTTCAAGTTCAATATTATCAAGCTCAACTTGTTTTGCTCTCTGTTCGCTTACTGCTTCATTTAAGCGATTCATGAGATCTCTTTCATATTCAGTAGTAGAGCGTTCACTATTGGTAAAGAAATGATCAGAAAATAATGTCGGTGAAGAGGGCAGTCTTGCAAGAGTGTGTCCCGATGACCAATCAAGTAGGTACCACTTCTTTAATGCTTTTGAGTATACGATTTGTTCACTATGAAAGTCTCCGATTGACTGATAAATAGCACTCTTCTTTGCAAAGTCAATTAAGGCATCCTCAACTTCAGTTTTTTCAATATTAGTCATTGAACTACTTTTTGAAAGATACTCTTTTAGATCATAGTCATTCTCAATGAGATCGACGAGAAGGTAGGCACTCTTTTCATAATCGTGAATCTTTGGAATTGAAAGCTTTGATTCATCTAATTCTTCAAAGCCTTGGTAGGAGTAATCAATGAATTTTTTGCCATCAAAGATCGTGTAGCGTTTTTCTTGATTGCCATGAGGTAGTCTTAGAGCAAGCTCTCTTTGTAATTCTTCGTCATAGACTTTTAAAATGATTGTTGTATTTCCACTTCCAAGTATTTCTTTGAAGATAACATTCTTATCTTTTAAATGGATTACTTCATTAGCTTTAAGATCTCCCGATAAAATACTCTGTGCAAAGTTGTCATTAAAGCTTTCATCTGCATTAAACAGATGAAGATCTGCTGACCAGACCGAGAGGTTTAGGATGAATAGAAGAAAGATAGATTTACACATCGATATTATATCAGCATGATCTATGCCAGTTTTTTTGAGTAATTTCGGTAGTTTATATGCTGTTAAGTGCCTAAGTTATTGACATGTGTATTGAGAATGTCGCACGTAAGATTAGGAGTGGCGAAACATAGATTTGAAATTTGGCCCCTGTGTCTGACAAGGACCTTTGCATTTTTTAGTAATCTAGAATGAGTGATTCAACAGGGTCAATACATGACTCAAGAATTGTTGTATATAGATATTCTTGTTTATCATTATCGTACTCTGCAAGTGCTTCATTATTAAGGCCAAAAAGTGTACATGTAATATTCACAGAAGCTCTTTGCTTACTTTCTAATTGATAATTTTCGAACTTAAGTGACGAGTTTAGACTACGAAATTGTTTAGGCTTACCACTTAGCGCTTTAAGAAGGTCTGCATCAAACGAATCAGCTGCATTATTCCAAGTATATGCTTTATACGAGATTGTGCATTTATCGCCGCTACAATTCATACCCTGTGTATACCAATTGATTTCACCACCACAGTATGTGTCCATACAGATATCGTCCATATACTTATTGATCTCTTTTGCCTCTGATTTAGATAAGAAATCAGTTTGAGCTGAAACAGCTGTTGATAGTAATATAAATAGTAGAAAAGATTTAAGACCTTTCATTTGTTACTCCCTGTGAAACTTATTTTTCATTTATATAGCGAGAATGACGTGCTGTGCAAAGAGGGGTAGATAATATTTACTTATAAGGGCCTAGAGAGTTTTGATTGTAAAGTATTGAAACTTAAAACACAAAGGATGTACGTTTTAAAATTTTATGATATATTCTGCGTCCTTATGGATCATTACGAGTATAAAGAATATTCACAAATCTCAGATGAGGTCTTTGAGATCGTTTCACAGACGAATTCGCAGATCTTTAGTACGCCGTATTGTATTGATAGAATGTACTCAAAAACAAAAGACTGCTCTAAATTCCTTGCCCAATTTTATTTTGATGGAAGCCTGCCTATTGCTTTTAAAGTTGGCTATGATTGTGGAGACTACTTCTACAGCTGGGTCGGAGGTGTTGTCCCATTTTATCGTGGCCAGAAATTGGCGACAAAACTGATGGAAAGACAACATGCGTGGGCCAAGGAGCAAGGTTTTTTTAAGGTTCGAACCCATACAGATGCTCGTTATCCAGAAATGATTGAACTCAATGAAAAGTTTGGTTTTAGATTAATAGATACGAGAATCAAGGAAAATCAAATAAAACAGCTAATTCTAGAAAGAAGCTTATAGTTACACAACTTTAACAAACTCCTGACAATTAATTTCTCTCCTAGGGATACCCTATTATAAATTTTAACTTTATAAAGGAATCTTAGTGAAAAAAATTACAATATTAAGCTTATTCGCGCTGTCGTTCTCATCTTTTGCGAACAGCGCTCTTCAAGATCGACTTGATGAAAGAAGAGAGAATGCGAATAAGAAAAGAACTGCTGAAGTAACAAAGGTTATGGATGAAGCTCTTCAGCATCTTAAAGACTCAGGCATTGTAGAGGAGAGTATAAAGAAGGGAACTAAAGTCCCTAGTTTTAATATTGGTGGTAAGGATATTAGCGAATATTACAAGGATGGAAGTATTATTATAAGTTTCTACCGTGGAAGTTGGTGCCCTTACTGTATGATCCAATTAAAAGAGTATCAAAAATACTATCGTGAAATTCAAAAGAAAGGTGCAAAGCTCATCGTCCTTGCTCCTGATACTAAGAAAGAAATTGCAAAAACAAAAAGAAATCATAAATTAGAATTTCCTATTTTCTCGGATGTTGATAATCAAATTGCAAAAAAATTTGGACTCGCATTTAAGCTGGAGGAAAGACTAAAAGAAGTTTATGCGAAATTTGGTATCGATATTCAAAAAAATCAAAATAGTGAAAAATATGAGCTTCCTTTACCTGGAACTTATATCGTTAATAAAGATGGAAAGATTATCTATGCTTTTGCAGATGCTGATTATACGAAAAGGGCCGATCCTAAAGATTTACTAAAATATTTAAAATAGTAGCTCTACTTTAATAGTGCGGTCATTAAGCTTAACTAAAGACTGTATATTGTTTTATTTTGTGTGGTCATTAACTAATTGTTGATCAAACATTTTTCTTTTATAATTTTAGAAACGATAAAGGATATTTATGCATTTAGATTTTGAGCCGAGTGCTCCATCTCTTGAAGATATAGATTTTAGCAAATTTTTAGAAGTCGATATGAGAATCGGTGAAGTGGTCGAAGTTCAAGACTTTCCAGAGGCGAAAAAACCTAGCTATAAACTTAAGGTCGACTTTGGAGAAGGCGTAGGTGTGAAGAAATCTAGTGCTCAAATCACAGTTCATTATAATAAAGAAGAGCTTATCGGTAAGAAAGTCTTGGCAGTTGTTAACTTTCCTCCAAGACAAATAGGAAAGTTCATGTCTGAAGTTCTAGTTATGGGTTTCTCGGACTCAAATAACGATATTGTTTTGTTTAATCTTGATAAAGATGTACCAAATGGTGCACGCCTACATTAATAAAGTAGTCATTGCCAAGTTAGAATGTGTTCTAAAATAAAAGGTCTATCATTTAGATAGACCTTTATATTTAAGTATAATTACTTTTATTCAAACCTATCGAGATTCATAACCTTATCCCAAGCTTTTACAAAGTCATTTACAAATTTCTCTTTTGAATCGCTTTGTCCGTAAACTTCTGATATTGCTCTTAACTCAGAGTTAGAACCAAAAATTAAATCAACACGTGTCGCTGTCCAAATCGGCTTATTTGAAGACTTTTCTGTTGCTTCAAAAATATCTTTATCATTATCTTTGGCCTTCCATTCGTACTTCATATCGAGAAGGTTCGTAAAAAAGTCATTAGATAAAACACCAACTCTATTAGTGAATACTCCATGATTTGAATTGTTATAGTTTGCTCCGAGTACACGAAGTCCTCCAACTAGAACAGTCATTTCTGGAGCTGTTAGCGTTAGTAGTTGTGCCTTGTCAATTAGAAGCTCTTCCGCTGCAACTGTGAACTTTGTTCTTAAATAGTTTCTAAACCCATCAGCTTCTGGCTCAAGAGCTGAAAAAGATTCAATATCTGTAAGCTCTTGTGTTGTATCCATTCGGCCAGGCTTAAATGGAACTTCAATCTTTACGCCTGCATCATTAGCGGCCTTTTCTACTCCTGCACAGCCTGCAAGTACAATAATATCAGAAAGTGAGACTGTTTTATCAAAACCTTTTTGTATTCTCTCAAGTTCTACTAAAACTTCACTTAGCTCTGATGGCATATTTACCGCCCAGTTCTTTTGTGGAGCTAAGCGAATACGTGCACCATTTACTCCTCCACGCATATCTGATCCTCTAAAGCTAGAAGCTGCTGCCCAAGCTGTTCTTACCATCTGAGAAATACTTAGTGTTGAGTTAAGAATTTGATTCTTTAGTTCTGCTATGTCGATTTCATTTATTAGTTCATGGTTTAGTGCTGGGATAGGATCCTGCCAAAGATGTTCTTGATTAGGTACTTCTTTTCCAAGATAGCGTGCTTTCGGGCCCATATCTCTATGAGTAAGCTTGTACCATGCTTTTGCGAAGCTCTCTCTAAACTCTTCAGGATTATCTTTGTAACGTCTCGCAATTTTTTCATATGCTGGGTCAAAGCGTAGTGAAAGGTCAGCGGTTGTCATCATTGGGCGATGTTTTTTTGTTTTATCGTGCGCATCCTCAATCATATCTTCATCGGCTACATCTTTTGCAAGCCATTGCCATGCTCCAGCAGGAGACTTCACTTTTTCCCATTCATATTTAAATAGCATTGTTAGGTATCCATTATCCCACTTTGTAGGATTTGGCTTCCATGCTCCTTCGATTCCACTTGTAATTGTATCGCCGGCCTTTCCAGTGGCATAGCTACTTTTCCATCCAAGTCCCATTTGTTCGATTGGAGCCGCTTCTGGTTCTGGTCCAAGGTTTGAGTCTGGAGCTGCTCCGTGACACTTTCCAAAAGTGTGACCTCCGGCCACTAGGGCCACTGTCTCTTCATCATTCATGGCCATTCGTGCAAATGTTTCTCGTACATCAATACCTGAAGCAACCGGATCTGGCTTGGCATTTGGCCCCTCTGGGTTTACGTAGATTAGTCCCATTTGAACTGCGGCCAAAGGTTTTTCAAGCTCTCGGTCTCCAGTGTATCTTTTATCTCCAAGCCACTCGGCTTCTGCTCCCCAGTAAACATCTTCTTCTGGCTGATAGATATCCTGTCGTCCACCTGCGAATCCGTATGTTTTAAAACCCATTGATTCTAGAGCGCAGTTTCCTGCAAGAACAAGAAGGTCGGCCCATGAAATCTTGTTTCCATATTTTTGTTTTACTGGCCATAAGAGCCTACGTGCCTTATCGAGGTTTCCATTATCTGGCCAGCTATTAAGAGGTGCAAATCGTTGGTTGCCTGTGTTTGCTCCGCCTCGTCCATCTGATGTTCTATATGTACCAGCAGCATGCCAGGTCATTCGAATGAATAAAGGTCCGTAATGTCCATAGTCTGCGGGCCACCACGGTTGTGAATCTGTCATTATATCAAATAGATCTTTTTTTACTTCATTTAGATCTAGGGAGCTAAACTCCTTTGCATAGTTAAAGTCTTTATCCATAGGATTAGTCAGTTCTGAGTGTTGTCTTAAGATGTTAAGCTTGAGGCGCTTTGGCCACCAATCATTATTATTAGTTCCCCACATAATCAATGCTCCTTTTTGGTATTAGGTAGTTTTTGTTTATATTATATCTAAAAATAAAACTATTTATATCTTTAATTTTTGTTTATTCTTTTAATCATGTACTTTACTTGAGTGGCCACTGTGGTCGTATAATTATAAAGGGATGATATATGCGTTGTGCGTTGGCTCTTTGGGCCATTTTCGTTACGAGTTATTCGTACGCTTCTAATAATTATAATAAGAGTTATGATGAGCTTCTTTGTGCAGTTGAGTCAGCAACTTACTATAAAAGGGTCCTAGAGTCTCAAAACTTAGAAGTTGATAAGTATAAGCATTGTACAGTGTCTTGTATCGTCGGTATTGAGTGTGGTCTCAGTTCTTCTGCTATTATTGGTGTCGCAAAAGAGATTTATGATTTATTTGGTGGAGGACATGCACAGTGGCGTGATCTTTTGGCCAATATTAATGGCCTTCGCTTAAGTCAACGAGTTGATATTCAAAATTTTGAAGATTGCTCTGCTTCCTGTAAAAGTATTTATTAAGTAAGAAGGGGCGGTAAGGTGAGTAAAGAAATTGTTTTATTAAAGTGTGAATGTGGCTCAGTTGAAGGTGAGCTAGTAGTTAATAAGAATTTGAGTAATCATGTTGTTTGTTGCTGTGATGATTGTCAGACTTATACACAATATCTTGGTCGTAGAGATTTATTAGATAAGTATGATGGCACAGAGCTTTTTCAAACAGCACCACATTATATAAAGATTACGAAAGGTCATGAGCATATATCATGCCTAAGATTAAGCCCAAAAGGTCTCTATCGTTGGTATGCAGGTTGTTGTAACTTTCCAATGGTAAATACTCTTGATGCAAAGATTCCGTTTAATGGCCTCGTTTGTGCTTTTGTCAGTGATGGAGGAAAGTCTAAGTTAGGTAATATCCAATCTTATAATATGATGAAGTACTCATCAGTTGGTCGCAAAAGTTGGCCAAAAAATGGCTTTCAGAAATTCTCAAAGATGGCAGGTTTAATTCTTTTAAAACTCATTTCTATCGGGTCTATATTAAGATTAACAAGGCCTAATTCATTCTTTGATATTGACTCTGGCCTACCTAAAGTTGAGCCTCAAATTCTATCTTTAAATAAAAAAGGGCACCTAAACAGTGCCCCTTAACTCTCTTTTATATTTAAATTACTTTAGAAGTCTGTAATTCTTGAAACTAGATCTGGAGCATCAATAAATGGGTTTCTATTTCCCTGGATATTTTCAATTCTATCGTTTCTTAAGCGTTCATCTTCATCAACTGGGTCAAGTTCATGCCACTTACGAAGAGTTTCTTCCATTTGTGAATTGATTTTTCGATCATAACGAACGGCAAAGTAGAACATCGCTCTTGCAACATTTCCTTTGTGGTAAGTTGGTGGCTCGTATGTATTTCCATCAAATTTAGAAGCAGGACAGTAGTCTAGTCTTGAATTTTTAGCATCTACTTTTCCAAAGTTATAATTCCCACGAGTGCTATTTGCTCTGTTTTGAGAAGGGTATAGGTGGTGAAGATCACCAACTTGGTATTTTGATAGGCCACCACGATCAAATTTTGATTGTGGCCAAGTGTGTTCGCAGTTCACAACTTCATGGTTAGGAATTCTTCCTTTACCAATTTTTCCAATGCGAGGAGTTGAATTTGTGTAAACTTCATCACAATAGACATCGCGAATATAAGCTCCATTGCTGTTGTCCCTTTCAAGGTGAAGAGTTCCAAATAGGTGCTTTCTTGCTGTTTTATAAGAGTTTCTTGTGTGTCCCTTAGTTGTTAGTCTTTGAAGGTCATAGCGAACGCCAATAGAAGTATTTGAGCTTGCTAGGATTGCCACGGCCTTCTCGAGCTTAGTCGAAGAGTATGCGCAAAGGCATAGCAGGGATACAATTAGAAGTTTAAACATTCAATTCTCCAAGTCTTTTTTTTGTGTGTGTAAAATTGTTATAGTTGAACGTTATTAAAATGTCTAATGATTAAAATTAGCTGAGTCTAATGTGGATATTTACTTACGAAGCACTAATGGGTTTGCTTTGCGCCATAAAATAATCTTATCCTAGTGATCGAGTTTATTCATTTTTTTTATTAAATTGAATTAACTAAAGTCTCTTAAACCAAAATAGTTTTGGCCTGGTTAAGGAGAGTATTATGAAAAAAGTAATTTTAGGTGTTACAGCGGTATTAAGTTTCTCTAGTTCGGTATATGCGCAAGAAGTTATAATTCCACAAAATTCGATAAGTTTATACGTAGGCTCATTTTCAAATATGGAAGCTGAATTAAAAGAAAAGATCTTTGAAGCCGCTACTGAAAAGTGTGGGGAGTTAGATAATGCACATATTGGCCGAACAGAAATCAATTTAACTTTAAGAAATGTTTTTAAATATCCAATTCAAGGAAGAGTTGAAGCTATTGATGGTTCTTACCCTCAAGTTAGTGCCGTTACAGATATTTCTTGTTACAAGTAAATATTGGTAAATTGTAGTACTGATTAGTACGTCAGAATCTTAAGTTAAGTTCACAGCAAACAAGGACGATTTGTTTGCTGTGAAACTTGGCCTGTCAAAAATCTCATTAACAATTCTAATCCTAGGAATATCGTTCCTCTCTCTTCTCTATTATCAAAGAGAGCAATTTTTAAGAGAAAAGTACGAAGAAGAATTTAAAAGTAGTGCTCAAGAAATTATTTCAACAATCCATGCGAATCGAGGTGTTCGCGGAGAGGCCTTAGTTGCGATCTCACACTTCTTTGCTTCATCTTTAAATGTCAATCAGTGGGAGTTTAATAATTTTACAAAACCAACTTTGAAAAATTTAAATATTTCTGCCATTTGTTATAGTGGAGAAAATGGAACACTTTATGAAACGCTACAGTCTAAAGGAAAGACTTGTGGAAAGTTTGGAAAAAATAATAAGGTCATCTTTGATACTGCAACATCAGATATTATCTTACAAGAATTTGTAAGCTCTGTTGATGGAACAAAGGGGAGGGCCTATATGATATTCTCGTTCTCCTCTTTATTACCTAAAAAATTAAAAAGTGATGATAATTCAAATTATCGAGTGAATCTTGATATTGGTTACGGGGCCGGTGAAAAGAGTTATAACTTTTACCGACACGAGGAACCATTTGCTACGGATGGAAGTACTAATTATTATCTGACAGTTTCTGGACCAAGAATTCAGTCAACTCTTACGGTCTCTTTTGATTATATTGTTAACCTTGCACTTTTTTTATTCATTGTCGTGTTAACGGTTTATATCATCGAAGCTGGAAGAAGAAGAGAATATCTCATTTCTAAGAAAGTTAAAAGACAAGAAAGGGCGATAAAAAAGCAGTATGAAGAATTAGGGCGGCAAAAGAAACTTGTTAGTCAAAATGAAAGATTGGCATCTATAGGAATATTGGCCGCAGGTATTGGTCATGAAATAAATAATCCATTAACAATTATTCTAGGCCATTTAAAGTCACTTAAGAAAAGAATTGGAGAGGCAAATAGTAAAGAGTTATTAGAGAAAGTGGAGAAGTCTGAGGCTGCGGCCCAACGAATAGAGAAAATTGTATCTGGACTAAGAAAATTTTCAAGACAGGCCCAAGACGAAGAGCCTAGGGACTTTAGTGTCGTAAATATTTTTAAAGATACTGTGTCTATGCTAAAGGACTTTTATGACAAGGATAATATTCATTTAAGTCTTTATATGAATGTTAGTGAAAAGGCATTAATCAAAGGCGAAAGAGGAAAGTTTCAACAGGTATTAATTAACCTTATTTCTAATGCTCGAGATGCAGTAGAAGGTAAGGTTGATGGAAAGATCAATATTATTGTCAAGGAAAGCAATGAACGTATAACCTTCAAGGTTGAGGATAACGGACACGGTATTAGTGAAGAGGATCGTTCAAGAGTGTTTGACTTATTTTATACCACCAAGGATATCGGTAAGGGGACGGGGATGGGGCTTTCTATTGCCCATGGTTTCATTAAAGATGAGTTTAACGGAAAGATGGCAATGAAGAGTGTAGTAGGGATAGGAACAGTATTTAAAGTATCGCTACCAATTCATTATGGTGAAGAGTTATCTTCTAGACAGGAGAGTAAGATGCTAAGCTTAAGTGATTTTAAGATGAAGTTTCGTGCGATTGTTGTTGATGATGAAGAAGGAATTAGAGACCTTCTCGAAGAGATTTTACAAGATATCGGGATTACTGTTTCCTTAGCTGAGAATGGCAAGATTGCTTATGAGATGTATGTTGCAAGTCCTGACAGTTATGATTTAATTATTACTGATATGAAGATGCCTGTGATGAATGGACCTAAGCTAATTAAGAGTATTAGAAGTAATAAACTAATTAAACAGCCTCGAATTCTTATTACTACAGGCTGTGTAAATATAAATCTCGAGGGTGAAGATAGACAAGCTTCATCTATGGTTGATGGTTTTTTATATAAGCCATTTTCAGAAGAAGATATCGTAAGAGAAATTAGTAAGGCCATGGGTGGGGGAGTTGAAAAGAAAGTTGCGTAAAATCAAGATACCTTTAGCAAATTGTTATGTTTTTGTTAAGTATGTTAATTTTTGAATAAGTAATTGCCGGGCCCTTTCGCCCGCTATAGAAGTGGATTACAATAGAATAGTAAAACGAATAATTCGTTTACATGGTTTAAGAAAATTAGGAGTATAGGATGAAACGTTTATTTATTCTTGCTATTTTCTTAACTTCTCCACTTTCTTTTGCAGCTAACGATCGAAGAATTAATAGTTCGGAAGACTATAATGCGCCAAAGAGTAAAGTGAATGAATTAAGCAATTATGCAAATGGAAAAAAAAGTCATCAGAGAAAGAATTACAAGAGAAGTTTTGATGACATCCAGGATTACCAAGAGGTACTTCAGACAGAAACAAGAGAACGTTAAAAAAAAAGGCTACTTAAAGTAGCCTTTTTTATTACATAAGCGAAAGTTCGAAACTTACTACATCACATCTTTCATCAATCACTGTATCCAGTTTAAATGCTCCTGAATAAGTATTGAAATAGGCAGAGTAAAGGTCTTGCCCATCTTCATTAATTCCTACAAATGAAATATTTGTTTGGTACTCGTTATAAACTTCATCATAAGTTACTGCTAGCTCTTGAGCTAGGATGTCCATTGATTGAAGTTCTACTTCAAGGCGACATGAAGCATATGTGCTTGAAAGTGTAATAACAGAAACTAGTAATAGTTTAATTAGTGAATTCATAAGGGCTCCTCAAAGTGATTTTAAGGAGCTTATATGAATTTTGTTTTAATCGGTCAATTGTCATTAAGCATATATGAAAAAAATAATGGAATCTTGTTAAATATCAGGGAGCTTGCATAATACTCTTCACTTTCGATTGAATATCTTTAAACTGTTTTGAATTGAAATCGATATTGTGAGCAGCACTATCAACGCTTAGGTCTACATTGCCATTTGCGATTTGTTGAGAGGCCAGCTTTCTGCCTAATTCACTTAATTGGCCCCACTCTTGATCTGGCATGGCCGTAAGTTTTGACTTGGCCTGTTCTGCTTCGTGCTTTCCTATAATTCCTCTTGCAACCATTTGGTCAATCATTGAAGCAGTCGTATTTCGATCAATCTCTCCAGCGAAGACAAAAGCAGATAGTTTAAGTGATAAAGTAACGATAAGTAACCTTAAATGATTCATATTTGGCCCTCTTTAAAATTATGCAGAAATTATAAATGATATTAAAAATTGACCAAAAGCTAACGAAATTTTAGTACTTTATATGGATAAATCTTGTTAAAGTAGTACTAAATTTGACAACTAATTATGGAGGTTGAAATGAAGTTTCTCCACACAATGGTTCGTGTAAGTAACCTAGATGAAAGTATGGATTTCTATTGCAATAAACTTGGACTCAAAGAAGTTCATCGTATTGAAAGTGAAGCAGGGAAGTTCTCTCTTGTGTATTTAAGTGCACCCGAAGATGAAGAGAAAGCAAAAGTAGAACAAGCTCCACTGGTTGAGCTTACTTATAATTGGCCTGATGATAATGGCAACACTGAGAAGTTGCCTGTTAGTAGTCGTAACTGGGGCCATTTAGCATTTCGTGTCGATGACATCTATGAGACTTGTCAGAAGCTTATGGATCAAGGTGTGACTATCAACCGTCCACCAAGAGATGGTTATATGGCCTTCTTAAAATCACCTGATGATATCTCTATTGAGCTACTTCAAAAAGGTGAGCCTCTTTCTCCTGCCACTCCTTGGAAGGATATGGAAAATACAGGCTCTTGGTAAAATTCATAATGATAGACGCTGCTATATTTCTAACTTAGAATGGAAATATGGCAGCAGATATTACTAATGATAGTCGCAATCTAAAATATTATTTTTCTTTTATCGTATTAGGTGTCCTTACAGGGATTTCTTCCTCTGTTTTTTTACATCTGTTAAAACTAGTAACAACCATTAGATTCAAATATAGTTATCTCATTTATTTTTTACCAATTGCTATGGTTGCAGTTAACTTCTGCTATAAGAAATGGTCTCCAATTAGTGAGAAGGGAAATAATCTTATTATTGATGAAGTTCATCACCCTAAAAGAGATATTCCGCTAGTTATGATACCTCTAATTCTTTTTTCCACATTAGTTTCTCATCTATTTGGTGCAAGTGTTGGACGAGAAGGAAGTGCCGTGCAGATGGGGGGAGCAATTGGGAACTATTTAGCAAAATTATTTAAATATTCAAAAAGAAAGAGAGCGGTTCTTTTAATGGCCGGATGTGGGGCCGGGTTTGGTACTGCAATCGGTGCTCCTTTTGCTGGTGCTATCTTTGGGATTGAAGCAATCTACTTAAATGCTAGGATCAAGATATCTACTTTTCTTGAATGCTTAATTGCTTCTTATATTGGTTTTTACACGACTCATTTACTCTATACACCTCACTCGGTATATATACGAATTACTCAATTAGAGTTTTCATGGAAGCTCGTCTTTTATGCACTTATTGCAGGTGCCGGCTTTGGCCTAGTTGCAAGACTATTTGTTCTTTCTGTTGAGAAGTCGAAAGATAGAATTAAATCCCTTGGTCGGCCACTACTTATAACGTTTCTGGGCTGTCTTATTTTGCTATTTTTTTACTATGTACTTAATGATTTCTATAAACAGCGTTACACTGGGCTAGGGATTGAAGTTATTCAACAGGCCCTAACAGAAATAGTATCGATTAAAGATTTCATTTTAAAATTTATACTTACAGTAATTTCTCTCGTCTCAGGAATCAAAGGAGGTGAATTCACACCGCTTGTTTATATAGGAACAACAATGGGCTCATGGATGTCGTCTATTGTTTCAATTAATCCTAATTTTCTAGCGGCCCTTGGATTTTGTGTTGTCTTTGGTAGTGCTTCTAATACACCTCTTGCGTGTATTGCCATGGGCGCCGAGATCTTTGGCCATGAGTTACTACCTTATCTCTTTATTGCCATGGTTATCGGACAGATCGCTTCGGGTAAAGAGACAATCTATTCAGCACAAATCGTTAAGAAATTTAAATAGTTGACTAAAATACTTTCTAATTAATTCTGGCAAGTTAATTTTTTTCTTCACAGAGTGTTTTTTTAATTTCTATAATGACTTGTTTATATTTAATTATGTACTTTCAGGGAGGAAAGAGATGAGAAAATCTACTCTAATGATTGCATTAGTAGCTGCAATCTTTTCAATTCAATCTTATTCATGTGATATTCACGGAAAAACAGGAATCATGCCAGAAAATGATCTATATCGTGGTGTTGATGCACTAACGGGCAATGGAATGACTGAAGAGTTATTCAATATCATTATCGATCGTGCAAACGAAGTTTACGCTCCAGTTGTTGAAACTGAAGGTGCAAGACTTAAGTTTCACCGTAAATGGGAAGATGGAACAGTAAATGCTTACGCTAACCAAGGTGGAGGTGTTTGGAATGTTCACATGTTTGGTGGTCTTGCTCGTCACGAGCTAGTATCTCCAGATGGATTTGCTCTTGTTGTATGTCACGAACTAGGTCACCACCTAGCTGGTGCTCCAAAAATCAAAAGATTTTGGATTCCATCATGGGCATCAAACGAAGGTCAATCTGATTACTGGGCATCACTTAAGTGTTTCAGAAGAATCTTTCAAGATGATGACAACGCACGTATCGTATCAAAAATGGATATCGATCCACAAGTTGAGTCAAAGTGTAATGCTGTATGGTCTGATTCAAACGAAAATGCTCTATGTAAGAGAATGGCTCAAGCTGCAAAAGGTCTAGCGACACTTCTTAATTCAGGTCGTTCAGTATCTTTTACAACTCCAGATATGTCAGTTGTTAGAAAAACTGATGACAAGCACCCAGCTGGTCAGTGTCGTTTAGATACTTACTTCCAAGGTGCACTATGTGACAAAGACCTAAATGATGATGTATCTAAAACGGATGCTCTAGCTGGTACTTGTAACAGAGTTGATGATTACGAAACTGGTATTAGACCACTATGTTGGTATAAGCCAAAGACAATGTAATTAATTCAAATTACCGATAAATGAAAGGCAGGTTTTATACCTGCCTTTTTTATTTCTATTGATTGATGATGTCTTGAATTGCTTCGATCTTTCCATCGATTTGATAATGATTATCGAGCCCTAAAAGTCTCAGAACAAGAGGGAAGATGTGAATATTCTCTTTTGACTCAGCTATATAATTCTTCTTAAAATCAGGTCCCTGAGCATAGAAAATTCCATGCATATCCATATCACTAAACTGATCCCAACCGTGACTTGCTTTAGGAGAGTTTAAGTCTGTAGCAGCAATCCACCAGCCCGATTTAGCTATACAAGCAATTGAGCCAACTCGTACATTTCCTCTAAAGTTTAGTCTTTTTGGAGTATTGTCCTTATTGTAACATTTAAAATTTTCGGCCTTAGCATTTAGCGCTACGATATCTTTTTCGACATCTCTTCCCTTGGCCTTTAGGTAGAATTGAGTAATAGGGCCTGCACCATAAATTCTATAATCTTCTTTTATCTGCATCAGGTCATCATTCTTTAAGATGATTTCTTTCTTCTTCTCATCGACATTCTTCATTCCATGGTCAGAGACAATGATAATATTTAAATTTGGCGTAAGCTCTGTTGCTTGAGTAATAAATTTTTCTAATGTTTCATCAACTTTAGTGATGGCCTCTTTGACTTCCTTAGACTTTGTACCGTGATGATGGCCAGCGGAGTCTATGTCTGGAAAGTAGAGAGTCATAAAATATGGCCTTTGCTTTGGAGGTAGTTTTAACCATTTTAGAACTTGGTCGACTCGATCTTTGTGTGGCATTGAGTGAATATAGTCATACCAATAAGAAGGCCTAACTCCTGAAATATCAGCTTCAGAGCCTGGCCAAAATAGTGTTGCAGTCTTTAGTCCTTGTTCTTCTGCGGCCACCCATATAGTAGGTGAGAGGTAGAAATTTTTATTTTTAATTGCCTTACGATCTTTTAGAGAATAGCTCTGTTCAAGGTCTGGGGCGTAGAAGTGATTTGCTACAATCCCATGGTTCATCGGATAGCGGCCTGTTGCAATTGATAGGTGATTTGGAAATGTTTTAGTAGGGTACGAAGGAATAAGACTTTTTAACTGGGCCCCTTCATTTGAAAATTTTGATAAGAACTTTGGTTGATATTTCTTTGTGTAATCGTAGCGGTAGCCATCTAAGGAGATAAGAAGTACAGGATTAATATTTTGTAATTCTTCAACAGAAGCGGTGTTCTGACTTGATTGTTCAATATGGTAACTATTCTTGTATGTCGAACTGTTCTTTGTACAGGACGTGTATGCGAATAGTGTTATTAATGCTAATGGTACGAGTAGCTTTTTCATTGGTTAATCCCTTGTAAATCAATATTTACTTAAATTGTAAGGGATTAACCGTGTTCTTGTATATTAGGAATTAATAACAGTTATAATCATCAAAATCGATTTCCGAAAATCTAAATTTTAATGTTCTAATGTGCTCAAGTGGAATGTCGTATTCTTGACGAAAAAGACCATCTAAATCTTTTGTAAAAATAATTCCTTCTTCAACTCTGTATTCAACAGCTTCAATTGTCATAACACTTTTCTCCTTCTTCATAGAGAAATTTTAAGACAATTTAGTAAAGGTGAACAAGTAAAGATTTTCTTAAGAAAAGCTCTAAAGCCCCGTTTCTTAAGGTTATCTTAAGGTTTGTTAGCGTTGGAAAAGTGGGTGAGTTCCGACACCCGTGTATTCACTAGTGATGTAGATAGATGCCACAATAAATGATGTTACGATTATAGTTGATAGTAGGAGTGTAACATTTTCTGACATTCCTTTCTCTTCTAAATAATCTACGAGTCTTGCCTGTCCCCAGATACCAAAAACGATCGTGATTACAAAGAGAATCCCTGTTGAAACCAGTGTTAGGGCAATGTTTGAAATCTCTGTATAATCACTATCTGGTGCAATATTGGCCGTTGTGTTCTTTGTAATTTTACCATTTGGTAGAATGAGCGGCCCTCCGGATGTCTTAGCATCCAGAGAGACGTTTCTTTTTACTGTATCTGTAGGAAGATAGAAGCGAGAGAAGGCCGGTTTGTCATTTGACTGATAGGCCTCAATCGTAAACTTAATGATTACTTCTTCACCTACAACAAGTCCGCCATCAAAGTTCTTGCTCCAGTTGATACCGAAGTCAAAACGGTTGATTTTAAAACTTCCTTCAAAGTAAATACCATCTTTATTTGTCCAAGGGTCTGTACGCTTACCTAAGTACTTAAAGCTAATAGGTACAGTCTTTGTTTTATCTTTTACCGTAAGAGTAAGCTTTGTATTAGCTTTATTATCTTTTAAAACAATAGCTTCAGTATTTTTAAATTTTATAATTGGAAAGTTCTCTGCATTGAAGAAATCATTCTTTTTTAAATGCTGATCTCTCTTCTTATCAAAAGTGTTGATACTTTTAACAATAATCTCACCCTGAATCTCACTGATCTTATTCTCATCCTTCTTAAAGTAGATTGTGTAGTCATCAAATTGGCCTTCAACGTCAGTCAGTGCCATATACTTGATGCTAAACTTAAGCTTAGAGTGCTCTTTATTTACAATATAAGAAGTTGAACCAAAAGTATTAAGGGAAATTAATAGGGTAATAAAAAGGTGCCCAATCAGGCACCATTTGTAATTATTTAACAAATTTCTCATTATAGTCTTCTATTCCGAGGTTGATAACTTTCATCGCAGTTTCTGCATTGTAAGTTTCTGTGATTTCAACTTTAGCTTCGCCTTCTTTTACAGGGATTTCCTTATAAGTTAAGAAGTAGTGCTTAAGCTCTGCTAAAACTGGTGCTGGAACTTGATCGATATCAGTGATGTGACCAAACATTGCATCGTCTTTTAGAACAGCAATAATCTTATCATCAATCTCTCCGCCATCAAGCATTCTGAAACCACCAACTGGAATACAGTTTACTAGGATGTCACCTTGAACAATATTCTTTTCAGCAAGTACGCAAATATCGATTGGATCAAGATCACCAACAATTCCTGTGCGTCCTGTTTCTGCTTGAGCAAAGTTTGCAGATTTTTCATCTGAGTATGTACGTGGGATTAATCCATATAGCTGTGGAATAATATTTGAGAACTTCTGTGGGCGATCGACCATTAGATAACCGCTTTCTTTATGAACTTCATATTTCACACGATCATTTGGAGTAATTTCGATATAAGCGTTTAGAACTTTCTTGTCTTCATCGTCCCAAGTCTTGATACCATGCCATGGATTTGGCCTAAACATTTTTCCATATTTCTCTAAGAAATCATTAAGTTCTGAGTTAGTCATTATTAATCCTTTTTGTGAATATTTTGGCAATAACTTAGCACAAAGTGGATCGTCTAGGAAGTTTTATCAGGCCCAATAGAAAGCTATCGAGTGGCTATTTTGAAAAGAAGCGGATGATCTCTGAAAATACACTTCTTGGGCCTTTTTCCTGATCATTTACATGGTTTTTGTTGAGCTCACTAATAGTGTGAGCACTTTGAGTCGTTGCGTTGAGAATACCGATTTTTGCTTCGATATCATCAAGAATTTTCTTTAAGAATACCTCTTCTTTTGGGTCAAGTTCATCAGATCGAAACAGAACGTTTGCCAAGTGGTGAAGTTGGCTTAGGTGAGCAGGATAATTTACTTTATGAATGAACTCATCGGGGCGGTGCCTTTGATCAAGATCATCATTTAATAACGCCCTATCTTCCTCTTCAAGCTTTGCATTGAGGATGAAGTCTTGTATCAGAGCTTTTTCCTGTTGTGAGACAATATTGTCGAGGTGTGTCAGAGAAACTAATGTTCTCCACATATTTAGAAAACTTTCGTATTTTTTTTCATCGCTTAGGTTATTCATTGAATAATTTTATCATAGCTGCAAAATCAGGTGTTTAGGTATGATACTCTTTGCCTAGTGAACGAGAGTCTATAAAGAAGGTATAATTTTATGGACGGGCGGTAGCGTAAATTTATGAAAGTCGAAGATTATTCAAAGAAAATTACTCAAATGAATCAAGAGCAGCGAAAGCAGCTCAACCATATTCGTGAAGGCTACCAGTCCAATCTTCAAAATATTCAAAATAAGAATGCTCATAAGATTGATAATATCAAACATGAGCATGCTAAGAAGCAGCAGGCCCTTATCGAAGATAATCAAGAAAAGCTTGATGAGGCCGCAAAAAAGGCCAAGCTTGCAATGGCCAAGTCTAAAGATTTTTTTCGTGAAAAGAACGAAGAGATTAGAGAAGATTTCCACAAAACTTCAACGCAACAAAAATCAAAATTCGATGAGAAGCTTGCCAATCTAAAGCAAGCCTATGCTGATACGATTGAACAAAGAGATACCACTTATCAAAGTAATCTCGAAGCACAAAATAAGAGATCACAAGAGCGTATTGACTTAAATCAAGACCGCTTCCAGGCTACAATTAAACAACTTAGTGAGCACACGACAGAATCAAATCAGAAATTAAATGCCGACTTCGCAGCACGTGAAAAAGCACAAGTGAGAAGGAATCGTGAGCAATTAAATGAGCTTAAGTCAGAATTTTCTCTTGAAAACCGTGATCTTAAAAACACTGCGGATAAGAATCTAAGAAAGGTTGCTGATGAAGGAAAGAGGCGAGAGGATTTTCTAGTCGCTTCTAAAAAGAATGCCTTGGAAGAAGCAAATCAGTCTTATCTACGTCAAGTAAATGAGAAGCAAGCAGGTGTTGATCAACTTGCCCGTGATCTACATATAAAGACTCAAAAGTCATTGCAAGACCAAAGGCTTAATCACGAAAAGGAAGTATCGCAACTTCTAAGAGATCAGGTCAGCAAGAGAGAAGACATCAAAGGTGATCATGACCTTGATATTGCTCGCTTTAAGAGCTCTCAGTCAATGAACCAAATGGAGCAAAGAGGTGTTGAAGATAAGTTTCAACAAAAAATTGATCGCCTAAAACAACTTAACTCAGAAATCATTAAAGACTTTGAAAATAAACTTGTTGAAAAAGATAATGCTGTAACAAAAAGAGTAAAGGATCAGTCTCGAGAGCAGCAGACCCGTATGGCCGAGTTTAAGAATGAAACAAGAGCAAATGCTGATGCTATTCAAGCTCGCTCTCAAAGACAGCACGAAATAAAAAAGTCTCAATATAATAGAAATATCACTCACGAAAAGAAAGTTGCTGAAGATAGTGTTGTTCAGAAAGAAAATCAATTTCGTGAGTTAATGGATAACCAAAGGGATCACTTTAGAGATAATTTGGTTCGCACAGAAGAAAAAAATATTGAAACAGTTAAGTCACTTCAAGACTCTTTTAGAGAAGAAAAAGAAGAGATCAATGCTCGTAATCATGAGATGTATGCGGAGACTCTTAAGTCGCACCGTCAGGAAATGGATAAGAGAATTTCTGATATTCAAGCTTCATATGAAGGTAAGTTTCAATTACAAGAAGAGCAGTTAAAAAAGTCTATCGCTGATGCAGAAGAAAAGCTCTATATGCTGAGGACTTCTTCTAAGAGAAAACAGCAATCTGAAAGTGAGTTCTTTCAAGAACAGTCTCGTATGCAAAGAACAGAAATGAAAGAAAGCCTTGATCATATTAAAGATCAATATGAAAAAAGGTTTCAGGCGCTTCGTGATGACTTCAATACACGTTTAAAAATGGTTAAAAGAGAAAATGAAGTTAAATCATCTCGCATGACTCATAATCATAATCTTGAAAAGCAGAAGATGACAGCTGATCACAATACAGATATGAGAAGAAAGCTTAATCTTGCCCAAAAGAAACTAGAGAGACAAATGAGCGACTCTCAAAGACTCAGAGATCAACTTGTTTCAAGCTATGAAGAGAAGATTAAGAATTTAAAAAAGCAATATGAATTGAAACAAATTGAAGAGTATAAGCAGAGTTAATGAAAATAGTTATCCAACGAGTCTCAAGTTCCAATGTAAAAGTTAATAATGATGTAGTTGCTCAGATTGAGAGAGGACTTCATTTACTTGTTTGTATTGAACATGAAGACAGTCAGCAAACACTCAAGAAAGCAGCAGATAAGATTTTGGCCTTAAGAATATTTGCGGATGAGCAAGGACGGATGAATCGTTCTGTTGTTGATATCCAAGGAAGCATTCTTGCTGTTTCACAGTTTACTCTTTCTTGGAATGGTAAAAAAGGTAATCGTCCAAGCTTTGATGGAAGTGCAAAACCAGATATAGCAAATAAGATGTTTAATGAATTTATTGAGATACTACAAAGCACTGTCCCTGTAGAGAAGGGAGTCTTTGGAGAAAGCATGGCCGTCGAAATACATAACGACGGGCCAGTGACTTTTCATATTGAATTCTAATTAAGCAGTAACTTTTGACTTAGATCCTTCTTTTTCTCTTCTTTCCATCCTGACAGCTGTTTTCCAAATTCCAGCAAAGATAAAGGCAAAGATCACAAAGAAAGTCATAACGTGAAGAACTTCAATCGTTAGAGAAGATGCAACATATGCAGTATCTCTAACTGGCTCTAGCATTTCACCTTTAGGAACAATAGACGTCTCGTAAACTTTAGTGTTTTCCATGGGGTCTCCGTTTAAGTAGTCGATATTGCGTCAATATTAAACAATTTTAGAAAATTGTCCAGTTTTAACTTACTACAAATATGAAATATAAAACATGTTCTCTATCAGCTTTTTGTTTAGTCCCGAAATAAGTATAAATTTCATGTCAATTATGCAAGTATGGACAATCCATTTTTTGTGTTTTAAATACAATTTATTTTAATGTTCGTCATATGGAGGGGATATGAGATTTTTTACATTTGCCTTGTTACTAGGGCTACTAGTTGGTTGTAAGACTGAATTCAAGGGGACACTTTCTGTTGATTCAGAAGTAGAGCTTAAGTCAAAAGACGATAATATTTCACTTGCTAAAGGTGAGTACAATGCAAAGCTTAAGTTCATTGGAAAAAGAAAACTTAAGATTTTAGTTGCTGGTGAAAAGTTAACAGTTAAGTTTGATGAAAAGTTTAAACTTCCAAGAAACGGAGAGTTTACACTAGATAAGGCCGATACAAGTCTTAATTATGATCTTCATGGAACGATTACAACAGATGTTGAACGAGGGCCTATTCGCCACCGTGACGAGTTCTGTGAAATTACTATTCCAGAAGTTATTTGCAGCAGAAGAAGAGGTCATTGTACGACTGTTTATCGTCGCTACCCTGGACGTCGTTTTGTAGAATACCGTGACGATATCATTTCTAAGGTTTTCAAAATTGACGTTGCAGATGCTGGTCAAACTTACTCGACTTTCGATGCAACTTCTAGAGACTACGATCGTGTATACCTTTATCATGGACGTTGTGGTTTTTAATTTAATCTAAATGAAGCAAATAAAAGGGCCCTCTTAGTGAGGGCCTTTTTTTATGCAATACCTTTGTTGATATCATCAATTTGTTCATTGAGTGTCCAGAAGTCGTAAAGAACTCCAAAGAGAAGGAAGCCTCCTGTTAGAAGGTAGAGTATCCCCATCACTATTTTTCCTTGATAGAATTTGTGAAAGCCAAAGACTCCAAGGAAAGTTAGAAGAACCCACGCAATATTATAATCAAGAACACCTTCAAGGTAGCGATTATCACATTCCTCATCCATTGTAGGTATAAGAAAAAGATCAACTAGCCAACCGATTCCTAGAAGCCCTAGTGTAAACATCCAAATTGTACCCGATACTGGTTTACCGTAATAGAAGCGGTGTGCACCCATGAAGCCAAGGAGCCATAATAGATAGCCCATGACCTTACTGTGTGAGTTATTTGGGAGAATACCTTGTTGTTGATTCATTACTTATACTCCTTTAGGCCCCATGGAGGTGCCTGACGATCACTTAGTAGTAGCTCAAACGCATCTTCGATCTTTTCAAAGATTTCTTTGGCCTCAAAAAAATCTTCTAGCTCCTGCGTTTGCTCTTCTTCATCTAGAGAGAGTGGAATTCCCGTTATAAAATAATTTAGCTCAGTACCTTGGTACTTAGCGCTTATCGTTAATGTATGAAATTTCATTTCATCATTTTGGTACTTGGTAAGCTTTGGCCCTGATAGAAATAAATGGTATTTATCATTGGTGTCTGGACCAATTTCTGTAGTGAAAAAATACTCAATATCATTAAATTCGCAAGAGAACTTCATATTTTGCTCGTTGGTTTATTAGATTTAAATTTAAGTTACACTATTATTATACTAGACTTGGAGATATATGTGAAAGTTGATTATTTAAAGAACTCAAATGGAGACAACGTGAGCGAAGAAAATAACTCGAAAGAGAGGAAAGAGCCTCGTCGCATTCTAGTATCAAGTGATAAAAAAACTCTTAATCTTACAGATAAAGATATCTTAATTGTGGCCTCAAAACTTAAGAAATATATTAAGGACAAGCATAATCTCAATACATCGGCCAATGTGATGGAGATCCTATCTGATATTGTCCGAGTAAAATGTGACTCTGCAGCACAGCGAGCTAAGCAAGATGGGCGAAAGACACTACAAAGCAAAGATTTCTAACGAATGAGTAAATTAGAAGAGATTGCTAGTCGAGTAGAGCTCTATTCTTCCAAGTCTAAATCATCTGTCACATTATTCGGTGGTAGCTTTCATCCATTTCACGATGGCCATCTCGAGTGTCTTAATCAGTGTAGTGAATATGAAGACAATATTATCATTGTCCTAGACTATAGTCCTTGGAAGTCAAATGAGCAGGAAGACCCCTACGGTGAGTACCTAAAGATTAAAGAGGCAACAGGAGAGCGTTTTCCTATTTATACGGGGTTTTGGGCCCAAAAGCTAAGAAGGCCTACATATGAGTGGCTACAAGAGGTGAAATATCCTGAGGTGAATTGGCTAATGGGTGATGATACCTTCGGATCATTTCTTAAATGGTTTGAGGTTGAAAAGGTCTGTCAGTTTCTAACAAAAATCTATGTTGTCCCACGTGACGAGAAAATGGATGAGTATAGAGAAGTGGAAAAGAAGATAAAAAATTATAATTCTAAAATTGAGGTGATTTATCTAAGGCCTCATGATTATCAAAATTTAAGTTCGACGAAAATAAGATCAAATAAATAAGTAAAAAAAAAGGGCTTCAAAAATGAAGCCCTTATATATAGTCCTAATTTGGTTAGGTTCTATTTTACCTTCCAGTAGTACTCAATAACTAGCTGAGAGTTGAATTCAAATGGTACATCTGATTCAAGAGGAGCTGCAACCATAGTTGCTTTCTTCTTATCTGTACCTTCAACATTGTAACAAGCAGGAACTGCTGCGAAACGTGGAGTTTCTTGAGTTTGCTTGTAAAGTTGGTTGTTATAACCTTTCTCTGTTAGAGAGATAACGTCACCTTGACTAACGATGAAAGATGAACGGTCAACTTTCTTACCATTAACTAGGATTTGTCCGTGAGAAACCATTTGAGAAGCTGCCATCATTGATGGTGCAAATCCAAGTCTGAAAACAACGTTGTTCAGTCTTGACTCTAGGTTAGTTAGAAGTACTTCCATCCATGGCTTACCAGCAGTGTTCTTCTTAGCTTGCTTTACGTAAGTAACAAGTTGCTTTTCTCTTAGACCGTAGTGGAATACTAGTTTTTGTTTTTCTTTAAGACGTACGGCATAGTCAGAAATTTTCTTTCTTTTGTTACCGTGTACACCTGGTCCGTATGGACGACGTGCTAGTGCACCTGCTTTTCCAAGACCTGGAAGTTCGATACCTAGTGCTCTTTGGATTTTAAAGCGTGATCTCGCTGTAGTACTCTTTGCCATTGTTGGCTCCTTTTGAATAAAAAAGACTTTAGGGACAAGGAAAAGTTACATCACATCTCAAAGGCTAGTGCCTTAGGCCCATCAATCTTACTTAATAATTTCGGATGTAACTGAAGCTTTATAGCGAACAATGGCCACTGTTGTCAATGGGAAAGGATGTAAATATTAGATATTATAGAAGTTTTAGAGTTCGGATTTAAAGATATCAAGTACTTGCAGAGTTTTGCATCCAGGTTTTCCATTTCCTATTATTGTGTCGTCAACTTTAACGATGGGGACAAGGTATTTTGTTGATGACGTCAAAAAACATTCATCTGCATCTTTCAGCTCACTTCCTGTGAAATTTACCTCTTCGAAAGCAATGCCATGCTTACCAAGTATGCGAATAACATTTTCTCTGGTGATACCTTTTAGAAGTCCTGCTGCAATAGGCGGGGTTTTGAAAATGCCATCTTTTACAATCCAGATATTACTGGTTGTACATTCCGTAACGTTGCCGTCCTGATTTAACATGATGGCATCAAAATATCCTGCTTCCTTGGCCTCGTTATAGGCGAGGATATTGTTAAGATAATTTCCTGACTTAATATTAGGGTCCATGGACTTTACAGGATTTCTAAGAGTTGAAGCAATGATGACTTCAACGCCGTCGTCATACCAAGACGTAGGGTTTTCTGGAAGCTCTTTTCCTATAATGATAACATTTTGGTTGCTGGCCGCTTGTGGGTCTAGAGTGATTTCACCTTCTCCACGTGTGACCACTAATCGAATGTAGCACCTGTCATGACCAGCTTCATGAAGTCTAGTTGCAACTTCAATAATACGTCTTTCATACTCTTTGAAACTTAATTGCAGGTGCATGTGCATCTTTAAAGCTGAGTTTTGAAGACGATCGAGGTGTGCTTTTAAAAAACCAACTTTTCCATTTCGAACCTCTGTTACTTCGTAAACAGAGTCTCCGTAAAGAAAACCACGATCAAGTACTGAGATTTTTGCATCCTTTTCGAGATCTAAAATTTGGCCATTAATGCTAATTACTTTCATGGGAGAATTGCTTTGTATCCTTCTGGGATAATATTCCACGCATCATTTTCAAAACGAATCTCTTTTGTTTCTTTACCCTTTAGATAAATCTTTTGACCACATTGTAGCCAATCAAGAATTCCACCAAATAGATTCGAAAACTTTGTATTTGGATTAGTTTTTGTAAGCTCGAGTATAGCTTTAGTTGAACGCGTTCCAATCGTAGAATAGACAACGACTTCCTTACCTTGCAGTTGAGGGTAGACTTCGTGAAGCTTTGACAAAGGAATAGCTCTCTCAATTTGAGAGACCTCGAATTGATAAATATTTCGTGCGTCGACGACAACAAGGCGGTTATCCTTAAGCCTAAGGCGCCTTGTTAAGTAGTCGCAGTCCACATTCTCAACACTTGGGTATTTTTTAGAAAGGGCCGAGGCCATACTGCCAATAACTTTTCTCTGATCCTTAATTCCATCCGTTCCAATACATGAACTTAATAGAAGCATTGAGAGTACGATATATTTCATAATTTGATCCAAACCTTTGTCATTTAAACTACTTAACTATTTCAATTTATCATGCCAAATCTTTAATTATTTGACCATGAATAAAACTTAACCCATAATTTTACTATGCAGAAATTATTTAAAATCTTCATTTTTCTTTACCTTACAATCACAAGTGCCTACGGTGCCAGTCTTGGATTAGATGACACTAAAGAGCCTATTTTTTACCTCAGAAATTCAACAGGTGAAAACTTAAATGAGCTTTTTTATAATTTAGGTGGAGACGGCTCTACTGCCGAGGCCGCTATCACTCTCTATGTACCTCTTAGCCTTGGTACTGGTGTACAAGATTTTGCATATTATCTTGCTGACTCAAGTGGAACATCTCCTAATTTGGCCGATGCTACGTCTGATGTCGGAGGGCTCTTTTTACGAGATGTTGACTCTCTAGCTTATACAAACGAAGAGCTATATGTAGCATTAAAAGATAATGATAACTCAAGTCCGGCTTATCGTATTGTTAGTGAAATCCCAAGCTCGCAGGTTGAAGCACCATTTGTAAGCTTTCTTGATATCTGCTCAACAAGCGAATTAAATTGTGCTGGAATTACTGATTCAATTGCCTCAATTAAAGACAATATCGAGTTGGTTCTATTCTACATGCCTAAAGATACGGATTATAGTTCAAACGAAGAAGTGGAAATTCCTGATACTGTAGGAAGAGCGATTTATTTTAAACTTATCATTAGTGCTGCTGTAACAGATTTAAGAACACGTGCAAGCCTAAATATCACTGGGACCTATGCAGGGGACCAGACTGCGGTTCTCGATTACTTTGGTGATCATGGTGGAAATAGTGCTTACATTTCCCGAATTGCTCTCTATGTTAAAAATGGAGGGGGACTCGTCACTAGGGCCGTTGATGATATTCGAGTTATCGAAGACCAATCAAATGAAGGTAATGTTAAGGTTACAAATTTGGCCAATAACTCAACTTATAGCTCCGCCATTGCGTATTTGGATCACTTTGGGTTTATAGGGCCAGGTAGTACAAGTAATGCTGACCTTGATGTACAGACGGCAGATTATCAACCTGAACCAATAGAGAAACTACTTTCTGAAAACCAGTGCTATCTTGTAACTGCTGGCTTTCAAAGAAACCACTATGTCTTAGAATACTTTCGCGTTATTAGAGATGACTATCTGATGAAGACAGCTCTTGGAGCTGCATTTGTAAAACTTTACTATAGCACTGCGCCATTTTTTGTGGAAACAATCTTAAATAACGAGGCCTTGGCCTCAATGATTAAAAGGTATAGTTTCTCAATCTATTTTGTTTTACAAAATATCCTATTTATATTAGGATTCATGACTATAGTTACGTTTTTAACGTTTAGAAGAGAAGTTATCTATGCCTTACAAAGTTTTAATCGTCGATGACGAACCAGATATTCTAGAGTTACTGGCCGAGGAGCTTCAGTTTGAAGGCTATAAGACGGAGTGTGCGAGCTCTGGAAATAGTGCTGTTAAGCTAATCAATAGTGGCCAAACTTTTGATGCCATAATTTCCGATTACAAGATGCCAGATGGAAATGGAAAGGTTGTTCTTGATTGTACAAATAGTAATGACAACCAGAAGGAGAAAGTATTCTACTTTGTTTCAGGACAAGCAGATATTTCTCTGAAAGAGGCAATGAAGGAAGGGGTGACTCGTTTCTTTTACAAGCCTTTTGATCTAGATGAATTACTGACAAGTTTAAAAAAAGATCTACAATAAAAAAAAGGGACCTTATAAGGTCCCTTTTTAATTTGGCTAGTTTAGGATTGTCGAATGCGTACCTCGTACGTATCGATTTTTTCCTAGGTGATCTTCCTTGCTTTCTTCAAGCAACAGATCCCAGAAACCATCCATCTCATTATATTTGGCCAGTAGCTCATATGTACGGCCAAGCCCCTGCCTCGAAAAGGCACTTCGTTGGAATTCTACATTCGTACGAAGTGATTCAAATTCGCTTTTTAATTGATTAACAGTTTCCTGTGAAAGATCACTGAACTCTTCTTGCATTAGTTCTAAAATTCTTCCAGCAAGTCTCTTAGGTCCAAAGTATGATGAAATGAACTTAACAAAGACGCTGGCATTAATCTTTCTAAGGATTGGATTGGCCTTGTCGTAGAAAGACGCAAGGAAGCATTCGTCAATTTGTTGGTGTCTAACTTCATCAAGCATATGATAGTAGTGACATTGCCAAAAGTTCCAGTCTACATCACCGGCCTTAAGTGCCTTATTATATTTTTTAGAGATATCTAATGTCCTCTCTTCAAAGAATAGGGCAATCCAAATCCACCATAAAAAGATATTTGGAAATGTTGTGACAACTTTCATAATGAAGTTTTGCACAGGACTTAGTTTAAAAATTCGTAAAGGGTTCTCTTTTGAATAATTTTCTGGTTCGGCCTTCATAAGCATTCTTAGAAAAATTTCACCGTGCTTATCCTCTTCTTCCATAAAGTGATCAATGGCCTCTGTCATTTGAGGATTTAGCTTATAAATTCTTTTACAGCTTCTTAGGGCCGGATTTAGAAGAACGTTTTCAAACCAAATGAATTGCTCGCAAATAGAAAGTCCAATCAATTGGTTGAATCTAAGTTTTTGGGCCTCTGTAAGTAAGTCATAACTTGGAAGGTAAGAGATAGTCACCATTTCATCTGGTGTCCACTTAAGCTTCTTATCTATTGGTTTTGACCAATCGAGTGCTTCAACAGTGAAGGCGCGATCGACAGATTGTTTATTAAGTTTCTCTAATTTGCTAATAAGTCTCGATTCCATCTTAGCTCCAATTATGAAATTACTTTCTTTAGTTCTTCATTAAAATTTTTTTCTAAGTAATTAATTAAATCCTGCGTTGTTTGGCATTGTAAAAAGATTGTAACAGGCAGCTCTTCGAAGTCTTCTTTTAAACGGCCAACAAAAGACATGGCATCATATGAGTCAAGGCCAAGTGTAATAAAGCTTGTTTCAAGATTCAGTGTGATTTCTTTTTCATCACTGATTTCTGCAATTATTTCATTTAGATATTTTAAAATTCTCTCATTCATAGCAGTATCCAAGTTATCCCAATTTCTCTTTAATTAAGAAATTAAACTTAAATTTATTTTTTATGTATCGAGATACTATAAGATTAAATCGATAATTTTTCTCGATTTTTGTAATTTCTCCGGCCATGTATCTTTTTTGAGCACTTTGACGCTTTACCTTCCCACTTGTCGTTTTCTTAAGGGTTAATTCTGGCACGATCGAGATATTGTCTTCTGATAGGGAAATCTTTGACTTAAGTGCATTAACGACGTCTTGTTTAACTCTCTTACGGGCCTCTTTTGACTTCTCATTAAGCTCAATGATGAGATGTGGTAGCTCGCTCTTATCCGTTTGGATAGAGAAGGCAACCATGCGGCCAAGCTTTACCGCTGGAACTTTGGCGGCCAAAAATTCGAGGTCATTGGCAAAGATATTTACACCGTTACAAATGATCAGATCTTTGCTTCTTCCTGTTACGTAGAGCTTACCTTCTTTATCGAGGAAGCCTAGGTCTCCTGTGTTTAGCCATCCATTTTCAAGATGTGATTTTCTTCCAAAGTAGTGAGTTGAAATTGATGGCCCTTTTATATAGATTTCTCCAATACCTTGGTCTTGATTTCTTATCTCTAGCTGAGTAGGAGAAAGGACCTTCCCACATGAAATAAATTCTTCATTCTTAAGCGTTAATGTTTCAAACTTAGTTCCTACTTCATGAAATGTAACAGCAAGAGTTGCTTCTGCTAATCCATAAACAGGCATAATAGCGTTTGCACTGAAACCGTATTTTTCAAAACGTTTACTAAACGCTTTTAAAACGTTGGCCTTAATTGGCTCGGCCCCACATTGAGCGAAACGAATATGTGAAAGGTCGAGTCCTTGTAATTTCTTTTCAGGGATTTTAGTCGCACAAACATAGTAGGCCGAATTAGGAATACAAAGGGCACTACACTTTGTTTCAGATACTAAGTGAAGCCATTTGTGAGGTGCTATCACGTAATCCTGAGTACGAATAATATGACATTCTAAATTCTTTAAGAGAGCAGTTAGAAGACTTCCAATTAGCCCCATGTCATGATGAAGTGGAAGCCAAGTACATATTGAATCAGATTCTCTAAGTTTGATCCCTTGATTAATTTGATCATTATTTGCTAGTAGGTTGCTATGACTGATAACAACCCCTTTAGGGGACGAAGTTGAACCTGAAGAAAATTGGATAAAACAAGTTTCTCTGCTTTCTGGATTAGCAAATTGTGCTGCCATTTCAACGTCGTTAAACTTTGCTATATTTGTAAATCCCTCTGGAGAGTTCTTTGCTGCGATATACTTCGTTTGTGCTGCTGAAGAGAATTGGAATAGTAACTCTTGATAATCATCTTTTAGCATTAGGGCATTTGAAGCCATTGGTACTGGTACATTTCCTGAAAGAATAATACCAAAGAAATATGTCACAAAGTTTTCTTCATTTTCAAATGAAAGAATTATATTACTATCCGTGATCTCATTTGCTTTAATTTTTGAAGCAATTAGGCGGGCCTTCTCCATAAGCTCATTGATAGAAAGAGTGCTAACAAGCTTAAAGTTCTTGTAAAAGAAGAGAACCTTCTTTTCTAGATCTTTATTTGAAAGTAGCTTGTCAATTAGGTTAGTCATTCAGTTGACCTTCTAAGTAAGCAATTATCTCAAGTGTCTTATTAAAGATATGTGGCATGAATTCATATTCATTTACACTATGACCTACATAGTAGAATAGAACACGGTTAAGAAGATATTCATTTGCACATGAAAGCATATTTTCTAATTTTTCTTCTCTAGTTAGTTCTAGGCCATCTTTTGCGAAGTAGTATTCGATATCACTTGCGATCTCTCCGCTTGGCGTTGTGAAACTCATGAACTCAACTAAGTCTCTGTATGGAGAGTTAAAGCGTGATAACTCCCAATCATAGAAGCATGGACGCCCATTCTTGAAGCAAATATTCCTTGGATTAAAGTCATTGTGAGTTAGCGTTTTAGGGCCCTCATTGATGACTTTTGCCCATTGTTCTACGTTATCTAGAACTTCTTCTAATTTCTCTTCTGTTTTTGCACTAATATAGTTTTGTGCACGAATATAAGTGATAATCGATTTAGATAAATCCTTATCAATATTTACTTTACCTAGGTTTAGTGAAGATTCAGCTACTTCTTGTGAATTTGCAAAGCCCTTGTGTATTTTTGATATTGCATCGTAGATTAACTCACGCGTTGAACTAATCCAAAGCTCTAAGCTTCCTTGAGTATTCATGAGTTCAATTTGTGAGAAGTTTAGATTTTCAAGAAGAAGTAAATATGCTTCTTTTTGAACATTTACATATGTACCATGAAGCTCTGGCATATAGCGTGCGTAGTTCTTTGAAACCATACGGTATGCTTCAATTTCTCTAATATGACATTTTGTAAATTCATTATTATGAATTGTTTTGATAAATTTTCTTCTGATATCACTATCGGCAAAACCTGCGATAGCTGCAAAACCTGCTATTACATCAGTATCTAGAGGCTTAGACTTAAGTATAATCTTGTCTTCTTTATTTATTTCTAATGAAGTAAATCCTAGTGATTTATTGACCACTCGAGATGTTGCTTCTGTGATAATACCATTTTCGATATTGATCTTATGATCGTGCTCTATTGATGTACTTTCCTTTACAAGCGCCGACTGATCAGTGAAGTTTTCATTGATAAACTCTTTAGTAATGTCTTTTGTCTTAAGTTGATCTTTTGGATTATTTCTTCCTAGCTTATCGTGAGCATAAGCAAATTGTCCTCCACAGATGGCCGACATTGTAGAAAGCTCTAGTGAAAGGGCGGCTCCAGCTATAATTTTTGCGAACCTCTCAACTTTTCCGGCACCAGAACAACCAATCGATTTTAGGCAATCTTTATAATGGCCAAGGCCTGTTCCTCCACCAACTGTTCCAATTACTAGTGAAGGTAGGGTTAAGCTTACATATAAACCTTTTTCATGTTTTTCAAAATTTAAAACTGCTGTTGAAGATTCATGAATACAGGCAAGGTCCTGTCCAGTTGAAGCAAAAATGGCAGCAACAGCATTGGCCACGTTTACGTTATATCCTGTCATACCTTCAAGGCGTGTGATAGGAAGAGATCTAAGGTATAAATTGACTAGGTCTGTACTTGAAGTTTTTAAGATACGTTTTAAAACTTTCTCAGTAATTACACACTCTGCAGTTACATAAGTTCCACGAGTCTGCATGGCAGATCCAACTGAAACTTTCTTATCACTTGAACCATTTCCTTCAAGAAAGAATTCCACTAGTTTAATTTTGGATGTTAATAGTTCTTCTTTGATCCACAAACATGACTGCCATGTACAAACAGTTGTCATATTTTGACCAGAGGCATCCGCGCACTCATAAATAAATTTAGCATGAACGTTACGGCCAATAAGAACTGGTTTAATCTTTTTAAGATCAGCAAAGTTTGAATACTTCTTAGTTATACTCTTAATCGTATCGAAATTATCTTCTAGCCATGAGATAAATTCATCAGCATGGTCAATATCATCAAATGTAAATACAGGGGCACGGTACATTCTCTTTCTTAATACTTTTGCCTTAAATCCACCACATAGTGAAACAGCAAGTGCACCACGAGTGATAGAGGATACTAGTGCTCCTTCAGATGTTGCAATTGGAATATAAAGATCTTCTTTTTCACCTTTTTCATTAATTTTTAAAGGTCCACAAATTCCCATTGGAATGGAAATACTTCCAGCATAAGATTCGATATTACCCTTGAGGTTTAATCCATCTAAGTCCGTTTCTTGAATTGAATCGAGGTTCTCTCCGCACTGGGCCTCTAGAATCGCAATACGATTTAGTCTTGCTGCCTCAGAGTAGTCAAAACGAGATGGGGCCGAAAGCTTCTGCTTGACGACTTTTGCTTCCTGCTCAGAAGCTGAATCTGTGTGTGTTTCATTGATCTTCATAGTTCAAATATAGCTTATAAAGATGAACGAGAACGTTTTATTGAAAATTGTACTATGGCCGTCTACTGTGTAGACGGCATATAAATTACTGTGAAATCAGGTACTTAGATGTTGAAAAGGTGATAGTATCGAGTCTTCTGAGAAATGTCTTTCGCAAATAGTGAAGGAAGGTTCCCATCTCGCATTAGGCATAGGTAGGCCTGGTCATATTGAGATCGAACCTGTGGGATGATCTGCTTAAGTAGGTAGATAAAGCTTAGGCCCATATGGCGATGATCTGGATGGACTCCCATGGTCTTAATAAGCAGCCTCTTTGTATTGAGCGCTGTGGGGTCCACAAAGTTTAAGATGATACCAATTATTGAATTATCTTCTTTTGAAATTAGAGCACGAGAGGTGTGAGGGCAAATTAAAGTAGCGGCCTGGGCGCCATACTTAAGCTTGAATGTCTCAAAAGAAATTGATGAGTAGGCGATATTCTCTCCAAAGACTTGATCTGCACTTTTATAAAATCGTTCAAGATTATCTAACCAAAATTGGCCGTTGATCACTTTAAGTTCATAATTATGAGTCATGGCCGAGTCATCGATTTCAGCAAATTGCTCAGACCATTTTAAGAGCTTATCAAAGTCATTAATCTCATAAGTTACATATCTCTCAAAGACTTCTCCGTTAGCATTTAGTAGATCGTAGAGGCCCTTATCATATGGCGGCTCCATTAAGTGATGAGGAAGGTCTTCGTTTTGTTTAAGTCGATAGGTATTATAAGTTGAAAAATTAAGGGGACCGACTATTTTATCGATACCATGTTCACAGCGATATGCTTTTGCTGCTTTTATAAAGCTATCTGATAAATCTCCAGAGCAGAAGCCAAAGTAGGCTTCAATACCTATAAGAAAGAAAATTGCCGAAGCTTTGCCATCAACAAATTGCTCAATACATGAGATTGCTTCGTTATCTTTAAAAAGAAGAAACTCTTGTTTCTGTTCCTGTGTAAGTAGGTCTAAATTAATTTGCATAAACACCTACTATAAGAGCGATATAAAGTAGGAGAGCAAAGAGTCCAAATGATTTTTCGTTCTTCTTGCGTCCATCTAGGCTTGGTTTTTTAAGGTATTTAAAAAGAGTTGATTGTGCCGCTGCAAAACCAGCAATTCCCATGGCCGCTAAGATTGAGCGTAAGTTTGGCATAAGTGGAATTAGATAGAGGAAGCAGCCTAGAGTTATCATATTCATAAGCGTGATAATTAGAACACTGCCACCAGCTCCATAAATTTTTGTATATGAATCAAGAGTTTCAGTTTCCTCTTCTGGCCCTCTCGTCTTTCTTGTGAACTCATATGAAAAGCCTGAAGCAAATGCCATGGCGAGAATTAGATATACGTAGAATTCAAATGTTGGAACTTGCCATTTTGCTGACATAATCCAAATAATGATTAAGGGAGAGACTAACATATGGCTAATCGAGTAGAGTGTTAAGCGCTTTTCTAGCCAAGTGCCAATAAAGAACTCCTTGGCCATAAGAACTGACCATAAGTAAACGGCTCCATAACAAATGAGACTAAGATAGTTATTTGAAATTAAGAATGAATAACTTAGTCCAATAACCGTAAAAATTGCTGCAATAATATCGAGGTGCCAAAGTTTAATGAGACCTCTTTGAAGAGCACGCTCTGGGTGATTAATACAGTCAACTTTAAAGTCTTTATGTTCATCGAATACTCTTAGAACAAAGTAATGACCAACGACAGCAATAGCTCCGAGGAAGTCCAAAGGAGTGAAGTCTAGTGCTTTATCTTGTAAGAAAAGCGCTAGGCGACTCATGACAAAGAAAGTAATAAGGCCAGAGATGACATTGGCCATTGGAAAACGCTCGTTTGACCATGCTAAATATCTCTTAATAAATGAATCTTCCATTGTAATATGACTTATATCTTTGCTCATACATCCTCATTTGAATTTAATTTCTTTGTACCATTATATAATGAAAACAACTATAATTGTGACATGGCAAAATATTTTACTGACAAATTAAATTACTCACTAGCAAATGAAGATATTGAGATGGAGTCTAAGGTTTGTAGAAAACTTTCTCCAAAAAGTATTGGTTCAATCTGTGGTGCGGGGCCTAGAGGCCTATATCTTGTAACACAAGATAACTCAAGACTTGACCTCTTTGATGTATCTGGTCTTCAGATAGAGTGGGCCCGAGCGTATGAGAAGGCCATCATTGCCCTAGATGAGGTTGATTTCTTAAGAGCTTATCACGATGATTGCGCAATCTTAAAAACTGTTGGAGCAAATGTCGGACTTAATGAATACTTTGAGGCCAATGAAATTGCGGCCCTTGCTGGTTCGTGGGAGAAAACGTTTATTACGTTTTCAAAGCTATGTCGCAAGATTCTTGGTCACCGAATTATTGATGCCCTTAAAAATTGTAAAACGATTCAAGAACAACTCAATATTATGGATACAGTGAGCTTTAAGATAAAGTGGACTGTCGTATTATCGATTGTAGGAAATAAAGCTCTTATGAATTCTCTCTTATATCGAGGTGATTTTATAAGAAAGAATATTCCTGAAAGCTATGTGAAATTTTATCGAAATCGTTTTGCTCGTTTATTTAAGAATAACCTTATTAAAGATAATTTCTTCTTAAGCTTATGCTTTTTTGGAGAAGTTACTTTGACAAATACGCCTCTTCGTTGTCGAAACTTCTCAGAGCTTAAAGAGAGTATTGGATCAACTCAAGTGAATTATCATATTGGTGATGTGGTTGCTGAACTTGCCAGTGGAAAGCACCAATTTGATTATTTTTCTTACTCAGATGTTCCTAGTTACTTTAATGATGAACTAGGTCGGGACTTTCTTCAAAAGGCCAAGTCTTCAATTTCTATTGGTGGTGTGATCTGTGTTCGTTATTATCTACGTGTTCATTCGCCAAACTTAGAGAGTTTTGAAGATATCACAGCTGACTTCTCTGATCTTATTAAGAAAGAAAAAGTTGGGGTGTACGATATAAAATTTTATAAAAGAGTCTCATAAATAAAGGCTTCCTCGGAAGCCTTTTTTATTCTTGGTTTTCTTGAAGTAGGTTAATTAAACCTTTTTCACAATCCATCTCGATCTCTTGCCCATTTTCAACAATTTTTGTAATTCCTGGAACACCAACAATCGTTGGTATTTTAAGTTCTCTTGCGATAACCGCAGAGTGCGATAGTGTCGATCCTTTTTCTACGAGAAGTCCCTTAATTGATGGAAATAAAGGGGCCCAGCCTGGGTCAGTTCTTACCGTACAAAGAATCTTATCATTAACATCGATTCCATCATCTGGTTTAAAGAGTAGGGCGACTTCTCCTGTGATATGTCCTGGATAACATCCAATACCCTTAAGTGCACCATCGTGATCGAGATTTGTATTACCTTCATAGATAAATTTATTTCCCGCATGAACAAAGCCAAAAGTCTTAAAGTGATGACCAGGCTCTTCATCTTCATATGATTCATACTCAGACTTTCTTAAGCTAATTAGCTCTTTTAGACTTGTCTGTACAATGCGCCCATCTTTCAATTCTTCGATCTCGCCTAGAGTTAGAAAGAAGATATCTTCAGGTAAATTGATTAAGTTGAAGCTTGCTAGCTGATTTCCCATCTCACGGTATATTTGGCGTGAAATTCCAAAAGACTTAGTTCGTAGAAGCCTTGTGTTTTCTCTGTAGCGAATTGCCTTTCTGAGTTTTCTAAGGTCTTTATAAAAACGTTTTCTTGCAAATGATGAAAGCTTCTTTTTAACGAGAGGAGCTATTTTAGCTTCTTCTGACTCTCTAAGTTCAAGCTCATTTGCAATAAAGCTTTCATAGCTTAGACTTTCTTTAATGACGTAGTTTTTTAGAATATTAATAAGAAAGTCTGGGTTTTCACGTAGAGTTAAACTTTCTAACTTAAGTTCACCAATTGTACGGTCACCATAATTATCAATATATTTCTGACATAGCTCAAAGATGGCCTTATTGTTAATATAGAAGAAGTCCATGACTTTTAAGTTTTCTAGTTTTAAGAATTGATCTTGAAAGCCCTGATCACACTTCTTGATTTCATCACTAATCTTTAGAAGTTCTTTTGTTGGCTGGGTACTGGCTATATCGTGCTCTCCAGATAATAAGTTACCAAGCGTGATATCGGCATTTTCAACCGCAAGTTTCTCCATCCAACGATACATCTTTCCATTCATCATCATAACGTAGAAGTCATTAATTAGTGGAGCATGCCACTTACTTGTGATTTTTTGATCAAGCTCTTCTGTTAGGTCATAGAGCTGTGTGAGATTTAGCCTATTAAGTTTTGAAAAATCAATGTCATCATAGACCTTATAAAAATCTGACATAAAGTCTGCAACAACTTTATCAATCTTAGAGAAGTACCACATTAGGCTGCCAAATGTTTTAATCATTCCAGGTAACATCTTTAGTCTTTCGCAAAGAGAAAGATCCTTATCTTCTATGAAATCGACAGGGTCTGTAATTCCCATCATTTTTTCCATATCACCTTTTGATTGTTTAAAAGAGGGAAGTAGCAGAAGTCCTTTATACCATGATTGGATATTGTAGAAGACTCGTCCCTCGATAAGAGCAATCATATTCTTATGTCTTTTTTCATGCTTCTTTAATTCTTCTTCACTTAATCCTGTTAAGCCCAGAAGTTGGTGATAGACTTTGTAGTACATCTTAGAGGCATAAGAGAAAGTTAGGGGAGTCGTTACACCATTGAATGATTCCTGTATATTTGAATTATCAAAGACATTGGCAAACTCTTCTCTTTTATCCATTGGAAGAGAAGTGATATCTCTTGTTTGAACTATATAGATTTTCCCACCTTTGAAGCAAAACTCAATGTCTTGTGGTTTCTTCTTTAGTGCAAGGATACCAAGAGCGATCTCATTTAACTGGATAATTTCAGCATGAGTTAAAACGCTTGAGTTTATATCACGACCAGTTACTTCGACTTTCTTAGTTGTCTTATTTTCGTAGTCTGCGACTATTTTAAAATCTTTTTCTCTAATTTCGTCTCTAATAATTCCGCTATCATTGATCGTGTATTCGTCAGTATTACACTCACCACTAACGACGCCTTCGCCTTGTCCATAATTTGCTGAAATTAGCATTTCGTCTCTATGGCCATTAATTGGGTTGGCCGTAAAGAGAACCCCTGATTTATCTGGATCGATCATCTCTTGTATGATGACGGCCATCTTAGGTGTTGATTGGTGAATTTGATTCTTAAATCGATAAGTAAGAGCGGTAAGGGAAAAATTGCTTTTGAAGCAATTTCTTATAGCAGCTTCTATTCTTTCCCTCCCTTGAACATAGAGGAAGGATTCAAGTTGTCCAGCAAATGAAAATTGGCTACCATCTTCATCAGCAGCAGAACTTCTAATGGCATAATGAATATCTGGATTGATTCTATTCATCACTTCATCAATAATTACAATTTCACATTTATTAATCTCATTGTGAATTTTTTCAATGAGCTCTTTGAGATCATCGATGTACTCAAGTTGCGTGTACTGAGAAATTAGTTGTTTTAATACTTCGTTTTGGTCAACTAATGTTTGAAAGTAATCACTAGTAATGCAAAACCAATCAGGTGTATTAACACGACATTTTTCAAGCTTAGCAAGGTTATAGGCCTTACCTCCAACTTGTGTTTTTGTTGTAAGAAGAGAATCAAATTTACTTAATAGATACATTTACTACCTAATATTACAAATTATATTATTTTCATTTAATATTATCATATGAAAAAAATTGAAGATATAAGGCAAGAACTGGGTTATATCGGCGTACCAATAAATGGCTGCCATTACCTCGACTCTCATTTTAGAAATAATTTAGAAAAGCGATGCTTAATATACCAAGATAAAGATCTGACTTACGGTGAGTTTATGTCACAGGTTGGGGCCTGGATTTCGACTTTATCAGATGCTGGAATTAAGAGGGGTGATCGAATCATTGTTCTTATCCCTCTTCGTCTTGAACTCTATCAGATTATGGTTGCCTTATTTTATATGGGAGCAGTTGTTGTCTCGATTGACTCGACTATGCCTAAGGAGAAACTTAAGCAGGTTATTGAAGATGCAAATGCTCAGGGGATTATCTCTGTTAAAGAGCTTTTAAAGTGGACTCCACTAGTTCCTGCTCTTTGGAAAATGAAGCGTTTTACGTACAATCAAGATTGTATCTTTGCCAAGTCTCTAACAAATATCAGGGCCAAAGATAATCTTAATTTCTCGCAAGTACCAATTGAGCAAGATGCACAAACTCTTATCTCCTTTACGACTGGCTCAACAGGAAAGCCAAAAGCGGCAAATAGAAGCCTTGATATCTTTCTTGCCCAAAAGATTGTTTCAGAATACTTCTGGCTACATCGAGAAAATGAAGTTGATATGCCATTCTTTCCAACTCTTGTTCTACAAAATTTGGGACTTGGGATTACGACAATCTTTCCAGATATCGATTACCGAAAACTGTCAGAGTTTGATGCTGCAAAAGTAATTGATCAAATGAGTAAATATGGTGTGACGCGCTTTAGTGCCAATCCTATGATTATTAAGAGACTTGCAAATTATCTTGCTAAAAATAATATCAAGATTTCAAGCCTGAGAAGTATCATTATTGGTGGTGCTGAAATTTCAACGAAGCATGCAAGTTTTGTAAAGGAACAATTTGAAAAAGTAAGTGAAGGTGTTGAAATTCATATTATCTACGGTTCAACTGAAGTTGAACCAATAAGTTTTGTACCAATTGATGAATATATCTCAAATAAAAAAACAGGACTTAAGCTAGGCCATGTGATTGAAGTCTTAGACGTTAAAGTTGATAAAGTTACTAGTGGTTTTGACTTTCAAGAAGGTCTTAGCTGGGGGGAAATTTGTTTAAGTGGCCCTCATGTCATTAAGGAATATATCGATAACCATCCGGCCAATAAGACAACTAAGAGATGGGATGAGCATGGAAAGTTATGGCACTTAACTGGTGATGTTGGTTATATCAGTGATGGACAGATTTATTTACTAGGAAGATTAAAGGATTGTTTGAGTGTTGATGGAAAGCTAGTTCCTACATTTCATTATGAAAATGAATTAACGCGAATCGATGGCATTGAACGAGCTGCACTTGTGCAAGTTGGAAATAAGATTAAATGTCTTATCGAAGGCGAGGTAAAGATTAAAGATCATATTAGTGAAATTTTAAAAGATTGGAATTTAGCGAATGCAATTATTGAGTTTGGAAGAGTTCCTGTTGATTCGAGACATTTTTCACGCGTTGATCGCAATGCCATAAGAGAAGGTATCCAGCACAAATAATATGTGCTGGATTATGTGTTTTAGTTTTCGTAATTTTGACAAAGTATTGAAATTTTCTTTGTTAGCTCTTTAGGCAGAGTAGAAAATAGGTTTGACCAGCTATTTACTTTATGACCATAGCATCTTTGCCAATGTGGAGTATAAAGCTGACCTTTATCTCTTAATAGGTATTCTTCCATATAGCTTTTTAAATGTAAGTCTTGAAGATCTTTTGAATCAGATCTTTCTAATACTTTTCTCTGATAGAGCGTGTCGGCAATTTCAAATGGTGTTATAAAACTTGCTTGACCCTTATAAAGCTTATTTGATTCATCAAAATTATATGCTGCTCTAATGAAAGTGTGGAATTTGATACCTGGGTAAGTTTGTTTTATACCATTGTAAAAAGAGTTATCGTGCTCTCCATTATCACCAACAAGAATAACAGTGTCTGGCCTGTGCTCAGAGATTAGCTCTTCAAGTCTTTGGGCCTTAAAGACCTTGCTGGAAACTTTTATGGGTCTAATTTCAAGGCTACCTTCTGGGAAATTTCCATTCTTAAGTAATTCTGTGTGTGACCATGCCATCACTTCTTCTGGTGCATTTGTTAGGTAGAATACATCTGCATCAAGGCGATTCTTTATAATACGGTAAAGATCGGCCATACCAAGGAAGATATTATTTGTGCGGTATGCATTCGAAACAGCATCAACTTTTGATCTGATATGTCCGACTTTGATTGTGTCATCGATATCTGAGATTAGAAGTGTTTTTCCACTATCTTTAGAAAAGGCCAGCGTTGCTGATGCTAATAGGTTTAATGTAAGTACTAGGATTACAGATTTGAAGTTTCTTGTTTTCATGAAGAAATCATATTGAATGAATTCATAGATTTCACCATGTATCGCGTTAGTATGAACATTATACAGAGATTTCGTTAAAGTTTTCCATCCAAGTGCTGAATTGTTTGCATTTTTTGACCTCTTTGGCCTTGAGAAGATAGAGATTCTTGTGTGATCTAAAGGTTAAGATACTGCCTTTATCCTTGAGGTCCTTGAGTCTTTCGATTTCTTTATAATGCTCAATATTGCGATAATCACAAGTGCTAATGGTTTCTGCCTGAATTTTCTGTTTTTGAGTGACTTCATTTTGAAGTACTTTCATAAGATTGAGCTGATCTTGGGAGAGTTCGTGACTAATTTCTCCTAATCTCGTTAGGTAGTCTTTTGATTCATTTAAGCTTCTGGCCGCAAGATGTCCAAGTCCTTTCTTTGAGAAATTATTGAATTCCTCAATCTTTACTTGAGAACGAAAGAGGTAGTCATTGGCCCTTAGTCCAGCTGCGTGGACAGTGTTTGAAAGCCAGTAGACCCCGAATAATATAAAGATAAAGTATCTTAGTTTCATATGTATTTATAGGAGCAAGAAAAGTGCCAAGAAATAGGGCACTGTAATACGAGATTTCAATTGTTTACAGTGTTTATGATATGGACAGTGTCTAAAAATATCGTTATTTAAGGTACTTACTGTTTAAAACATGGTATAAGGCAATTTATGTACTATTTTGATCACGCGGCCTCTACTAAGCTCTATCCTGAAGTTATTGAAGTTTTATCGAAAAGCTTTGAATCGGACTATTCAAATCCAGCTGCTAAGCATTTAGCTGGAAAGGAATGCGCCAAGAAGATTGAGTTTGCCAGAGATAATATTTTAAAGCTTATTCAGGCAAAGAATTATGGCCTGATTTTCACTTCTTCTGCAACAGAAGCTAATAACCAAATTATTCGCTCTATTGAGGAAGGGATTATCTTTTTAAGTGGAGATCACCCTTCGGTTACAAAAGTTATTGATAACGGAGAAGGTTTTAAGCGTATTGAAGAGATTGTGGATGCAGTAACAAGTGAAACACAACTTGTTTGCATCAGCCTTGTAAACTCTCAGTCTGGAGAGTATTTTGAAGTTGAAAAAATCGCACAAGCTGTAAAGGCAAAGAATAGTAAGTGCCTCGTGCATGTCGACGCTACCCAAGGTTTTGGGAAGGTTGCTTTTACTCTCAAAGATTCGGAAATTGACTTTGTTACTTTCGGTGCCCATAAAATGGGAGGACCAAGAGGTATTGGCGGTCTTATCTTTAAAGAGAGTAAGGTACATTTTCTTAAACGCTATCTAAGAGGTGGAGCGCATGAAAAAGGTCTTAGGGCCTCAACTCCCTCTACTTCACTAGTACTCGCTCTGGCAAAAGCTTGTGAGCTCGCTTTCACAGATTTGGATGATTCATTTGAGAAAGCAAAGACATTAAAAGAAGAAATTAAAGCTGGGCTAAGTGGCCTGCATAAGAATATTAGTTATCCATTTGAGGATCAAAACACTTCACCATTTATTCTGTGTGTTCTCTTTGAGGGAATTGCGAGTGATATTATTATGAGACACCTTGAAACGAAGGGAATCATGATCTCATCATCAACTGCCTGCTCTTCTAAGATTAAGGGATTAAATCCACTTTTTGCGGGCCTTGGAATTGAAGAGAAATTTCATAAGAATATTTTGAGAATCTCAATTGGAAAGTCTACGACACAAGAAGAAGTTCAGGGTATGTTGCAAGGCTTTGGTGAAGTAATCGAAGAAATTGGTTTTTTAATTAAATAGGAATAAGAAAGATGTATAAGAGTTTAATTTTAACTGTTGATGAATTATGGCTTAAAGGTAAGAACAGAAAGTCCTACTATAAGAAGTTACAAACAAACCTAAGTCGAATCTTTAGCAAGTACCATCATACGTCTTGGAAGTTAAAAAATAATCAACAACGTTTAGTTGCTGAAAGTGAAGAAGAGTTTAGTGAAGAATTAATTCACAGGCTCACTTCAGTTGCAGGATTGAGCTCAGTTACTCCTATGAGATCATGTCCACTAGATCTTGATTATGTGTGTGAACTTGCCGTTAAGGAATTAAGTCAATTAACGAATGTTAAGACATTTAAAGTTCAAACAAAGAGGGCCTTAAAGCAATTCCCAAAAAACAGTGATGAAATTAATCGCTATATTGCAACAGCTATTCTTAAGAATACAGACCTTAAGGTAGATGTTAGAAATCCAGATCTTATGGTTGATGTAAAAGTTATGAATGAAGAGATCTACTTATCATGGGAAAAAATTCCATGTATTGGAGGACTTCCTGTAGGAACAAGTGGCCATGCAGTAACACTACTTTCAGGTGGAATTGACTCGCCAGTTGCTAGTTATCTTATGGCAAGAAGAGGCGTGAGGCAGTCCTTTGCCTTTTTCTATGCCTACCCATATGTTGGCGAAGAAGTTAAAGAGAAAATTTTAGAACTTGGAAAAATTCTATCTAAGTTTCAAGACAGTTTTAAATTATATGTTCTTCCTTATGGTGATATCCAAAACTATATTGCTAAAAATTGCAAGGAAGACTACCGTACTTTATTTTTCAGAAAGTATATGATGGATACTTCTGCATATCTTGCAAGAAGGGCCAAGGCCAGTGCACTAATTATGGGCGATGCTCTAGCACAAGTTTCTAGTCAGACTCTTCAGAATATGAGTGTACTTGATCGTTCTTGTCCGATGCTTGTTATGAGACCTCTTATTGGTATGAACAAATTAGATATTATCACTGAGGCCAAGAAGATTGATACTTTTGAAACTTCTATTATTCCACACGATGATGCCTGTTCGATGTTTGCACCAAAGCATCCAGTAATTAAGGCCGACACGAAGTATTTTATGGAATTCTGTGAAGAGCATGATCTTTCAGAGTTAATTAAAGAATGCGTGAATAATGCTGAAGTATATCAGTATGATATTCAGGGGAACTTTGAAAAGAAAGAAAAGAGAAATAACGAGCAGGAGTAGAGTTTTTTGTGCGTTGCAAGTAATTTCTTCCTGAATAATTAATCTTTGATTAATGTTAAAGAGGCTTTAAAATATAAATTAGGAACTACCTAATATTATTAGAATTGGAGCTTCAATGCACAAGAAATTTCGAAAGTCGTTGGGACTATTTTTAGGTCTCATTCTTTTATCAACGCCATTTGTCTTAAGAGCTGAAAATGGAATTTTTAGCATCAATAAAGATCAAGTTTTAGGAAACTTATTAATCGAAGTTCTCGAAAAACTTCATTATAAGAAATTAAAAATTAATGATGATCTTTCTAAGAATGCATTCAAAGAATTCGTTCAAAAAATCGATTATTCAAAGCAATTCCTATATGACACTGATGTTAAGGAACTCAAGAAGTACGAGTCTTTAATGGATGATGAAATGCGATCGGGGAATTATAAATTAGTTCTTGATGCAATGAAGATTAAAACACAAAGAATTAAAGAAGCGGATGCTCTGAGAAAGAAAATGTTCAAAGAGAAGTTTAATTTTTACGGGAATGAAGTTGTTGAGCTTGATCCTGAAAAGAGAAGCTTTGCTAAGAATAAGAGTGAATTCGAAAAGAACTGGCGTCTAACTTATAAGCAATCTGTAATGGCCCGTTATATTTCGATGAAAGAAGATCAAGAAGATCTAAAGAATCCTAAAAAAAATAATAAGAAAAAGAATGGGAAAAAAGAGAAGAAACTTAGCACTGAAAAAATCCTAACTGAAAAGGAAATCGTTGCTAAGGCCCATGAAGCGATTGATAAGAAATATCGTTTATACTTCGAAAGACTTCTTAAGGACACTAGAGAAGACTATATGGAACTTTTCTATAATTCAGTTGGTGCTGTTTTTGATCCGCACACAGCTTACCTTGCTCCAAAGAGAAAAGAAGATTTTGATATTGATATGTCTGGCCAATTAGAAGGTATTGGTGCCGTTTTATCTGAAGACGAAGGTTATATTAAAGTTGTTGAAATAGTTCCTGGTGGGGCCGCATGGAGACAAAAAGAACTTGAAGTTGATGATTTAATTCTTGCTGTTAGTGAAGGAAGCTCTGAGAAGGAGCCTGTTGATCTAGTTGGGATGAGAGTTGATGATGCCGTTAGATATATTCGTGGTAAGAAAGGAACTGTTGTAAAACTTCACGTTAAGAAGGCCGATGGATCAAGAAAAACAATTGGTATTACAAGAGACGTTGTTAAGATTGGTGCTTCATTTGCAAAGTCATCTGTTCTTGAACTTAAGGGTGTAAAAGGGAAGTTTGGTTATATCAATGTTCCAAAATTCTATCGTGAGTTTAATGGAACTATTAACTGTACTGATGATGTTAGAGCAGAACTTAAAAGATTAAAGAAGCAAAAAGTTAATGGTGTTATACTCGATCTTAGAAATAATGGTGGAGGTGCTTTAACAGACGCACAACTTATGTCTGGACTTTTCATTAAGGAAGGGCCAATTGTGCAAACTAGAAACTACTTAAACCAAGTTGAGACACTCGCTGATACTGATCCAGGTGTTGAATATAGTGGCCCGTTAATTGTTATGGTAAATCGTTACTCGGCATCTGCTTCAGAAATTCTAGCGGCGGCAATGCAAGACTATAAGAGAGCTGTTATTGTTGGTGGTGCAGTTACTCACGGTAAAGGTACAGTTCAAGTTGTTTATAGCCTAGATCAAGGTTTAAACAAAATGATGGGACAAGAGTTTGGGGCGCTAAAGCTTACAATTCAAAAATTCTACAGAGTTAATGGTGGTTCAACTCAATATAAAGGTGTAACACCTGATATTGTAATTCCTGATCCAATGTCATATGCTGAAAATCGTGAACAAGATTTAACTTACTCACTTAAGTGGGATCAAATTAAGCCTAAGAAATATCAGAAATGGTCAGGTGATGAATACAATATGAAGAAGCTAATTAAAGCTTCTGAAAAGCGTGTTGCTAAAGATGATCGTATGAAGAAGATTCAGGAAAGTGTTGCTTATTTAAAGAAGAGACGCAAAGAAACTGAACTTAAGCTTAATATTGACTCTTGGATGAAAGAAGAGGAAGCAAATAAGAAGAAGTTAGAAGATCTAAAACTAGATCAAGAAAATATGAACCTAGTTGTTACTCACTTTGAAGAGTCTCTAAAGTCACATGAAACTGTAAAGAAAGGCGAAGAGAAGCAGTGGAAGGAAGACTTTAAACAACGTAAAGAAGAGTGGGTTTCTTCACTACGTAAAGATGCAGGTTTAGAAGAGGCAATCTATATTATGCGTGATATGATTGCTCAACAAGCTAAGAAATAATAAGGATAAAAAATGGACTTTAACAAATTAATTGATAATTCAGATATTGATCGTGTGATGACAGTTCTTGAAGAAATGGATGATGAGCAATTATCAGTTGAGTTACTTAGAAAATTTAATGATAGTACGAAAGAGCTAGGTGAGTTACTTATGAATAAGGATCCTGAGTTGAATCACGCGCATTGGAAAGCGCAGTGTGACGATGCTAAAAAGCTTGTCGATAAAGTCGTAAAAGAAATACTGTCACATCAAAAATAATTTTTTAAGGTAAAGAAGAGTAAAAGTTTCAGTTTTTTTATATATTTAAAATTAAGTAAGGCCAAGTCATAAGTACTTGGCCTTTTACTTTTTATTTTCTGAAAATTGTTCCCCTTAATAAAAAGAGAAAAATGGCGAATAATAAATACTATGTAAGTCTTTTCTTACTATCCTCACATCAAGTTAGTCTAATTCGCGTTAGACGGATTGGCCCTGGCCCCCACCAGGGCCTTTTCTATTCTAGAGGCACTATTTGAGATCTCTACTTTGTAAGCATTAGTTTTCTCATGAAGTCACTTGCACTGCGAACTTCTTTAGCAGCATCTTCTTCTGTAATGTAATTACCTTCAAGAAGATTTAGAATTGCTTGATCAAAGCTTTGGCAAGGAATATCTGCTGAGTTTGTTCCACCGTTTTCAATAATAGGAATAATACGATCTAGTGGCTCATCGCCACGAATACATTCTTTAACTCCTGGACCTGTTACCATGATCTCTTGTGCAACACGAACTCCATTGGATGACTTCTTTGAACGAATCATACGTTGTGAGATTGTCGCATAGAGTGAGTCTGAAAGACGCTTCCTCGTATCTGCTTGCTCCTCTGCTGGGAACATTGAAATTATACGACTTATTGTCGAAATAGCATCTGTCGTATGAATTGTTGCCAGTACTAGGTGTCCTGTTTCTGCTGCTTTTAGAGCTATCTCAATTGATTTCTGGTCTCTAAGTTCTCCTAGTAATATAATATCTGGATCTTGTCTTAGCGCAAATTTTAGAGCGTCTTCAAAATTATCTGTATCAACCCCAAGCTCTCTTTGAGTAATACGAGATTTCTTTTGTTCATGGATGAATTCAATTGGGTCTTCAATCGTAATAATATGCTTTGCTCTGCGCTCATTTATATAATTAATCATACTGGCAAGGGTTGTTGACTTTCCAGATCCTGTTGCCCCTGTAACTAGAATAAGTCCACGTTTTGCACGAATAATTTGTTTAAGAGAGTCACTTAAGCCTAGTTGCCTATAGCTTGGAATGTCCTTTTTTATGACTCTAAAAACAAGACCGTTCTTATTATTAAATTTAAAATAATTGAACCTTAGTCGGCACTTATCTTCAAAGTCAAAAGATCCATCAAGGTCTTTGATTGCCTCAAGTTCTTGCTGATCTTTATCGCCGATAAGTAGACGAAGAATATCGTAGATACTTTCTTGTGAGAGTAGCTTATTTGATTTTACTGCGACCATATCGCCACTAATTCTAAAACAAGGAGTCTCATCCGCCCTTATATGTATGTCACTAGCATTATTATCAATTGCGACATTGATTAGTGATTTGAAATGAGTATACTCAAACGCCATTTATGTCATCCTTCATCGTATAGTTAAATACTTGTCGGAAGACCGTGTGAAAAAGTTTAGTATTATGTGTTTTTAATACCTTACTTAGCGTATCTCTTGCGCATTTCCCAAAGGAGATTACTGATATATGGCCTTCTTGACTCCTTCGTTGTTAACATCAGGAGTTTTGTAATCTTAAGATTTTTAGGATCTGAGTAGAGGAGGATTAGCATTTCGCGAATGAAGTTTGTTGAGAGAGTAATGTAATTATCTGTTCCAACACCTAGTCTTACACCTTTTTTCTCCCACCAAGAAAATGGATGATCCTTAAAATCTGGGAAGACTCCTGTTAGCTTAAGGTTTGAAGAAGGAAGTGCCACTAGAGAAACACTCTTTTGAATAATACGATTTAAAATATCGTGTTGATAGTGTTCGACTTCACGGGCATTGTGAAACTTTGTTTTTAAGAATAAAGTGACTTCGTCAGCATTCAGAGGCTCTCCTTTAAAGAGTTTCTTTTTCACGCCAATTGAATATGATTCCCATTCCATTTCTTCCAACTCATATCCTTCTGTGGACTTCTTATCAATTGCTTGGTGTTTAGCATTTAATTCAATAATTCTTTGAAAAAGGCGGTGGTAATAATAATTTGGGTTAATACCAAGGCTAAGTCCGTGCTCTAGGGTATCGATATGCCAAATATTCATAGCATTATCGACTGATTGGATTCCTTTTTTGAGCGTAAGCCAAGTTTCTCCGTGGTGAGAGCGAATCTTTAATCCACGATACTGTAGCTTACGTAGGCCACTTTTAAGCTCTTTAAAATGCGCTTTACGGTAAAGGGCCTTCTCATCTCCAACTGTATCGACTTCAACTAGGTTTTCTTTTAAGTATGGGTACTTTTCTAAAATTTCTAAAAGTGCATCAACTTGATGTTCAAAGTGTTCTTTTTTTGTTTCAAAATTTGTATCATCAAAGAAGTTCAGTTCCTTTCTAAATGAAGGTGAGAGGATAAACTTGAAGCTTGGCACTTCTTTTTCAAACTTTTTAAAACCTTCATAAAGACCTAAGACAACATCTTCCTCTGTTACTTCTCCAATACCAGGGATTTGCTCGGCATCCATTTTTGAAGCACGAGAAAGTGTAAATTTTAGTCTAATACTTCCAACATTATAATTTTCGTATAATTCTTTTGCCATGTGATAGGCAGCATCTTGGTGAGCTTTCTTTGAAGTTAGGATTAGCTTCGCTAGAAATAGAATACGAAGGTAAGTCGCAAATTGTTCTCCTTCTTTTAGACGGATTAGGTTATCTACATCTTCGACACAAGTTATAGGAAGGGCATCCTCACCATATACTTCTACAATTCTCTTCTCATAGATTTTCTTGTTCTTACCACTTAGCAGTTTCTTAAGTCTTGGATAGATAAACTCTGCATTAAGTGAGCCTGTTAGGTGGATATGTTCTTCATAGTATGGAATTGGAAATTTTTGAAAGAAATTAAAGACCGCATCTGATACAGGGTGATTTAGAAGAGTTTCAATATCAACTTCATCAATTTGAAAAGAAGAAAGTAGCTTCATGAATTCAAGAACGGGCTTTTCCAGTAGTTGGTTATCACGAATACTAGGAGAGTGAACAAGTAATTCTAGAGTGTCATTCAATGAGATACCATTGGTTTCACTGACAGTTCTAATCAGCTCACATTCAATACTGTTGATGATTTGTTCTTTTCTTTTTTGCATTTTTCTAACTCTCTCTATCTTTATTATTTGGTCTTATTATAGATATTTTGTATTTTATTAAAGTTTTCATTTAAACGATCATCAATAATCTTCGACTTAAACTTTGTACTCCACTTATCTGGGTGGTAAGTCTGTACTAGTTTTTTATACTTCTTCTTTCGGTCACTTTCGTCTTTAAGTGAACTAAATTCAACCGTTAACTTACTTTCATCAATAGGGAGAATTGCGAAGAGTTCATCGTATGAAGCATTTATCTTTTTAGTAAAACTTTCGAATAAAGCTTCATATCTTTTTGGTAATGTAATTAACTCATCTTTTATGAAACTTTCTAATACCCCCACGTGATTTGTCGATTTCGTAGAGTAGTTAATTAAGAATATATGGACATTGTTTTCGTAGCGTTTATGTTCAATACGATCTAAGTTTTGAAATAAGAACATTGTTGTTGCATAAGAGATAAATGCTTCTTTAGTAAGCTTGGACTGATTAATTTTTCCTAACTTTAGCAGTTCATCCTTAGTGAAGAATTGCTTTATAAAAGGATTAATTAAAGCATTTAATTCTTCTTTATCGAATTTATAATCTTTACGTAATCGATTTAAAATTTCTTCCCCTTCCTTGAAGTCACCCCACTGAAGGGAAGAGAGAAGACCTTGAAAGAATTTTAAATCTTCTTCTGAGGCAAACATTTGCTTCTCTTCAAAGTATGATAATAAAGTACGATGACCACTCTTTGTCGACTTAGATGATTGAGACTCAGCAGGGGCCGAGCTTCCAGAAATAGACATTCTCTCTATCTTTCTTCTAACCATTTCATCAAATTCCTCTTTGGAATGTGACTTATTGGTTTTCTTGTGAGGATTAAATATTCCATCAAAGAACTCTTTGAATAGAGGCGCAAGCATATAGGCCAAGATAATGGCAATAAATGCTAGTGTGATATTTGAAATTATTTTTGGTAACATAATTTTGTCTTTTTAATAATTATTTTAACGCTTTAAGGCATAATATGGAATGGGCAATAGATACACGACTAGTAAACTTAAATAAACCTTGGAAGATCTCTGGAGCAAAGGTTTTGGCCAAGGAGATTATCTACGTAACACTCAAGAATGGTGATTATAAAGGTTATGGAGAAATTAGCTATGGCTCAAAAGAAGATATTAGCGTTGACGATTTAAAATTAGAACTTGAGAGATTTGCATCAGATTATGAATCGGCAGGGATCGTTCAATATAATGAGTTAACTCAATATCTTGACCAATATGATTTCCATATTCCTCGTCTAAGATTAGGGGTTGAAACGGCCTTCCTCGATTATCTCGTTAGGGCCACAGAACTTAGTCCTTGGAAAATCCTTGGAACAAATACAGTTAAAAGTGTTGAGTCACTTGATTCATTTCCTGTCTTTGATTCTTTGGAGGAGGGAAAAAAGCTTCTTGAAGAAGCTGATACTAATGGAGTTATTAAACTTAAGATTACTCATGAAACTTTTCCAGTTCAAGTTGAATTGATTAATAAATCAAATCGTGTATTTGTTCTTGATGCTAATGAGTCTTATACAAATAATCTCGACTTATTACTTGAGCATTTATCTCTTATTAAAGATGAGAATGTTCTCTTTATTGAGCAGCCTCTCTATCGCAATGAATTCGATTTATATAAAGAATTAAAAGATAAATCGCCAATTGATATCTTTCTCGATGAAGGTATTGAAGATCACAGATTCCTCGATCCGTTTAAAGACCTTTGTCATGGCGTTGTACTAAAAACATCAAAGGCAAATGGCCTTATGAAGACATTTGCTCAATTACAGCAGGCGAAGAAGCTTGGACTAAAGACAATGCTTGGCTGTATGGTTGAATCAACAGTAGGGATCGCGTCACTTTTTAATATTGCATACGGATTTGATTATTTTGATTTTGATGGTTTTACAAAATTAAAAGATGATTCAGAACCTCATGTCATTTGGGAAAAAGGAAAAGTGATTTTGTCTAATATGAATTAAATTCCCCCCCTCGAAAAATCGTGGTGTTCATTTAAAATAGTAAGATATGTAAATTGGTAGAATTACAGTAAACCTGTATGGAAGCTTTTTGGGAGCCCAATGAAAAAAATCAATATCTTAATACCTTTATTTATTCTTGTATCATGTGCGAATGTTAAGCCTACCTATGTAGGTGAAGCACCAGGACAAAATCCAAAAGTGATTGTAAAGGAAGTCGTAAAGTATAAATCAAAGGATGTAGGGAGCGTTAAGGCCTATACCATTAATAATATGGATAAGCTTGAACTACATTATCATCAAAAGCACTTCGACTTTTGGGTGAAGTATTTTACTGAAAAAGAGCGTGATCTCTTTCTTCGTTATGTTAATAATGGTGCCCGTTATCGTAACGTGATTGAAAAGATTATGCGCTCTCATGGAATTCCTGAAGATTTATTTTTCGTTGGTCTGATTGAATCAGGTTATAACACTTTTATTAAGTCGAAGGCCGCAGCAGTTGGCCCATGGCAGTTTATCAAGGCGACAGGAAAGAGATATAAGCTAAGAGTTGATAGTTATGTTGATGAAAGAACTCATATCATTAAATCAACAGAGGCCGCTGCTCAGTACTTTAAAGATCTTTATAATATCTTTGGATCTTGGGAACTTGCTCTTGTTGCTTACAATAAAGGTGAGTATGGAATTATTAGAGCTATAAGAAAAGGTAAGACTCGTGATTATATGAAGCTTGTTTCTCGAAAACTTATTCCTACAGAAACAATTTACTATGTTCCAAAAGTTGCCGCTGTTCGTGAGATTTATAATAATGCGGCCAAGTATGGGATGAAAATCACTGAGTCAAAAGATAGTCCTTTTGAAAAAGTAAAGCAGCTAAATGTTAGAGGATCTTTTGACCTTTATAAATTAGCTCGTGCTCAAGGTGTAAACGTTAAAACATTAAAAGTTTTAAACCCAGATTTAAAAAGAAAGTGGGTTAAGGTAAATAGAAGACATACTCAGAGTATCTTCCTACCTTCTAAAGATTTTACGGACTATGCTTCTTTAGCAGAGTATGAAACTCGCAAATATATTAAAGTTGCAAATACTTCAAATGGAAAAAACTCGAATGGTGTTTATAAAGTAAGACGCGGTGATAATTTATCTATTATTGCTAATCGTCTTGGTGTCAGAGTTACTGATCTAAAGAGAATTAATGGTATTAGAGGATCAAAGATTCTTGTGGGACAAAGACTAAAGTATAGCACTAAAGGGGATATCGTTACTCATAAAGTAAGAAGAGGAGATAACCTTTCTGATATTGCACGTAAGTACGGTGTAAGCGTTTCAATGATTAAATCTTTAAATAATTTACGATCTAGTCGTATCTTCATTGGTCAAAGATTAAAGATTTCTACAACAAGAGTACCGTCAAGTGTGGCCTATAAGAGATACCGTGTTCGTCGTGGTGATAACTTAACGGCCATTGCTAGAAGGTTTAAGACTTCAATCGGTACGATTAAAAAAGTGAATGATATCTCAGGATCTGCCTTATATGCAGGACAAGTAATAAAAGTTCCAAGTGAGGGATAGGCAAATAGAGGCCTTTCCCTTATACTAGCCAAATGAAAATTGGATTTGACGCAAAGAGAGCATTTCATAACTTCAGAGGTCTTGGAAATTATTCTAGAGACCTCATCGCAAGTTTAAGTCGCTATCACACACAGAACTCATATTATCTTTTTACTCCAACATTTGATGACCCAAGGGCCACTCACTGGTTAGATCAATATGATAACCTAAATATTGTTAAACCTAGTGACTTTTGGTCAAAGAAGTTTCCAGCTGCATGGCGATCATTCAAGGTTGCAGACGAAGCTAAGAGTTTAGAAATTGATATTTTTCATGGCCTATCTCATGAACTTCCACATGGAATTGAGAAAACAGGAATTAAGAGCGTTGTGACAATTCATGATCTTCTCTTTCTGCGTTTTCCAGAGAACTTCAAATGGCTTGATCGTCAGGTTTATCTTAGAAAAATAAAATATGCGACTGAAGTTGCAGATGTTGTTTTAGCTATTTGTGAGCAAACCAAGAGTGATTTAATAAATTATCTTGGTTGTGACCCTAGTAAAATTAAGGTGGTATATCAAACATGTAACCCTCGTTTTTATTCACCTATTCCTGTAGAAAAACAAGTTGCAACTATTGAGCGTTATGGTGTTAATGATAAGTTCATTCTCTATGTTGGCGCGATAGAGCCAAATAAGAATGTTTTAACGCTTGTTAAAGCCTATGCCGATATCAAGAAATCAATAAATCATAAACTCGTTATTATTGGAAATGGTGGTAGTTACAAGAAAGAAATTGAAAGCTATATTCACTCAAAGGGTCTTGAAGATCGCATCATAATCCTTTCAAATGTGACAAACGATGATCTTCCTGCTTTCTATCAAAGAAGCGACTTATTTGTTTTTCCTTCCTTTTTTGAAGGTTTTGGTATTCCAATTATTGAAGCTCTATTTTCAAAGACACCTGTTATCACTTCTAAGGGCTCTGTATTTCCAGAGGCAGGCGGTCCAAATACAATTTATATTGACCCTAAAGATAAACATGAAATGAGTGAGCAAATAGTCAATGTTTTAACGAATGAGGATCTTGCTTTTGAGATGGTTGAAGAGGGCCGTAACTTCGTTGAAAAATTTCATCGTCGTAAGACGGCCCAGAATTTAATTGATTTGTATTCTTCTATGTAAATTTTTAAAAATTTACTTTTCAGTAATTAGTGAGAGGTTAGTTAAGCTGTATTTTTTTAATACATCTAAAATACGTACTAGCCTCGAATACTGAACTTCTTGATCAACCCTTAGGTCAATCGCCTTATTCTTATCTTTTATTGCGGCAAGCTGTGCATCTAGTTGTTCGACTGTATACTTCTTTCCAGCGATAGCAACTTCCTCTTTAGACAATTCAATTGTTAATACTTTGGAGTCTGTAGATGCCTGTTCTCCAGATTCTGTTTTTGGCAGACTTAAGAGCAGAGCAAGCTCAGACTTCTTAAATACAGTTGAAGTCATAAAGAAAATTAAAAGTAAAAAGACAACGTCAATTAACGGAGTGATATCAGCATTTGCTTCTTGTCTTGTTCTTTTTGTACGAGAACTCATAGAACTTTTTCCATAATTTCTTTCTCAAGCTTTGTCTCTAGTTTATCTACTGAACCTAGTAGGTAGTTGTGACCAACAAAGTGAGGAATAGCAACGATCATTCCACCAACAGTTGTAATTAGTGCCATTGAAATACCTTGAGCAAATGATGCAGGATTAGAGAGTCCTGTTTCTGACATAACATGGAATGCTGTGAGTACACCAACAACTGTACCAAGAAGGCCTAGAAGTGGTGAGATCGTAGCAATAATTTTTACTGTGTTTAGACCTTTCTCAACATTCATAATATGTCCGGCCAGATATTGCTTTGCTATTTCGATCGTTGATGAAGTATCCATATGTTCACCATTATCTTTAATTTTCTTTTTAATATCATTTGATGTTTGTGCCGTCATTTTCATTTCTACAGAAAGAAAATAAGCTTTTGATAACATGATTGCCCATCCTACTACGTTGATAAATAGTAGAATATACATAATTATTCCACCCTGTTGGATGTATTCATATAAGCGCATTGCGTCTCCTTTATTATAAAACATTTTAATTTTATTATAAAAATGGGGCCATGAGAACACTAAAATATTTTGATCAGATATGCTCATATCAAACAATTTATTACTTTTAGAGAATTTTACAGAAATCTAACATACCTCAGATAATTAATTGTGCGTGCCTGATATTATATATTCATAGAGGAACACAGGAAAATATTGGAGGTCCTATGAACTACGAATTAAGCTTTCATAACGTTGATCACTCATCTGCTTTTGAGAACTATGTTGCCAAAAAGTTAAAGGGGATTTCAAACGATTTTAGGAATGTGGGGCATATTCAGTTCGTGGCCGATAAAAAAGGTCCAGAATATGTATTCTCGGCCAATGTGAATGGTCACAAACATCAGTTCCACAAAAAAGCCAAAGGAGATAATGTATACCAGGCAGCTTCAGATGTCTTAGTTGCTTTTAAAAATTGGTATCGCGATCAAAAGATTGCTAGCTAGTTAAGTACGATACTACAGTAATTTATTATTTAAACTCTCAATTCTAACTAAGTATGTGCCCAAAGTTTTTTTACTGAAACGTATAAACTTTGGGCATTTTTTTCCGATAAACTTTAAGTAACAGACTCTTTCATGGTGGAAAGGGATCTTAATATTTAAAGGATAGTCTTCAGGGATGAGAGTAGGGACTAATGTCACATCACAGCTGGCGCAAAGAATGCTAGGTGAAGTGAACGATCACCAAACGAGTGAGGTTCGCAAGCTAGCAGGTTCTAAGCGTATTTACAAGGCCGCAATTGATCCGGCCGGTGCAGCTATATCTCTAAAGATGACGGCCCAGAATCGTTCCAATCTACAGGCACAGCGAAACTCTAATGATAGCTTTTCAATGCTTGAAGTTGCAGACTCAACGATGGGGAGCATGCAAGACATAGCCATTCGCTTAAAAGAACTTTCGATTCAAATGGCCACTGATACCTATAATGATAATGATCGAATCAATACAAATCGTGAGTTTAAGCAACTTGCGCGTGAAATTATTCGTATTCAAGAGAATGCTGAATATAACGGAACCAAGCTTTTAAATGGTGGCCGTGATTTAGAGATGCAAATTGGGATTCGTAACTCTGAACAAAATGATCGTATAAAATATAATATTAATGATGTCATGAGTTCTAATCGCAAGTTACTCAATCAAAATGTACTTACTAAGGAAGGGGCCAGGTCCGCAATGGGGGCGGCCGATGCCTTAATCGATAAAATTTCACACTCACGCTCTAAAGTAGGCTCAACAATGAAGAGAGTTGAAAGTACAACAACAAATCTTCAGCATAATTATGAGAACTCAGAAGCGGCAAGATCAAAAATTGAAGATACAGATATCGCAAAGGCAACAGCGGCAAAAGCACTCGATTCGATTAAAATGGAGTCTGCAACAGCATTCCTAGCGCAAGCTAATACCGCGCCAGGAGCAATTGCAAAACTTATTGGCTAGTTTACTCCAAGCGCTTTCTTTACCTTTCCAAGAGTAATAGTTTCACCAAGCTTAATTAATTCACCACTTTCATTGATCACAAAATAAGCTGGAACTCCAACCATTCCTTGAGATTCTAGCCATTTTCCAATGGCCTCATCTTTACGTGTCCAGTCTCCAAGCAGAAGGTCGACTTGATTCTCAGCAACCATGTCTTTAAATGAATCAGTGTTAATCACAAGTTTTTCATTCACTTTACAAGTGATACACCAGCGTGCAGTAAAGTCGATGAATGTAAGTTTTCTTTGGTCAATACGCGTATTCATTTCGGCTTCTGTCCACTTCGTCCAGTTAAGTCCCTCTCGCTTTTTGTCTTCAATAAGAGAGTTTCCATTTCCACCTGTATTTAGAGGTGTTGTAATGGCCGAGTATCCTAAGTAAAAAACAGGCACAATCATAAGCAATGTCGCAATTACTTTCTTCGTCATATGTTTTCTCATATAGAAAAGGAAGAAAGTAAAAACGAGGGCCGAGTTTATATACATCATTGCAACAGGAGAGCCTACAAGTGCTGAGTAAACATCTAGTAACCACACAGCTGTAAGGATAAGAGTAAGCCCTAAAAGCTTTTTAACGTGATCCATCCACATGCCTGGCCTTGGAAGAAAGCGAATAAGGGCCGGAAAGATTCCAGTTAATATGAAAGGCGCACTTAAACCTAGTCCAATAGCAAGAAAGATCATCACGATATTTGTACTTGATTCAGAAAATGCAAATGTCAGAGCTGTTCCAAGAAATGGAGCTGAGCATGGAGTAGAAAGAATTGTGGCCAGAACACCACTTATAAAGTCTCCGTAGAAAGTATTTCTAACTTCTACATTTCCAAGCTTAGTTCCTCCTGGTGTTTTAAACTCAAATAGTCCAAAGAGGTTAAGTGCCATTGTAAAGATAACAAATACCATGATGGCAACAAACATCGGCGATTGAAGCTGAAAACCCCAACCAATTTGTTCTCCTGATGCCTTTAGTCCTACAACAGTAAAAGCAAGTGCTGCAAAAGTTGCGAGAACACCTAGAGAGTAGAATAGGTTATGTTTTAGAACTTTCGAACGACTTTCATTTGAATGCTTAATAAGACCAAATAGTTTTAAAGAAATAACAGGTAGAACACAAGGCATAATATTTAAGATTAAACCACCAATAAATGCCATTAGTAAAAAGTAAGGTAGGGAAGAAGAGCCTTCTTCATTGCTTACAATATTTGTCTCCTGAAGAGTTCGATCATTATTAACTTTTGTAAGTCTTGAATAGAATGTTTTAAAAGATTCTTCATTAGTTCCAAATGAACTGATATCGAAATCTACTCGATATGTCTCACCATTAACAGGGTCATTAAAAACAAATTTAAAAGATAGAGGTTCGTTAAAGCGTCCATCTGTTGGTAGCGGATATTCTGGTTCTAGGTATTCACCATCCCAATCTAGTTGATAGAGGCCATAGTGATTTCCCTTTGTGTCCTTGTAGAGAGCTTCTCTTTTAAAACTAATTGGACTTGTCGTGTAAGGTGTTAATACATTTTGTCCGACAGTAAGCTTTTGATTGTCCCCTGTAATATTGTAAACGAGAGCTAGTCCACCTTCATACTTTGTTAATTGAAGGTTTAGGTATGTCGGAGTTTCTCTTAGTGTTGGAAGATTATTAAATCTTTTTTCCATTTCTGAATTTGCAACCTGAATCTGATTGTCTTTCGAGTTAAAGACTCCGCCGTCAAAGTCACCCTTAATAATCTTTTCCTGAGGAATACAAATATCGTGGCAAATTAAATACTTTAAATGAACTTCAAAATTCTTTGCGTTATCGAATGAATTACCTAAATAATAAAAGTAAGTATAGTCTCCTTTATGACCGAAAGTTTGAATATCACCTTTTTCAATAAATTTATGAGGAGTTGGCCATTCAACTAAATCAAGAACGATTTTATCGCCACCTTGTTTAAACTCAACTTCTGTTGCAAGTCCTGAGTCCCCAGGGTTTTGCCAATATGTATGCCAACCGTCTTTATTTCTTAAATTGATGGTTAAGTACTTATTACTGTCCCTTTCAATTGTTGTTACCTGGGCCTTGAGCAGGTCTGAGTAATCTTTTTTATCGGCGTAGGCAAAGAGAGTGATGGCAAGGGCCAGTAGGATTCTATACATTATTTTTTCCTTAAAATTTCTTAATTAATTTCATACCTTAGCGGTATTATACGCTAAAGCATGACGCTAAATCTAGGAATTGACAAAGATTTGACGATAAAAGCTGTTTCCTTAACATTGTGAATAGATCTTGACATTCCCGTTGGTAAATCCTTGAAAATACGTAGTTGCAGATTTTGCTAAATATTTTAGTCCATTATCCGAAAAGAAGAGCGAAGAGGTACTAATAACGAGGAAAAAAAAGTGAAAACCGTTAATTCTTTATTCTTTGGACTTGCATTGATGTCGCTAACATCATGTAGCTATGTGGAGCATTTTGAAAAACGCGCCCAGGCCATTAACGAGTTAGAGGATAAGATTCTAGTTTTATCAAAAGAGAATCAAGAGATGAATAATAAGCTTATGCAAGCTAATTATAAAATCAAAACTCTTGAAAGTAAGAATTACTATCTCGAAACGCAATTGAAAGATAAAGCTCCTATGAAGGAGAGTTATACAAAGAGAACAATTGCAAGCGTTGCTCGTGTCGACAGTAATGATCTCGTTAAATATGACGTATACAAGTGGGACGCAAAGGAGATGGTCTCTATTGCTCAAAAAGAATTTGATTCAAAGAATTTTGAAAAGAGTGCGCAATTCTTCAATGCATATACAAAGAACTTCCCTAATTCAAAAGAGGTGGATGCTGATTTCTTATTTCAGGCCGGTGTTGCAAGCTATGAATCAGGTAAGCATTATGACTGGAGTGAGAAGTACTTTACATATTTAACAAAGAAGTATCCTACTTCAAAGTACTACCTTGGTGCAAAACTATGGCTAGGGATGAGCTATTTAAAACAAAATCGTAAAGACGAATTCTTCGCAGTAGTGGAAGAGTTTAGAAAGAAATATAGAAACACTCCTGAATGGAATATCCTAAGTGGGCACTATGAGAAAATCGTACAGAAATATAAAAAGAACTAGTTTTCTAATCTTAGCATTTATCTCAAGTCTCGCTCTTGGTGCCGAAGCGGCAAAAACACCAAGGGCCGTCGTTGCGAGAGTGCAGGGAAATGTTTTTGTTACTAGTAATCAACAAACTAAGAAATTGGATGCTGGCAGCTTCATTTATGACTTTGATGATATCTTTACTGAGGTAGGAGCTGAACTTGTTTTTAGAGACTATTTCGATCACGAATATCATGTTTCAGGTTCAAGTTATATTTCAATGCTTAATAAAATTGTTGAGCTTAAATCAGGATATGTCTGGGTTAAGTCAATTGAAGAAACAGATGATAAATTTCAGCTTCAAACAGTAAATGCCACAATCTCTTACGATAGTGGAGAGTATATTGCTTCTTATGATCCAGAAAATGGAAAGACACAAATCCTAAGTATTACTGGAACTCATACGATCAATAATAATGTTTACGAGTTTATGAAAGAGCAAGTTGGGCCTGGCCGTTTTTCATTTATCAAAGAAGATTATGAGAATGGAGCGCCAAGAGTTCCAACCCCTATTTCTTCAAGTGCTTATGAGGCAGTAACTTCTTTATTTCCTGCTGTTAAGCCGATGAATGAACGCACTCTAGTTGCTAGAGCACCAAGACATAAGGATAATAAAATCTCGCAAGAGCTTTATAAGAAAAATCCAAAAAGATCAACAGCTTCAGTTACTCTTAGAGAAGATATGAGAGTCTCAAATAAACCTGGTGAAATTGTTGTTAGGCAATCACATACGGTAAAAACTCGTCGTGATATTGCTTCTGTTGGAGTTGAAGGAGGAGCGAGAGCGACTCGTCTTGAGCAATTCTATGAAGAGAAGCTTAAGGAAATGGCCAAAGAAGCTCCTAAAAAGAAAGTTGTTAAGAAATTTAAGCCAAATTATAAAACAAAATCTGATGTTGAAGTTAATGTTTATGGACCGAATACAAGAGTTCCAGCATCACAAGAGAAGGCACCGACTCAAATGCATAAAGAGCATGAATATGAGAGGGAAGCTCCACAAGAAGGAGTTCGTCCTGAACGTAAGTTTAGACCTGAGAAACCTCAATCATTACGTAATCCTGCATCGGTACCATCACCAGTTGATGATGAGATTAAGAATGATGTATTCGAGTCTTCACTAAGAAGAGAGTATTTAAGTCAACAAAAGCATAGTGATGCTGTAAACAGCCTCATAAATGATCTTGAGAGTTACAGTCAGGATTATAAAGAAGCCTACTAAGAAAAAAATCCCGGTATGATAATAAAATGATCTCAGTTAAAATATAAGCAATTATTTTGCTTATATTTTAACTATTTAGATGGGATCAATTGCATGTCTATTTCACAAATTCCTCAGGCCCTTACTTATGATGATGTCTTAATAAAGCCAGGCTACTCAGAAGTTTTGCCAGGAGATGTTTCACTAAAAACAAAGTTTTCACGTAATATTTCTTTAAATATTCCAATCGTTTCAGCTGCTATGGATACAGTAACTGAATCCAAGACAGCAATAGTTATGGCCCAACAAGGTGGCATTGGTGTTATTCATAAGAATATGACACCAGAGGATCAGGCCTGGGAAGTTGAGAAGGTAAAGAAGTTTGAATCAGGAGTCGTACTCAACCCAATTACAGTAAGGCCAGAAATGCAATTAGAAGAGGTAATTAGGCTTACTAGTAAGAATAAGATCACTGGCGTTTTAGTTGTTGATTCAGATAATTATCTTGTCGGTATTCTTACAAGTCGTGATATTCGTTTTGAACAAAACTTAAATCAGAAAGTAAAAGATATCATGACGCCAAAAGAGAAGTTAGTTTCTGCTCTTGAGGGAATTGAATTAGATGAGGCCCAAAAAATTCTTCATAAGAACAGAATTGAGAAGCTTCCAATTGTTTGTAAGAACGGAAAGCTTAAGGGTCTAATTACCATCAAAGATATTCTAAAGCGTATTAACTTTCCAAATTCAAATAAAGATGCTCTTGGACGCCTTAGAGTTGCTGCTGCTATAGGAGTTGGGGACAAGGAAGTTACGCGAGCTAAACACCTTATTGCAGCAGGTGTCGATTGTATTATTATTGATACAGCTCACGGCCATTCTAAAGGAGTCATCGGAATGGTGAAAACTGTTCGTGGCCTAATTCCTAAAGATCAAAGCGTTGATATAATCGCTGGAAATATTGCAACTCCTGAAGCTTGCTTAGCACTTATTGATGCTGGAGTTGATGGTGTAAAAGTTGGTATTGGGCCTGGCTCAATTTGTACAACTCGTGTTGTTGCAGGGATTGGGGTTCCTCAACTTTCTGCCGTTATGGATTGTGCAGATGTTTGCTCCAAAGCGGGAATTCCATTCATTGCAGATGGCGGAATAAAGTACTCTGGAGATATTGTTAAGGCGCTAGCGGCCGGTGCAAGTTGTGTCATGCTAGGTTCAATGTTTGCTGGTTGTGATGAAACACCAGGTGAAATGGTTCTTTATCAGGGGCGTACTTATAAGGTTTACCGTGGAATGGGCTCTCTTGGGGCAATGAAGCTTGGTTCAAAAGATCGTTATGGCCAAGGTGATGTCGATGATCAAAAACTTGTTCCAGAAGGAATTGAAGGGCAAGTGCCTTATAGAGGAAGTCTTGCTTCAAATATCTATCAACTAAATGGTGGGATTAGAAGTGGTATGGGGTATGTCGGAGCTTCAACAATTGTTGAAATGCAAGAGAAGGCACAGTTTGTAAAAATTACGGCAGCATCTCTTAAAGAAAGTCACCCTCATGACATTATGATTACGAAAGAAGCACCAAATTATCAAATCGAAAAATAGGAATTAAATATATGAGTGCAAGACAAATTTGGATCGTGGACTTTGGTTCACAGTACACACAATTAATTACAAGAAAATCACGTGAGCTAGGTTATTCAAGTGAGATTATCACTGTAAAAAAGGCCCGTGAATTATTTAAAGAGGGAAAGAAGCCGAATGCTCTTGTTCTTTCTGGTGGCCCACAATCAGTTTTTGAAGATGAAACAAATTATGACTTTGTCTTTGAGAATGAAGACCTGCCAATTCTCGGTGTATGCTACGGAATGCAACTTATGGGCAAGTACTTCGGTGGTGTTGTTGAGAAGGGAACTATTGGAGAATATGGACACGCTAAGATTCACCTTTTAAATGGCTTTAAGATGGACGGCGTCCCAGAAGAAGTTAATGTCTGGATGTCTCACTCAGATCATATTTCAAAACTTCCAAATGACTTTTCACTCGTCATGGAATCTGCAAATGGACTTGTCTCTGCAATTGAACACAATACGCGTCCAATGATGGGACTGCAATTTCACCCAGAAGTTGAACATAGTGAACATGGAAAAGATATTCTTAATCACTTCTTTAAAGATATCGCCAAGCTTGAAAAAGATTGGGATGCAACAGAAATGCTTGAAGAAGCAAAAGAGCTTGTTCGTGGAATTGAGAAATCAAAAGTTCTTTGTGCATTTTCTGGTGGAGTAGATTCTCTCGTAGCTGCTCAGCTCTCACATGAAGTAATCGGTGATAATCTATATTGCTTCTTTGTTGATCATGGACTTCTTCGTCCACAAGATTATCAGCATATTGAAACATTAAAAGAGAAGACTCAATTAAATATCGAAGTAATTGATGTAAAAGCAGAGTTCATGGCAAACCTCAAAGGGAAGTCTGATCCTGAGGATAAGCGTAAGGCCATAGGTAAAACCTTTATTGATATTTTTGAAATGAAGGTGAAAGAATATCAAGAAAACCATGGAATTAACTTTGAGTACTTACTTCAGGGAACTTTGTATCCAGACGTTATTGAATCAATCTCTCCCCATGAAGAAGATGGGAAATCTGTAACGATTAAGTCTCACCACAATGTTGGTGGTCTTCCTGAGAGAATGAATTTAAAACTTCTTGAACCACTTCGCTACCTCTTTAAAGATGAAGTTAGAAAGATGGGTGAGGAGCTAGGACTTGAGCATGGCTGGGTTCATCGTCATCCATTCCCTGGACCGGGAATTGGTATTCGCGTTCTAGGTGAACTTACAGAAACTCGCATCGCTCAGGTTCAGCAAAGTGATCAAATCCTTTTTGAAGAATTACATAAGAATAGTCTCTACGAATCAACTTGGCAGGCACTAACTGTTTTACTTCCAGTAAAAACAGTTGGAGTAAAAGGTGATGGCCGTGCATATGAAGAAGTTATTTGTCTTCGTATGGTTAACTCAAGTGATGGGATGACTGCGACGTGGACTGATATGCCACACGCTTTCTTATCTCGTGTTTCAAATCGCATCACTAACGAAGTTAAGGGCATCACTCGTGTGGTTTATGACATTACGTCGAAACCTCCTGGTACTATTGAATGGGAGTAGATGCGTCATTGTTTGCCTGACGGCAAACTATTGGACGCATCTACAGCGCCCCATGCTTGAATTTCAATACTTATTCAACAGGCCGACGTTTATGTCGGCCTTGTTGCCTCAGGAGCAATGGGAAAGTTGTCGCATTTGACCGAAAGCCGCACCTACGGTTTGCTTTCTTGAATCACATCCATCTCTGCATCAAAACTACCCTTTAGGGTACTTTTGCCACAGGATGTGCCTCAGGCGCAATGGGAAAACTAACGAATTATAGTACCACCCAACTAGCGAAAATTAATCACGAAGTGATTAATTAAGCGGTAGCCTTACTTAGTACAAACCAGTTTATAAACAGTTGCGCCATCGACGCTTACTAGTTCAAATCGCCCGTTTTGATCAAATGTTGCAGTTGAAACGATCCCTTGAGTATAGTCCGGACCAAATGTGATTTTAGCGACAAATTGCTCTTCGTCGTACTTTGTGAAAACGAAGTATGCTTCATCGATATCTGCGTGAATTTTTGCATCTGTATAATCAAATGCTCGTTCAAGTTTGATTTCTTTAAGTTGAGATTGGCCTCTGTCATCTAAATATCTCTTAGAAGCAGTACAGTCCATAGATAAGGCCGAAGACGCTAGAAGTAGTGTTAATGTAATTTTTGCGATCTTTGTCATTTGAACTCCTTATCCTGATTTATGAGATATGAAATTCTAGTGAAAAAGAAACATCAAAGCAAAAGATGAAGCATAATAGTTAGAAAGTGTTAGATTTGATTACGCTACCAGCCAAATAACACGGTTTCATCCTCGTCACCACTTGCGCTGTTATTATTAGGCTGATACCAAGCCTGAAACTTATCAGGGGACTCGAATACTGTACCTGAGGCAATATTAGAGCTTAGATAGGCTCGATAAGGGACGTTGTCCTCGTTGGTGGTGCGCGTCAATGTTATTGTTGATGTTGAACCATCGCTTCCATCTATTACTGTGATAATAGCTGGAGAGAGGGAAGTAAAGGCAACATAGTCTGCATTAGTATTAATTCCAAATGAGTTCTTCATTAGCGCTGTTGGTACAAATGGTGCTGCACAGTATCCGTTTGAGTCAGCTGTTGAGTTTCCAATCATTGGAATAGATACGTCTGAAATAATACGTGTTGCTTGTGTGTCATAAAGATTTTTATTTCCACTTACTTTGTGTGCATATGTTGTACCTGCCGTAAGAGTTGTAGCTTGAGTTGTGGACTCTGAATTGTATATCGTTACACTATTGCTGCTGGCCGCAGTTGTGATATTTCCTGTTGTGGAAGGGAAGCCAATTATGTCTGTTGCAGTTGGTAGGAGCGGTTTGGGATCCACATGATCACTACCTGTTCCTGCCATCATGTAGGCCAGAATATATCCTGTTGAGTTAAGCTCGTAAGAAGCATATGTTGAAACAGTTAGGGTTGTAGAAGTCCCTGCAACTAAACTAGCAGAAGTAACAACTGTTCCATTTCTTGTGATTTCAATATCAGAGTCAGTGTAGGCGTATACTGAAATATTGCTGACACTTTGTCTTGTGTGATTAAAGAGAAAGCTTTTTCCTACCCAGCTTGTAGGGCTCCAAACGATATTAGCATTCTTACTTGCTGAAGTGCTATTACTGTCACTTCTTCTTCCTGCAACAAAGAATTTTCCTGTTGCCTCAATAGTGTCGAATTGAGCACATGTAAAACTATGAGTATCTGTCTTATTGAAAGTTCCAGCTATTGGTACTCCATTGTGTTCAAATGAATTTCCATCTTCAAGTGAAACTAGTCGACAAGAAGTGGCCCCTCCTACGTTAACGGCCAAATAGTTGGATTGAAAAATTGGAATATCCGGAAGCGTTTGTGAAATTAGAATATTCGAAGATTCAGAATTGTAGGCGCCATTTGTTGCATAGACGCGGTAGCTATACTCAGTATCTGGTGTTAGTCCTGTGTGTGTAAAATCAGTCAGGGTATGTGAAGCCGTGATTGTTTGCCAATTCCCAACTCCTTCTTTGTAATCAATTTGATACCCTGTAATTGCTGGGCCATTAGGATCTGGAGTTGTCCAAGCAATCTTAATTGAGTCTGTTGTTCTCTCTACTAGAGAGAGGTTATTAATCTTATTTGGCGGTGCTAGAACGTACCATGAATTAGATGAAGTAATTGTTTCATTTCCTGCAGCATCAATTGTTTTTAGGATGAGGTAGTACTGTTCGCCCTCTGTTAATGTGACACCAGTGTACTGGTATGAAGCTGACATAAAGGGAGTATAATTTGCTCCAGGTAATATATCTGCTTCTGCCGGAGATGTTGAAATTGCCACTTCATAACCTGCAATAGAGCTTCCAGTTCCGTCAGCACTTGCTAATGTAAATGAATCTGAGGCGCTTGTTGTTGCATCCGAATTTAAGCTTATTGTAGGGGCCGTTGGAGCGATATCATCGTGAATGATGTCGTCACTAAGGCATTCTGATTCATAAAGCGTTACAGTTCTAAACTTAATATAGACATTGTTGACACTATTTAATGAAGAAAGAGTCCAAGGGTGAGATGTTGCATAGGCTTGCCAACTTCCTCCCGAAGAGCAGCTCGCATCTGTTGTAATATACATTTCGTTCGCATTTGATGCTGTTATACTTAAGGTTGTACTTGTTTGATTGGTTGCGCTTGCGCCACTATTGATTGAGAAAGTTATTGTGTGTGGAATATCATTTGTAATCTTAATTCCACTAGTATCTCCAGAAGTGATCGCCAGATTTGCATCATGGCCAGCTCCGTCCTTAATTGTTCCACCATTAAGTGCAATTGTAGACGAGAGAAGAACTCCGTCTGTTGGGTCGTTGTCTGAACTTGTGATTGTATATTCAAAGATAAGTGTGTTTGTTCCAGATCCACTCTTGTAATCGAGAAAGACGTTACCACTATCAAGTTGTAGCTCTATTCTTGGTGTCCCAGTAATCACTATATTTTCGTCAAAGGTAACCGCAAAGCTTAGAGTGTCATCAGTGATATAGTTGTTATTATTAGGAAGTGTAATAGAAGAGAAGCTTGGTGCTTGAGTGTCGACCAAGACAGAAGGAAAGTTACTAGTATTGAAAATACTTGTTAAATCATTAGCTTGATCGTCTTGAATTGTCGCACTTGAAATATCTAGAGGTGAAAGCGTGGAAATTCCATCGCTGTCGTTATCTGATGCACTTACGACATATTCAAAAATAAATTCATCTGTACCACTACCTGAGATATAGTCTGCAAATACAGAACTTGATCCAATTTCTAATTCGAGTCTAGGGGCACCTGTTATTAGTGTTGCGGCCTTATTAAAGTTAACCGAGATCGATATAGTCTCTCCCAAAGTATAGTTACCAGGGGATAAGATCGTAATCTGGTCAATAAAGAGTTCTCCCTGAGGAAGTTGTTCATTGCCAATATTTACTTTTTTTAGGGCCTCTTCGTCTGCTCCAGCAGAACATGACGTTAATGTTACTAAGAGGAAAGCGACGGAAGTTATTAATATTACAAACTGTTTTATTTTGAACATATTTGCATTATCGGATTATCATAATAAATATTTATAAATAAAATAACTGACTAAAATTAGCATCTTTAGGAAGTAATGCTAACACTTTGTAAGTATTAAATATTGTTACTGAATTAACTTTAAAATATCTTTGCTAAAAGCATTAGACATCAGTGCCGAGAATAAGAAGATGAAGAATGTTGCCATGACTTGTTTGATAAATTTCTTTTCCATGGAGAAATCTTACTGGATTTTAATAATTGAAAATACTTTTTTGAAAATTGCCTAGGCAGTGTTCAGTTCTTTACTGGACTATTGTGCAAAAAGGTTAAGCTGATCAAGACGTGACTCATGCTTAGAGAAGATTGTTTCAACTGAATGCTCATGAACTTCGCGTTTCTCAAAACCATTGTCATAAGTTTGAATAACAAAGAAAGACATACGAGGAAACTTCGCTTTAAGCTCTTTCATCGCATCTGTAATCAGATCAATATTTCCTGCATCATCATCGCTCATACCAAAACGGTGATAATCAGAGTAGCCATATTTTTGGATGGCAAGCTCAACAGACTCGATTATTGCCTTATACTTAAGCTCTGGGACATTATAGTCTTCATCGCGTCCGCCAAGGCGTACACGTGTCTCAGGGTTTGAAACGGCATAAACAGTGTGGAAGTTTGGCATATTAGGCAGGTGACCTTCGTTATAAATAACTTCAATTCCTTGCTTAATAGTGTCTTCTCTGTGACCACGAGCTGTAATGATTGATACAGGTCTTTGATTATAAGTTGCATGGAAGAAGTGATTCCAGCTTGGAGCTTTCCAAGTCGAATCACTTCTTTCAAGTGCATCCTGGATATCTGTGATAAGTGATTGCTTTCTTCCGGTTAGTCGTTGAGTAAGCGAAAGATCTGAATCGCGGAAATTTCTGAAAGTTCCCGTCTCATCATCGAAATCCATGTGATAATTTGCGTATGGCCCTTCTTTTCCAATGATCTTGTTATGAGCAGCAAATTCGTGAGAAGAAAGAAGTTTTTCTTCACCTGTCTCATTGTGAAAGATGATAATTGGAGTTGAAAGGAAAACGACATTGTCGTCAAAGTCGAAGAAATAGAAAGACTTTCCACCTAGGTGGAAGTTGCGATCATTTTCGCGAGGAAGCTCAAAGTTAAACTCAAGCTGCTCCTTATTCTTTGGCGTTTTTTTCTTACGAGTAAAAACCATGTTGTCTCTCTATAAACTTTTATGCCGTATATTCGCAGAAGTCATGGTCGCGTTCAAGAAAAGAACTTAGTATCTGCAATATTTACAGATACTAAGTTATTGAAACTTAATAGCATTTACTATCGTTTAGTAAAGTAATCGTCGCGGAGGTCATCATTTTAAGATCGCTGCTATCAAATACCAGTGAGCTATTTGATAGCGCCGAGAGACTTTGCTCAATTCCCGTACATATCATCCAATCTTCAGAGGCAAAGCTAATTGCACTTAAAAGATCATTCGTATAGTTTGAAATAATATAACTATTTTCTTTAGTTAGTTTAAAATTAGTCATTCTAATTTTAAAGAAGAAGTCGCGTAAAAGGATAAGTGTTAGGCGATTTAATAAAGCGTAGTTCGGATTGTTCTTAATTTGAGCAAAAGATAATTGGTCCACCATTGGGATTATCTCTCTAAGAAGTTTATAATCTGCTCTTAGGTTCTTTAATCGATTTAGATCATTAGATTTTGCATATAGCTCTTTTGATAACTTCAGATTTAAAGTAATGAGTGGCGCAAGATCGATAGTGTTATAGCTATCAAGAGCAGTATTTGCTCGTATAAAGTATGAAAGTTCTTCTTTAATTGAGCGTGAATTAAATGAGCGCAGCTGAGTGTTTTCCACGATGTCAAATGACTGCTTGGCCCATTTCATTTTGAAGTCTCCAAAACTTAAAATATCTTGTTTTACCAATACCTTTGTTGAGTAGACATAATTATCATCATTGATACCCTGGGCCCTAAGAAGCTCATGAAGAACCATGATATTAGCGAGACGTGAGTTCTTAAAAATATTATTCCAGTGAAGCTCTGGAATGTCCTCTCCAACATAGAGTATGATTTTTCCAGGCTCTCCAATAGCACTAACTGGGTTTCCAAGGTTATCAATTAAGATTTCCTTCGATGTGCTAATTGTTTTGATATTTAAATGGGGCTTCAGAAACAGAGGTGATATGAGTACGTTACTTATCGACTTAAAACCTTCTTTATAATATTCCAAAATGCCATTACCTGTACTGATAAAACGAAGTCTAACAGTATCGCCACCATTACCGACTCCTGATCCACCTTCTCGTAGAAGTGGACGTTCTCCTGCATGTGTAGAAAGAGTTAAAAAAGATAGTGCTAAAATTAAAAGTACTTTCATTGGTCAACCTTATTTGAAATAGCAAAAAAGTTAATTGCTAAGTGATATAATTGATTTCCTTCAAAGTCCTTTTCGATAAATTTTTGAGAAAACTCTTCTCTGAATTTTCTTAACTCTTCCTTGGCCTTTGGAAGGTTTTCAGCGCGAATTCCAAATGTAAAGCCAGCGAATTCTCTGTCTTGTACATCTTGTTTTTCAACGGCTTCTTTTGCAAGATCAGCGATATTCTTGTGGTACTCTTGCTTAGCAAGATTTGGGATATCATTTGCTGTAAAGACTGTCCCATGGGCCTTGCGGTAGCTCCCATCAATAAGAGTGAGCATTTCAAGCTTTGTTAATAACTCGACACTCTTTCTTATCTCTGTAAGAGGGTAGTTATGAATTAATAATTTTTGAATTTTAATTGGTGTAAGCTTAGTATCTATCAAGCAAAATAATTCAAGGATAAAGAAGTTAAGAGGGTTACGAATTAACTCGTAACTATCAACTTCATAAACTTCAAGAGTTTCATTATTTCTTTGAATCGATTTTAAATAGAAAATCTTTTCTTCTTCAGACTTCGCGGCTTGAAGTTTAACAAGTTTTTCAAAGTAGTCAGCTTCTTCTTGTGTAAGTTTTAAGTCCTTCGCAAGAGTCATAATATACTTACTTGGAAGGTTACGCTTTCCATTTAGAACTTGGTGAAGCTGAGAATGAGAAGTTATTCCTAGCTTTTGGGCCCATGATCTAATTGAGAAATTGGGATTTAGTTCTTTCTTCTTAAGCCACGTATCTCTTAGATAAAGAGAAGCATTCACGTAGTTGTAAATATCTACGGAATGCCTTTCTGATAAATATGGGGAAGTTGTTTGAATATCCAATCTATTTTACTTTTAAATCAAGTCCGTAATCTAAATTCCAAGAACAAGTGTAATTATTTGTCCCTTTTGTTTTTTGCGTCATATTCTCAGGGATTGAAATATTCACTTTGCCTTTTTGATATGTAAGAGTTCCGATGTTTAGGTTTTGTAAATAGTCTTTCTTGTTACGATATAAATCGTATCCTCCGAAACCGTCTTCTTCACCGATGAAACTCATTGCAAAACCTGCACATTTCTTTCTGTCTTGTGACTTTATTAAAACAGTGATTCTGCCTGTACTTGATTTTGTAATCTGAACGTCTAATTTAATATTTAGAGTCTTACTTTTTGCATAGTAGTCTTCGTAATCAAAACAAAGAAACTTGCTACAATCAACCTCAAAATAACCAGTGTAAGTTAAAGAGATCTTTTTCTTTCCACTATATTCGCCTTCAATAGATTTCTTTCCAAGTGCCTGACTACTTAAAGAGAGTGTTAGTAGGATTATTGCTGCAATTAATTTTTTCATTCTTTATCCTTATAATATTATTTCTTTAGGTTTACGTTAAGACCGTGCTTGAGGTCCCATACACATTTATGTCCATGGCGACCTTTCGTTAGTAGTGTTAAACTTTCTGATACTGCGATATCCAATTCATTTGCTGCGTAAGTAGCTGTTCCAAATATTTCATTATTCAGGTATGACTCTTTATTTTTGAAAAGATCATAACCTCCAAATCCATCTGGTTCACCAATTAGCTTTACTGAAAATCCAGCACATTTCTTCTTGTCTTTAGATGTAATCATGAGAGTGATTCTTTCTGAACTTGTCTGAACAACTTTTGCTTCTAGTTTTACTTTGAAAATATTTTCGCGAGTGTAGCTGTTGTCAAAACATACACCTTGTTTCCATCCTTGAACGAGAAAGAATGTTCCAATAATTCCCAGTGGTCCAAGTGACCAAGCTGCAGCAGCGGCACCAACAGATAGAGCGTTGAAACCAAGCTTTCCGTCAAAAGAACACTTGTTAAGTATTTTTACTCCATCGTAGTTTAAAGAAATGCTTTCTTTCCCTTTATACACTCCAGCAATGCCATTATCTTTTTTTCCAAATAGTGCGTATGTATTTGAACTAAGTAGTGCCACTAGTGACAACATTGAAATTAGCTTTTTCATAAATTGCTCCAACTTCTTCTTCGATTTAAATATTAATATCCACAACTTCCGTTTCTCATAATTCTATATGCGCTTAAAACATTCTTTCTCTTAGTCACGACATCGTTTATGATAAGAACAAAAGTTAAGCTCTTTTTTGCACACTCATAGCTTCTAGAAAATGTACTTTCTTCGATCAATTCGATGGCCAGACTTGCAACACGATTTAAAACTGCAATTTCTGTTTCATCATTCTTTGATCTTTCACCTTCTGTTAAACCTCTTGAAAGGATGTCTTGAACATATTCTCTATGGTTTCCATAGCACCAAAGACATAGTTTTCGTGAGAGTCTATCGTGAAACTTGTTCAGGTCACCAATCGCGTCTCTTAAATGTCTTCTTAGAAAGAGAACTTTGCGCTCTGGTGAATCGTAAATTTCTGTCCCCTCAATTGCACTTGCAAGAGTTGTGTAGAAGTAGAAGAAGTTCTTTTTTGGAGTGCTATCTAGAACAAAGTGTGAAGCATCTAAAAGGATTTCTAATTCCTCTTCGTATGTCACGCTTTCAAAACCTGATACAATTGCGTTCTCTAAAATAAAACTCGTGTCTTTACACCACTTGCTAACTTCAGCGTTTGCCGAAAGTGCTAAAAATGTACAAATAAAAACTAATAACTTTCTCATCGAATCCTCCCAGATCGTTTCCAATGGGGGAGTTCTATCGACTTAAAAATAAAAGTTGAACGCATTTGTACACAAACTGTATCAAAAATGTAAACAGCTAGATGGTGTGTCAGTAAAATCTATGTAGTCTGGGCTACCAATTGGTCCCTTTCATATTGTGAATCACTTCAAAGACAGTGGTTCTTTCAATGATTCCAATAACTTTACCATTTTCAACTACGGGGAAGGCATGGAAGGGGTAATGGAGAAAGAGCTCCACTATAAAGGTCAGTGTGGATTTTGCCGGGATCGTCACAACATTTTCGCTCATATAGTGCTCAACGAGAGAAGTGGGGTGGTTGTAGTACTTGGCATCGAGGCTATATTTGAGGCAGTCTTTTTGTGAAAGAAAGCCCACGATATTTTCATAATCATTTACCACGGGAAGTCCCGTTATATTGTGCTTAATAAAGTATTCTCCAGCTTCCTGCATATCCATATCCGTATGGAGGGGGATGAACTCCTTGATAACTCGATTGATAATATTGTAGCTGGAAGTGAATAATTCTTCTTTTTCTTTTTGTCTTGGGGCCTTATCTCTTTCGATAGGCGGAGTGTAGTTAACCATTACTTATCCCTTTTTCGTTTGAACATATGACAAATTGTATTGTTAAAACTTGAAAAGATTTTGATTAAATGTAGAGAAATCATCATAATAGCTCGTAATGGAATTTATTCATGAATATGGCATTGTAGGACTCTTTTTTATAAGCTTTGCTGCCGCAACTATTCTTCCTTTTAGTTCAGAAGCATTTCTCTTTGGTGCTGTAAAGGCGGGGCTATCGAAGGCCGATATCTTTTGGTCTGCTAGTCTTGGAAACTTTTTGGGAGGGGTTAGTTGCTTCTACCTCGGTCACTTGGGAAAGCTAAGCTGGTGTGAAAAATATCTAAAGATTAGTAAAGGTCAAATCAATCGCTGGCAGAACTTAATTCAAAGCTATGGGCCAGGACTAGCGGTTTTGACATGGCTTCCCATTATTGGGGACCCTTTGGCCGTCGCGCTGGGTTATTTTCGTTGTCATCCCAAATTTGTTTTTCTCACAATGTATATCGGCAAGGCAATGCGTTATGTCTTTGTAATCTGGTTAGCAAATAAGCTCTAAGAATATGACAAAAGACCTTTAAAATGGGATAATTAAATAGCACGACACACTGATTAATTAAGACATTTTGAGGAATTCATGGAACAAGATAGTAACGTCGAAACGAATGATACTACTGAAGCAGAAGTACAAAGGCCACTTAAAGAAACGCACCCAGATAGCTTTGTCCATCTACACTTACATACGCAATACTCTCTCCTTGATGGAGCAATTAGATTAAAGGATCTTATTCCTGAAGCACAAAAGCTTGGGGTTCCGGCAATTGCTCAAACTGATCATGGGAATATGTTTGGTGCCATTGACTTCTACACTCGATGTAAAGACGCTGGGATTAAACCAATCCTTGGTTCTGAAATTTACTTTACACCTGGTTCTCGTTTTGATCGTCGTGCGGCCAGAAAGTCTGCAAATATAAGCTCGCAAGATGCTGAAGAATCTTCAAGACAAATTCACCATTTAATTCTTCTTGCAAAAAATAATACTGGTTACCAAAACTTATGTAAGTTACTTTCAAAAGCTTATCTTGAGGGGTTCTATTATAAGCCTCGTGCCGATGTTGAACTACTTCGTGAATACTCGGAAGGTTTAATTTGTACGACAGCTTGTCTAAAGGGAGAGGTTGGCTACAACTTTTTTACCGGCCAAGATGATAAGGCCATTCGTGCGATTGAAAAGTTAAGCGATATCTTTGGCCCTGATGACTTCTATCTTGAGATTCAAGAAAATGGAATTCCGGAACAAAAAATTGTAAATGAGAAAGTTATTGAGTTTGCACGCAAGAATAATATTAAACTTGTGGCAACTAATGATTCACACTATATGACTCCTGAAGATGCGACTGCTCAGGAAGTTCTTCTTTGTATTCAAACAGGAAAGACTTACGCAGATGAAAATCGTATGCGTATGACGTCGCAAGAATTCTATTATAAGTCCCCAGAAGAAATGAGAGCTGCCTTCCACTATGCGCCAGATGCATGTGATAACACTCTTGAGATTGCAGATAAGTGTAATGTAGAACTTTCTTGGACTGATGAGAAAGGGAATCAAATTTATCACCTTCCAGATTATGAAATCGATACAGATGAATCACTTGATGATTACTTTGTTCGCGTAACAAAGGAAGGACTGCAGGCTCGTTTTGATGGGCCACAATTTAGAAATATTGTTAATCAACCTGATTGGGAAGAACAAAAGCCAAAGTACTATGAGCGTCTTCAATATGAAATGGATCTCATTATGCAAATGGGATTCGTTGGTTACTTCCTGATCGTTGCGGACTTCATTCAGTGGTCAAAAGATAATGGAATTCCTGTTGGTCCTGGACGTGGTTCCGGAGCAGGTTCTCTGGTTGCCTATGCACTAACTATTACAAATATTAACCCACTTCCATATAATCTACTCTTTGAGCGTTTCATTAACCCTGAGCGTATCTCAATGCCTGACTTTGACGTCGATTTCTGTCAAGCAGGACGACAGCGAGTTATTGAATATGTAACGCAAAAATACGGGGAAGATAAAGTAGGGCAGATCATTACCTTTGGTAAGCTGCAAGCAAAGGCCGTTGTAAAAGACGTTGCTCGTGTTTACGACTTAACATTTGCTGAAGCAAATATGATTTCAAAACTTATCCCAGATGAAATTGGAATCACACTTGATAAAGCAATTGAAATGGAGCCGAAGCTTCAGGAGTTAATTGAAACAGATCCTAAGATTCGTCAAATCTTTACTATTTCAAAAAGACTTGAGGGTCTTTATCGTCACGCTGGTATTCACGCGGCTGGAGTTATCATTACCTCTGAGCCACTTGTAAATTACTGTCCACTTTTTAAAGGTGCAAAGGGAGAAAAGGTTGTTCAATTTGATAAGGACTTTTCAGAACTTATTGGTCTTGTAAAATTTGACTTCCTTGGGCTAAAGACTCTAACTGTAATTGATTACGCTTCTGATTTTATTAAGCGTGACTATATGCCAGACTTTGATATTGAGGCCATTGATTACGAGGATGAGAAAGTTTATGACTTAATTTCTGAAGGGGATACAATTGGTGTCTTCCAGCTGGAATCTTCAGGGATGCAGGATTTATGTCGTCGTATTTCACCGGATACTCTAGATGATATTACGGCCATCAACGCCCTTTATCGTCCAGGTCCAATGGGATCGGGAATGCATGATGAGTTCGTTGAAATCAAGCACGGGCGCAAGGAAGAAACTTATCCATTTGAAGATCTAAAGCCTATTCTAAACGATACTTACGGGATCATTATTTACCAAGAGCAGGTAATGAATATCGCTCGTAAGGTTGCAGGATACTCTCTTGGACAAGCGGATATGCTTCGTAAGGCAATGGGGAAAAAGAAGCTTAAGGAGATGGAGCGCCATAAGCAAATCTTCTTAGATGGTGCAAAAGAGAGAGACTACGATCTTAAGATTGCAGAAACTCTCTATGATCAGATGGCGAAATTTGCGGAATATGGTTTCAACAAATCTCACGCCGTTGCTTATTCATATATTGCATATCAAACAGCTTTCTTAAAAACTTATTACCCTCCAGAGTTTTATGCAGGTCTATTAAGTACGGAACTTTCTAATACAGATAAGATCACGACAATTATTAACGATGCAAGAAATCACGATATTGAAGTTCTTGCTCCATGTGTGAATGAATCTCTTTGGTTATTTAACGTTGTTGATGGCAACCTTCGTTTTGGTATGGGTGCTATTAAAGGTGTTGGAGAAGGTGCGGTTGAAGAGATTGTTCGTGAGCGAACAGAAAATGGGCCATTTGTTGGCTTCATTGATTTCTGTGAGCGAGTAAACCTTAGACAAGTTAATAAGAGAACAGTTGAAGCATTAATTCGCGTAGGTGGATTCGATGGTTGTGAAAAAGAATTAAACCGTCGCACTATGCTTGAAAATATGGAAATGGTTGTTGCTTACGCAAGTAAGCGCCAAAAAGAAAAAGAGATGGGGCAGACTAACCTCTTTGATATGGCCGAAGGGTCTGAGGATACGGGAGCAAACCAACTCGATATTGAATACACGGCCGATTGGGACGATAGAGAAAAGCTTCTTTACGAAGCTGAATTAATCGGAGTTTATGTTTCAGGTCACCCTCTTGATCGTTACCAGGGAGTCATTGAGCAGATGGCCTCAATGCCTATTGGGCAAATTCAAGATATTGATGGTACATCAAAAAGAGATATGGTTCTTGCTGGGATGATCGTTGAAAGAAAGCCGATTATGACAAAGAAAGGGGATCGCATGTGTTTTGCTACCCTAGAAGACTTGTCAGGTAAGATTGAGTGTATTGTTTTTCCAAAAACTTTTGTTCAATATGAAGAGATTCTATTAAGTGATGATCCAATCATTATGACTGGACAGGTAAATTTGGCCGAGGAACCGCGAAAATTCTTCCCGTCAAAGATTCAAAAGCTTAAAGAGCAGGCCGAGGAAAGAGTGTCATCTGTTCGTCTTAATGTTCCTATGACTTCTTTAAATGAAGGCCGTCTAAACCGTCTTAAGCAGACGATTTTAGGTCATAGGGGAACTGTTCCACTTCATATTATTTTTGAACATGATTCGGGGAGAGCGAGAATGCCACTAGGAAGTGACTATCTAGTAAACCCAACGCCACAAATGGCAGCAAAAATTAATGAAATTTTTGATGCAGACGCGGTGAAGTTTATTATTGATGGAAAAATCAGCGATGTAGGGTAAAATACTTTAAGATATATTTAAATCTAGGGATGGATAATGAAGAAACTAATATTATTGCTATTTTTAGCAACAAATACTCTTGCAGCATCTGTAAGTGCAAGAGGTCAGTTCACATCAAAAACAGGTGACTCTTTATCTTTTATTAAAGAGCAACTTTACGCCAACGCTGTTAGAAATGTTCTCGATTCAGAACTTGAAAAACTAGGTCTAGACGCTAAGACATTCTGGCAGAATTACGAAACGCAATTTGAAGAATACTTTGCTCCAATTAAAGAAACATATGATCGCCAAACAGGCGCAGTGGATGATGAAGGAAATCCTGTCTCTCTAACTGGTAGTGCCCTTGAAAGGTATGAAAGAGGCCTAAGAAATAAGAGATTAAATGCTCGTGCTTCATTTGGTGGGTTTAACTCAATCATCTCTTCTTATACCGTTAAGAAAATGTCTAAGTCATTATCCCGTGCTGATACTCACTACTACAATATTGATGCAAAGGTTGATCGCAAACTTGTTTCTGAGATTTATTACCGCTATATCGGGCAAGGAAAGACAAGAAGTTTTACTAAATTATACTTAAATATCAATTATAAGCTTAAAGACCTTACTTGGGAAGAAGTGGGAGTAAGCTCTCAGTCCAAATTTACAGATGTTGTTGAAGATCACTGGATTAAAGAACTAACTGGAAATGTAGGTGGTGTTTTTCTTGAAGGAATTGAGATTGTTAACCCTTCGACAAGACAAGAAATATTTGAGCATTTAAAGAAGCCTCTTTCTGCTTTACGCTCAAGTGAAGGTGAAATTTTAGGGACTCGTCAAGAAGAGTTAAGAAATTCACTTATGCTAACTCTTGATATTGTTCTTGAGAAAGAGTTTAAGGATGAAAAGCAAAAGCAAATCAATATTCAAACTTATGGAGGAATTGTTTTAACGGATCTTCGTGATGGAACAATTGTAAACTTCAAAGATTTTGATGCCAAAGGACAACAGTATTCAACAGTCGATCCACATAAGCAAAGTTCAGATATTGCGAGTTTTGTTTATCAACTACCAATATCAGAAATGAAGGGCCTAAAGAGGACTATCAAGGAGAAGGTCTCTGTAAAGAATTCTTTTGATATCGTTTTAAGAAATACTCATAATATTAATGAAGCCTTTGACTTTGCAGGTATGCTTAAAGAAGAAGGTGTTGTTTACTTCTTTGACCCACAAATTACTTCGACTCTTCAAAATGTCGTAAGTATTAGTATCACATTCTCTGGTGATAAGGATAAGGCCATGGATGTTTTGAAAAAGTTTTCAAATACAAAACTGTCAGAACAGGCTTTAATTAAAAGAGACGAGAATCTACCATTTGTCTTCAATATTATTCATGTTGATGAGAATGGAAAAGTTATTAAAGAAAATAAAGAAGCCACGAAGGCCAAGAATTTATGATTAAGTATTTATTGCCAATTTTACTGATTATTACAACATCGTGTTCTCTTCTAGCTCCTACGCAAAGAAGAGACTATCACGGAAGAAAAGAAAGAACGACCCAACGTCAACACTTTACAGGTGTTAAGAAGAAAGTTGCACTATTAACTTTCTTTAATGAATCTCCGTTTGGAGGGCAAGACCTAGGTGTTGTAGCGACAGAAGAATTACGCCGTGAACTTCAAAAGACGGGACAATTTATTGTTGATCCTATGTCGGCAAGATTATTTGGTTCATCAAAGCAAGTTTATTCTCAAGGTGGATCTAAGCTTGTACAGATGACAAGAAAGGCCAAAGGCGAAGGTGTAAATTTTGTCGTTTTTGGACGTATTATTGAGGCCAGAGTTAGAGAGAAATCTGATGAGGTTGGATTTGTAAGAAGTACAAAGAGCTACAGTGAAGCTAAAGTTGAAATAAGAATTTATGATGTAAATTCAAATAAAGAAATATATACAGATACTCTTGATGGTTATGCTGATGATAATAGCTACCGCTTTTTTAAATCTGATCGAAATTCTCAATCAAAGTATCGCCAAGATCTTCTTCGTTATGTAACAAAGGTATCTGTTAGAAAATCAATCCCAAGAATTCTTGATACTGCCCAAAAACTAGAGTGGATAGGCCGTGTTGCAAAAATCATTGGAAATAATATCTATATAAATGCTGGACGTGATTCAGGGCTTAATATTGGTGACGTTTTAAAAGTTGTAACTGAAGGTGTTGATATTTATGATCCTGAAACTGGGGCACTCATCGGGGTTTCTAAAGGAGAGATTAAGGGAACAATTGAGGTTGTGGACTTTATTGGTGCCGATGCTTCAATTGGTATCTTACATTCTGGAGGCTCTGTTCACGAAGGTGACTTTGTTAAGTTGTACTAATGATTTACTCTCTTGCACGCAATTTCTTATTTAAGCTCGATGCAGAAGATGCACACGACTTAACGATTGATCTTATGGAAAAGTTTCCAGTTATCTCAGAAATTTTTCCAAGCTATCGTCGTAATAATTTAAAATTGAAAATAGGTAATAATATCTGGGCAACTCCCATCGGACTTGCTGCAGGTCTTGATAAGAACTGCCGAGGCTACCAATTTCTTTCAAACCTTGGGTTTGGTGCCGTGGAAGTTGGAACAGTTACTCCTAGAGCTCAGGCCGGAAATCCAAGGCCAAGACTCTTTCGCTATATAGAAGAGGAGTCGATACGTAACTGTATGGGTTTTAATAATGAAGGTGGAGAGTTTCTTAAGAATCAAGTTCGCTTGGCCCAACGTTCAATCCCATTGGGAGTGAATATTGGAAAGAACAAGGATACTCCTGATGAGCTTGCTTACGAAGACTACGCATCATTATATCAAGATTTTAAAGAACTAGCTGACTATATTGTCATTAATGTTTCTTCTCCTAATACTCCTGGACTTCGCTCTCATCAAACTCGTGAATCTTTAGAAAAGATTTTTTCAGCTCTTGAACGAAAAGAAGGCGAGGTCGATCTCTATTTAAAAATCTCTCCTGATATCGATGAAGATGAGATTGATAGTATTATCAAAGTGGCCAACGACTATAAACTTACTGGTATCATTGCTACTAATACGACGATTATGCAGGAACGAGGTGTTGGCGGTATATCTGGTAAGCTCTTACTTAATAAGGCCCGTGATATTCGAAAGGCCTGTCTTACTAAAATGAAAGACTATCCAAACTTAGAATTCATTGGCGTAGGTGGATTTTCATCATATGAAGATGTTATGGATTACTGGTGTGATGGTGGGAAGTTCTTACAAGTCTATTCTGCATTTGTTTTTCAAGGGCCGAAGCTTTTACAAGATCTTAATAAGGCCATCTTAAAGGATATGGAACTAAAGGGTTTTAATTGTATTGAACAATTAATCGAGCACTATCATCATATAAATTAATTATAAGTCTTTAAATTTACTTATGAACTAAAAGTAAAACTTAATCTTTCCTGATATTAACCGAAAAGAGTAAAAAGGTTGGTTAAACATTTAAGGATAGAAATGATTAAAGGCTTAGTTCATACTGTCGTTATTGCATCATTAAGTGCATTTGTATTTTTCACGAGTAGTGATATTGAAAGTACTCTTAAGCAAGAGCTTGGTAGTGGTGCGAACCCTTATAAACATGTTGATCGCTCTCCTGATTTTGTTAAACGCTCTATTGCATCCTTGTCTGATGACGTTACGGCCCGCGCTCTAAAAAAGAGAAGGGTTGAGGATATGCATATATATAAATCTTATGAAGAGTCCCTGTCGAAGCTTAAAGGTTGTATGCGAAATATTTGTCAGGAGTATTTCACAAGTGAAGATGTTTCTGAAAATTATGATAAATATGGGGATTTTGTCACAGCTAAGATTAACGAAAATATTAATCAGCTATATAATTTCACGTTAAAAAGAGGCTTTCGTTCTCATTCAATTATTACAACAGCTCTAGACTTTATTGATCTTGGAAATGAAGATTTAAAGAAGAACCTCGTTCTACTATTAAGTACACAAAAGAGTGATCTAAGATCTTTGAATGCTCTTATTCAGTTATCTCAAGGGGTGTATGGGAAAGATCTTCATTCACTCATTATTTTAGAACTAGAAAAGTATGCAGGATCTAAAGATTTTAAAGATAAGGTAAGTGATCAAATTGTAATGGTTTTAGCTTCTAGTCGTAGTAACGAGAACTCTCTGATTACAAAAGAGCTTTACCGATTTATTAATAAAGATAATCTACAGAAGTTTAATCAACTTCTGACAAAGATTCCTAATGAGAGTCTTGTTTATTCTCAGCTCTCTAATCATATTGAAAAGTTTGAATCCACTAATTTATAGGACAACTTTCAATTTCTTTGCAATTGCTATTTCTTTTTCATTTAAACTTAGTTGATAGGCGAGTATTTGTACCCCGACTTCTTTGGCCTTAATTAGCAATTTCTTGTATTCCATATCAACTTCACTAACATTAAAGCTTTTAACATCTTCACGTGAAATAATATAGAGCATTGTTGCCTCATGACCTTGTTCTTTTAATGCCATAAGTTCTTCAAGATGCTTTTGTCCACGAGTTGAAACTGCATCTGGAAATTGAGCTTGTTCACCAACTTTTAATGTAACATTCTTTACTTCAACAAAATTATACTTAAAACTTGCGTCTTCAAGCTGTAGATCTTTCTTATCAACCTCTTTATTGCTTAAGAGAAAGTCAATTCTACTTTTTCCTATTTTAACTTCACTCTTAAAGTATTTATAACCTTTAAGCTCTTTAAATTTTCCTAATTCAAGGCCCTCTTGAACAATTTTATTTGTCAGTCCAGTATTAACCATAATCCAAGTTTCATTATTAGATATCATTTGGGCAGAAAATTTTAGTTTTCTTTTTGGATCATCGGAATGAGTCATAAGAACTTTCCAGTCTGGCTCCCAACATGTCTTCATACTTCCAGTGTTAGCGAGATGGGCCGTTAAGACATCCGTAGTCTTGAACTCTTTAAAGTTTTTATCCAATTTAAAGTCTAATAAAAATCGTTTATAGCGTTCAATAATTGTTCCTAAAACCAATTCTTTCTCTTTAAATTGCATATTTTTCCTTGTGTGTATGTTGCTAAGCATCTGTAATTATATGTTACAATTAGCAATACAATATCATTTTAAGAGGACTTTGTGAAAACCGCTTTAGTTATTTGTGACAATGAAGTTTTAAATGCAATCTATAGTGTAAATCTCAAGACATATACTGAGTTGAATTTAATTTTTACGTCTTCATTAGATGAGGCCCTCAAGCACATCGAAAACACAGAGGTTTCAATTGATTTGCTCGTAACAATGGCATCCATTGGAGATGAGGATACCGCTCTTTTGGCCTTTCATAATCTAATCGAAAATGATCGTGATATCCCTTCAATTGTTATTGGAGAAGGGGATCTTATTCCAGATGAGAATTATGTCGTAAAAAATCAATTTGATATTCCAGGAATTTTACAAAATATTTTTGAATGCTTGAAAATTACACCAAAAGAAGTTTTGGCCGTTGTAACTGAAGAGTTATATGAAATGCCAATTCGTCTTTTCTTTCCATTTAATAAAGCCTTTTGTGACACATACTATATGCTGGAAAATGATGGTATTAAAACTCCAACTAAGATCTATGACACAGACAGTGATGTTTGGCCCAAGGTAAGAGAGTTTTTGGATCAGAATGTTTCACATCTTCTTATTCCTTCAAGAGAGCGTTTTGCGTTTACGAAAAGAGTTACTGAACTACTCATTGAAAGTATGAAAAAAGTAACACCAGAAACACCGCAACAAGAGTCTCTTCACTTTGTAGAGCAAAGTATTGATGCCATTGCTGAACAATTATTTGAAGATGAGGGAGTGACTAAAGAAGTTGTCCAATTATCTCAAATGTGTATGGACACAATGGAAGAAGTTATTGATAGTGTGCCAGATCTAAAGTCTATTTTAAAAGATCTAGCTGCTCTAAAGTCAGGCTTCCTTTATAGCCACTCGATTATTGCAGGTTATGTTTCTTCACATATCCTAGAGAATGTTGAATGGGGTGGCCCTGCTCATAAAGAAAAATTAAAATTTGTTCTCTACTTTCATGATATGTACCTTGTTCAAGTCTATAAGAAATATCCTGATCTTATGTATGAAGATAAAATTATCTTCGATCCTCAAGTTTCTGAAGAGGATAAGGAGATTATTATTAACCATGCTGCTGAGGCAGCAGATGCTATTAGGCGCTATCCTTCCTGTCCACTAGGTGCTGATGTTATTATTATGCAGCATCATGGAACTTCAAATGGCCTAGGTTTTGCCACAAGTTTTAAAGATGATATCTCTCCACTTGCTAAAGTTTTAATTATTGCCGAAGCATTCACAGAAGAAATATATCAACGAATTGAGGACCGTCAGAAAATCAATGTTGAAGATGTGATCACTAAATTACGTGAGCGATTTACTAAGCATACGTATAAGAAAATTATTGAAACACTGGCAACGATTAAAATTTAACTAGTATTGATTAGTAAAAGTAATTTATTCCTGCCATCGCTCTGTGATAAATACTATCGTAGTATTCATAAGAAATCTTTAAGCTAATATTTTTAGTGACATGAAACCTTGCCTCAGTATTCCATTCATGAAGCTTATTTAAGTTTAAATGATTTCTAAAGACGTACTGGTAACTTCCTTGCCATGAAAAATACTTGCCTGAATAGATGAATCTTAGCTTTGGTCCATAACTTAGAGAGTAGTCATACTCTGACTCGTAGACATAAGAGTTTTGAGTAGCGATAAATGCGGCAATTGCAAATGTTTCAGTTCCAAAAGTGTAGCCAAGGTCAAAATCGAGATATGGATTTAGTGTGCGGCTTTGATATGTAAAACTCTCTGCAAAACCAAATCCAAATTGCCAGCTAAGCTTCTTTGCAAAGACACTAACTGGCCTTAAGGCCTCAATGCGGGCAAGCTTTGCATCTACTAATCTAAGACGGTTTTCTTGATAGCGATTGTAATCTAGCTTTAGATTAACGAGTTCTGTTGTAGACATTGGGAGATAGCCATCTTGCAGATCAAGTGTATTGTGAAGAGCACCACGAAATTCGAAGTTTAGGTATTCTCCATGTGTATCAAAACTAGAACCTAGAGTGATCTGATTTGTGTGGTGGCCCTTATCAGGGGACTTTGGCATAAGAAATTCATAGTTAATTTCTTGTGAGTTTGATGCAAGCTTTGCACGCTTACTATTGATACGAAACTTCTTATTACGATACTCTTGCTTTTCTTTGTTCTTTAAGGACTTTGTTGCATCAACATCAGCATTCTTAAAATCTATATAGAGATTGTAAGTGTCTAAGACAAAAAGCTCTTTTGGATTATCATTGATACTGCTAATGTTTTTTGTATTCTTTACAAGCTTTTTAAAGAGTTCAACTTGTTCCGGAATCATCTCATTATATCTTGCTTTTAATTTTGTATAAGAAGCAGGTCTAACTTTAATATTTTTTACGATATTGTCTTGTTCAAAGAGAGCATAGATCGTATCGACAGGTGGTACTGTGGTATCAAGATTATCGATTAGTTTCCAGTCTGTTTTTATGGCATCTACAAATGCCAAGATATGATAAGAGCAGTTTTTCGTAAAGTAGAGGTAGTCAAAATAGGCCCTATTCATTTCAAAGAGGTGGGCCTGAAAATAAATGAGATCATTTTTGTCTAGGTTTAATTCATAATCCCAAAGGTCTCTCGATTCCATATTATTATATTCTTTAACCTTCACATAATATGGCATCATTGCATACATGCCCTTAAACCCACCAAAAATTCCTTTGTAACCATAGACAAGAGGATTCACGGTATCAACCTTAGCGCTAAAATCGACTCCGTAATCTAATAGGTCATTATCTTGCCCCTTCGAAGATTTTGATCGAACACGAAAGAAAGTGTGGCCAAAGGTTGAAGCTGGTTTCTCAATAAAGTATGAAGAAAAAATAATTGATACAGATGATATATCTATTTTCTTAATATATGCTTGATAAGCAGGACAGTCATTTAAATTGAGAGACTGTTTAATTAATCGATGTTCTTTTAAAAGCAAAAATCTTGCAGGGAAGAGACATTTAGGGTGATTATTCATGTCTTCGACTTCAACAGATTGAATGCTTGAAATTGATTTTTTTAACTCTTGAAGAGGAGAAGTTTTTCCCTGTTTAGAGAGGAAGTACTCATCTGCCTTCACAAGGGATTTGTAACCTAGGAGTCCTTTTTCATATCGGATAAGCTTCAACCACTTTTTCGATTTTGAAAAAGAGTCCAAGTGATGAGGCGCAAACTTTGCGTAAGATTTTTGTCCAAAGAGTAGGACGAGTAGTGTTGCAGTAATTATATATTTCATTCTAAATCAACTCTGGCGTACGAAATAAAGCCTACAGCCTAAGCTGTAGGCGATAAGATTACATTGCTAATACAGATTGGATATTATTGTGAATTGCTTGAGCGTCAGTATTTTGTGCAAAAATCATATCAAAGTTTTGCTTAAGGCTAGCTTTGTTCGCTGTTGGAGCATCTACTAGTGCGAGATATGCATCAAGGCTTTCTCCCTCTCCACGTGCAATATCGCTTGAAAGAGCAATCATATTGTTTTCAATAAAAGATATTGCAGATACTCGTGCTGATTTTGCATCTTCACAACCAAGAGTACCAGTTGACATTGCAAACGTCTGGTTACCAAAGATACCGTTTGTTGTTGCTGCTAGTACGTTAAGAGCTAGTCCTGACTTACCTTCGAAAATTACGGCACCAAGACCACACCCCGCTGGTCCGTGAGCTGCAATTGCTGAAGAAGTAAGAACAGTAAAAAGTGCCGCGCATAATAGTTTTTTCATCAATAAACTCCTTAATATTGAGATGTTTGTAAAACAATATAAAGAGTTTAGTTGACTAAGGATGAATGTAAATTAAAGTTAGCTCGTTTTTAAGTGAGTAAAACTTCTCCATTTTTTAAGAAATTTTTAATTTACAGAATCGTCCTTTGTAGAGCATTAAGTGGATCTTTAAAGTTACCTTGATTATAAACTTCCTTAATCTCTCGAAATATATTTAATAAATTCTTTTTTCCACCAGTGCTCGTACATAACTTTAAAATATAGTTATTTGCTAAAATAAATGCACATGAGTGGGCCGTCAGTTTATTTGTACTTAACTTGTGAGGAAAGCCATCACCCTTAGGTCTTTCGTGGTGTTGGGCCACGACAAAGTCAGCTTCAGGATAGCCTGTGAAATGTTGTGCAATTTCAGCGGCCTTAATAGGGTGTATGCGATAATTTTCCTGCTCACTTTCTTTAAACATTTTAAGCTGTGGGTCCTCAAGGGATTGAATTGAAGCAAGGTCTTCGTTATCCAGCATTGAGTCATACAGAAGAGAAGCAAGTCCAAGCTTCTTTTTAGAAGTTTCGGAGGCCCATCCAAGTGCTTGGAGTATAAAGTGAGATAAATAAAGTGTCATAATCGACTGGGTTGCAACATCGAATGGCCCTTTTGGAAATAATGAAAGAACATTACGATACTTCTTATTCTCAAGAATAATGTCGCGACTGCAAAGAATAACTTCATCACATAACTTGATGACATTCTCTGAGACACCAACTGTTTTTACATATTGATGAATAAGAAGAACCGCCTTAATTTGGTTCTCAATAACTTCTGAGTCCTGTAGTTTCTTTCTACTTTCAAATACTCTAAGAAGATTCTCGATTCCTTCTTCTAGAAATTTTAAATAATCATTCTTCTTTAAATAGAGAACTTTAATATTCTTTCGTGCATAAGAGTGGATTGTTGAATGAGAATACTTCTTATTTGCTGAAATGATCTTCGTATACTTTGTTTGTGTTAACTCTAAGTAGACATCATAGGCGATGGTATCAAATAGATAAAAACCACGAATTTTCATTGGAAGTAAGTCTTCATCCTCGAACTCTTCAATGCTTGAGCCAAAGTCTTCACTTTTTACCCAAGCTAGTGCCTTGTTCACCGCAGTCATAAAGTCTGCTTCTTCAATTGGGCGCAAAAGGGCCGAGCTTGATTCACTTCGTGCATATAGAGCATCAGGAATTCTTTGTTTGATCATTGCTTCCATGCCAATAAAAATAAATGGCCTTTGACCGGTAATAGAAAGTATTTTTCCTGCTAGCTGAGAAGGGTCTTCGTTTTTAAGAGAGACTTCTATAATGATCATGGCAAATGGACCTTCAAAACTTAAAAGGTCTATTGCGTCATCTCCACTTATTGCGCAATGAAGTTGGATATTTGGAAAGCAATTAGAGAACGAATCTCTAATATATCCCCATTCATCTTTCTCATCACAAATATATAATGCTTTCAAAAACGTACTCCTTAAATCAACTAAATAATCAACTCTTTAAAATATACCCTCTACATCGGTAAGTTATTGAAATAATAAAATTTAGTTAGTAAAAAAAATAAGCAAACAATTGGTAATTATACAAGAATTCGACTTTTTAAGATGGATAAATTTGTTTAAACTATTTTAAAGGGGTTAGCATGACAGAAAAGACAGTCGCTCTTGTAAAAGAGATGATAAAATTTGGCTTAATTAAAATTTCTCCACAAAATCCATTTAAGTACGCTTCTGGTAAAACAGGGCCTATTTATTGCGACAATCGTCTTATGTCTTCAGATCCAAAAATGTGGAAGCTTGCTATTGAATTAATGTGTGAGCAAATTGATGAAAATCAACTTTCTTATGACTTTATCACTGGTGTTGCAACTGCTGGAATATCTCACGCAGCAGCATTAGCATATCATCGAGGTGAGCCAATGAATTATGTTCGCTCAAAGCCGAAGGCCCATGGCACTGGTAAAGTAGTGGAAGGAAAAGTTGGCGAAAATAGTAAACTACTTTTAGTGGAAGACCTCGTTAATCAAGGCTCAAGTATTGAAAAAGTCATTAAGCTTATTCGCGAGCAGGGCCATGTGGTAGACTCTGTGCTGTGTTTGGTTGACTACCAAACTCCCAATGCCAAAAGAGTTGCCAAAGAGCTAGGAATTGAGATTTTTTCTTTAATAAATCTGAATCAATTAGCCGATATTTGTTTGTCGCAAAAATTGATCGAAGTAAGAGGCCACGCCCTTCTTATGAAATGGCAGCAAGACCCAGATAATTGGGAAAATTAATGGAATGCTGTGCATTTTAGACGCAAGACGTGTCGACAGATTTAGCAAAAAAAGATATGTATCTATTTAATTTAATTCGTATTTTTAAACGTATTTAAGTTATATCCAACTTAAATTTTGGAGGAATAAAATGGCCGATAGTGCAAAAATTGAAATCAATGGTCAAACTATTGAAGTTCCTGTGATTAAAGGAACTGAAAACGAAGTCGCTTTAGACATCTCAAAGCTAAGAGCACAAACAGGTGCAATTACTTTAGATATTGGTTTTGTTAACACAGGATCATGTACGTCGAAGATTACTTTCTTAGACGGAGAAAAGGGTATTCTAAGATACCGTGGTTACCCAATTGAACAACTTGCTGAATCTTCAAACTTTGCTGAAGTTTCATACCTTCTTTACAATGGAAAGCTTCCTACTGTTAAAGAACTAGATACGTTCAATAAAGAAATTTCTGCTAATAGCAAGCTGCCAGGTGGTGTTGAGAAAATCATTGACCAATTCCCTGGTTCTGCTCACCCTATGGGTGTTCTAGCTGCTGCGATCTCATCTCTAAGTGGTTTCTACCCAGAGTTCTTAGATCCAGAAGCAACAGAAGAAATCAAGAACAAAGCAATTGTTCAACTGATGGGACAAGTTAAAGTTATGATGGCGCAATTCTATCGCAAGACGATGGGAAAAAGCCCTCTAGCTTCAAACGCTAAGCTTGATTACTCATCAGACTTCTTAAATTTAATGTTTGATGGTGAAGTTGATAAAGATGTAGCAGATGCTCTTGATACTTTATTAATTCTACACGCAGACCACGAACAAAACTGTTCAGCATCAACTGTAAGAGTTGTTGGTTCATCTCATGCTAACGTATTTGCTTCAATTGCAGCTGGTGTTACAGCTCTTTGGGGACAATTACACGGTGGAGCAAACCAAGCTGTACTTGAGATGCTTGAAGAAATTAGAAAAGATGGCGGTGATTACCAAAAATTCATCGAAAAAGCGAAAGACAAGGAAGATCCATTCCGTCTTATGGGATTTGGTCACCGTGTTTACAAGAATTTTGATCCACGTGCAAAAATCATTAAAAAAGCATGTGACACAATTCTTGAAAAGCTTGATATTCAAGACCCTCTTCTTGACATTGCAAAAGGTCTTGAAGAAGTTGCTCTTAAAGATGAGTACTTTGTTAAACGTAACCTATATCCAAACGTAGACTTCTACTCAGGTATCATCTACAAGGCACTTGGTATTCCAACTAATATGTTTACAGCAATGTTCGTATTAGGACGTCTTCCAGGTTGGCTATCTCAGTGGAAAGAGCTTAGAGAAGATGGTGTACGTATTTCACGTCCACGTCAGGTTTACATGGGTGAGAATGAAAGAGATTACGTAGCGCCAGAAAAAAGATAGTATAATCTTTTAAAGCATATTTAATTTAGGCCCAAGGACTTCTTGGGCCTTTTTTTTAGGAAGTAGGAATGTTTGAATACGATAAAATTTTAAAGAGTCTTTTAAATCCAAATCTTAATAAGCAACAGCTTGCAAAACTTATTGGGACTCAATCAACTCAATTTACAAGTGAGCGTACTAAGCTTAAGAATAATTACTCAGATGAAGATTTAATCAGTGCTTATACATCATTTTACTTTCCTACAAATGCTCTGAAGCTTGAATTCCTAGTAGAGCATTTAAGTGAGCAGATGAAGACTGAAATCTCAAAAACTCATATCCTCGATATTGGAACAGGGCCAGGAACTTATGCCTTTGCGGCCAGTGAGTTATTTTCAGATGCTCTTTCATTTACGGGAGTCGATGAATCGAAGCTAATGATTGACCAAGCAAATAAGCTAAATGATGAGTATTTTCAAAACTCTAAAATTAGTTTTTCTCAGACACTTCCAAATGTTGATGATGCGCCAAGGACTCTTATTTTTGGAAACTCGATTAATGAGATGGGAATGCCAGCTGCCTTTAAAATCATTAAACGTTATAATCCTAAGTTCATTATCTGTATTGAGCCAGGAACAAAGGATGTTTTCAAAGACCTGCTTGCTCTTCGAAAGAAACTTCTTCTTATTGATTATAAAATTCAATATCCTTGCATGGGACAGGGGACTTGTCCTCTTGTAGGCATTGATGATTGGTGCCACCAATCAATTAAAACATCACTAGATTTTGAACTTGAGTCTCTATCCCAAGTTGCAAAGCTAGACCGTAAGGTCATGCCTGCAACAATCCACTTCTATGCACTTGAACATGTTGAGCAAAAGGCCGGAAAAGCTAGAATCATCCGTCTAAAAAAGAATATTAAGCATGCATTTCTTTGGGATGTCTGTGATGAAAATAATAAGTCACATACTTTGGAAGTACCAAAGAAGCTCTTTAAAAAGAAAGTTGTCAAACAACTAGAAGAAATCTCTTCTGGTATTTGCGTGCGTTATACAGTTGATAAAGAACTTGAAAACTCTACTGTTCGAGTTAAGACTATTGAAGTTGAAGGTTTCGAATAGGGGAGTTGAGACTTGGTTAGACTGCCCCATTATTTATTTTTTAACTCTTTGACTTCGTAGATAATTTTTTCTTTATCCATTTTGAAGTGTGGCATCGTTAAAACTTTAGAGAGAACATCTTTAGCTAGTTTTCTCATCTCTTTCGTTTCGAGAATGGCCATAAGTCGATTAACTTCTTCTTCAGTGTAATTGGCCTTTATACGCTTTTTGATTTCTTCTTTGATATCAACGAAGCTTGTATTGTCATCAATAATTTTTTCGAGTTTCTTATTATCCAAACTCTTGGCAGACTTTTCTATCAATTGTCTTTTAACAAAATCAGCACGCTCTTTTGAATCGTTGATTAAGTATTGTTCTTTGATAAGAATGTCGGCGATATAATTGATCTTATTATCAAGGTTTGCCAATGCCGAATTTGATAGTAGAAAAATTAAGAGAAATAAAATCTTACGCATAGAAGTCCTGTCTTTATATTTTAAAATTTTAACATGGAATAAGCTTATGAGCATGAATGAGCCAAATTTTTTTGTAGATAATTCCTTAAGCTTAGTTACATAATCATTCAATTTTATAATATCTCCACTCTGGTATGTTTAATAATATCAGTATGTTATAAGTTTTTCTTCTCATCTTTTTATTTAGTTAAACCGAGTAGTATTCGAGTGATTGACTATGATAAAGGGGAGAGGTCTTGAAGAAAATTATCATACTATTATTTATTCTTACTACTATAACTAGTTGTGTGTCTGAGGACGATTTAGATACAGCACTAGCTTATTGTCCAACAGGTGAAGATATATCAGGTCCTGGCTCAACGATAAATATTACAGCTGGCCAGCGAGTTGCTCAGGAGTTATCGATGAACGGTATAATCGGGGCAACTGTTTATATGGATCGTATCAGGCTCTTTATGTCTTCAGAGAATCTATCTTCTGTTAGTGTTAAGGTTTATAAAGACATTGAAGAGTCACATTCACATACCCCTGATGATGGAACACTTGTAGGAGCAGCTACTTTGACTAGTGGCCTGGGGAGTGCTGACCCCGCGACTGAGCATGATCTTTACTTTTCTTCTCCTGTTCCGTTTCAGGTAGGGAAAACTTATTATCTTATTGTTGATGGGGTTGGTGGTGATTTTTCGATGTCTATAACGACTCCTGGTTACTTACCGACGAGTAGGATCAATATTTATAACGGATCAAATTGGACTTCACCATATGGTTATGATCCAAATATTTCATTTGATGTATACTACTCACACTGTACAGGTATCTAAAAAAAAAGCCTCGCATTGCGAGGCTTCTTTTATATTCGAAAAATTTAATTCGATAATTACTTTTTCTTCCCAAGTGAAGCGTAAGAAGTACCAAATTTCTTTCTGAACTTGTCAATACGACCTTCAGTATCAAGAACTTTAGTTTTCCCAGTATAGAATGGGTGAGAAAGGCTTGAGATATCAAGCTTTACGTATGGGTAAGTTTTCCCATCAAACTCTTCTTCTGAATCAGCTTTGATTGTTGATTTTACTACAAATTTAGTGTCTGCAGAGATGTCGTGGAAAAGAACGTCTCTGTACTCTGGGTGAATACCTTTTTTCATTTTAAACCTCGTTATCTTTTGCATTGCTTGGTACAATGCTGATTTAGTATTAATTAGAGATTTGAGCAATTTCGCCCATATAGGACCATTTGTCAAGATCTAATGTAGTGCTTCCAGTACTTCCTAGTGAGCGCTACAAGAACCGCAACCTCCACCTGACTTGTCGGTTGGATCATTGAATTGCCAATGTCCATATTTTTCATTGATAAAGTCTATAGCGCTTTTTAAGGAGTTGAAATCTCGTTGGAATACCTCCATATCCTCACCGTCAACAACGGTAACTGAGTAGAGGATAAGCTCTTTCATTTGTCCGTCTACCTCCTGGATATCTCCAGTCATACCAATGAATGACTTAAAGTGCTCGCTATTAAAGTGAGCGAAGTTCCAGTTCTTTAGATTTACAAGATTTTGTGTTTCCATGCTGTATTTTTAGCAGTTGGCCCTTGCCATGACAATGTATTTCTAGTAAGTTTCTAACCTACGAATTGTAATTTGTATCAATTAGAGAAAACAATTTTAAGGTTTTATATATTTTAGGAGGCAGTTATGGCAAAGGGGCCAAGAGTTATCATTACACTTGAGTGTACAGAAGCGAGAAAGAATGGACAAACTCCATCTCGTTACACAACGACTAAAAACAAAAAGACTCACCCAGAGAGACTTGAAGTTAAGAAGTACAATCCTTTCTTAAGAAAGCATACACTTCACAAAGAAATTAAATAATTTGATTTATCAAATTTAAATATAAAAAAAGCCTCGCAATGCGAGGCTTTTTTTATGACTTATTATTCAAAATCACATTCGTATTCAGCTGTTTCAACTGATTTTTTTGAAAAGAATTTCTTATTAAAGACATGGACTTTCATTGTTGATGGATTATCTAGGTTGAAGTCAACTTCAGTAGTATAACCACGACTTGGATCTCTAAAAGAGAGGTGTGTTTCTCCATTATCGTTTACTACAACCTTCGCTTTTTCAAACATTCTACCGTTTTCAAGAATTGTTGGGATAATATTTAATCCTTCGTAATTCTTTTCAGTATTCCAGAAAGATACTTTATAAGTTGTATTCTTATAGTCTGAGAATTGATTCTTTATAATTCCAAAACAAGCGACTTCACCAAGTAGCATATTTTCTTCAAGAACATATGATTTGGCATTCACGCGATTACACTTAATAACATTTGAAATTATGTTCTTAGGCCAATTTGGGTTAAATATGGCCTCCTCTGCACAAAAATTTGCAAATACACTGGTTGTTAGTGTTAGAAGTACTATAACTTTGTACATCTTCTCTCCTTAGATTTTTATGTTTATGGAGATTTAGCAGATTTTCTCGGCCAAGTAAAAACTATTGTAAAGGTTTCACAGTGAGTACCCCTGTGGCCCGTAAGTGGAGAGGCACTCGTTCTATTTTTCAATGACTTCGTGGCAAAAGACATCTCTGCAATCAATATGGCGACACTCAGGAGCTTTACTCTTACAGTGATCAACCGCAAGAGGGCAACGGGTATGGAAATTACATCCTGTTGGTGGATTAAGAGGTGAGGGAAGTTCCACATTCTTAAGCGGAGGAAATGCTTTTATTATTTCACTTTCAACAGCATGGGCCGACTTTAAAAGTGTTTTTGTGTATGGGTGCTGAGGAGTATTAAAAATTACGTCACTCTTTCCATATTCACAAACTTTTCCAAGATACATGACAAGAACTTTATCTGCGATATAACGAACAACAGATAGATCGTGTGAAATAAAAATATAAGTAAGATTAAACTCTTTTTGAAGTTCTCTTAATAGGTTTAGAACTTGTGCCTGAACTGAAACATCAAGAGCGGATACCGGCTCATCGAGAATTAAAACTTTTGGTTTTAAGATAAGTGCTCTGGCTATTCCAATTCTTTGGCGCTGTCCTCCACTAAACATATGAGGGTATTTGTGAGCATGAGCTCGACGAAGGCCTACTGTTTCCATTAGGTCACAGGCGCGCTCAAAAGCTTCTTTCTTAGTTACCTTTTCATTAATAAGAAGTGGGTCTGCAATAATCTCCCAGGCCTTCTTTCTTGGATTAAGTGATTCAAGAGGATTTTGAAAAACCATTTGGATGGACTTATATAATTCTTTTGATGAAAGAGTTGAGAAATCTTTTCCACCAATTGTAATACTCCCATCAGTTAATTGCTCAAGTGCCATAAGGCACTTAGCAAGAGTCGACTTTCCACAGCCGGATTCACCAACAATTCCAAGTGTCGTTCTTTCTTGTAGTGTGAAGCTAAGTCCATCAATGGCCTTGACGAATTTCGTCCCAACAGGATAGTGTTTCTTTAAATTATTTACTGTAATCGTATTGATCATAATTTATACCTAATTCTTAATTTAATGGGTGAATACAACGAAGGGAGCGATCGTCATGAATGACAAGTTTTGGCCTTGTTTCACATTGCTTAGTCGCATATTCACAACGCTTTCTAAATTGGCAACCAGTAGGGCGATTTCCTAAATCTGGTACTATTCCTTTTATTGAGTAAAGGGGAGCGTCTATATCATTCGAAAATGATGGAATTGATTTAAGAAGCCCTGATGTATAAGGATGTCGAGGAGAGTTAATCACGGCCATAGTTGGCCCTTTTTCAATTACTTCTCCTGCATACATTACCTGTAAGTTTTGTGTGAAGTCCTTAACAACCGCAAGGTCGTGAGAAATAAAAATAACTGCCATACCAGTTTCTTTTTGAATTTCATCTAAGAGTTCGAGGACTTGTTGTTGAACAGTAACATCAAGGGCCGTCGTTGGCTCATCCGCAATTAAAAGTTTTGGGCCAGAGGCGATGGCCATGGCAATCATTACTCTTTGGGCCATCCCTCCTGAGAGTTCATGTGGGTAGGCCTTCATACGCTCTTTTGGTGCAGGAATTCCAACTTGGACGAGTAGTCTTTCAACACGATCTTTTCGTTCTTGTTTTGAAAGCTTTGGTTCGTGAATCAGTAGAACTTCTTCAATTTGATTTTCAACTGTATAGCATGGGTTAAGACTACTCATGGCATCTTGGAAAATCATACTGATATCTCCACCGCGAATTTGTTGCCATGATTTCTCGTTAAGCTTTTGCAGATCAACGCCATTAAAGCTTAACTCATCTGCTGTTACAACGGCGTTGTCATCAAGAAGACCCATGATCGCCATATTCGTGATACTCTTTCCACAGCCCGATTCTCCAACAATTCCTAGTGTCTCACTTGCTTCAACTTCAAATGAAACATTTCGGACAGCATGAATGAGTCCTTTTTTGGTTTTAAATTGTATATTTAGATTTTTTACTTTTAATAAGCTCATATTTTATTTCTTTATCGTTTAAGTTTAGGGTCGAGTGCATCTCTAAGACCGTCACCAAAAAGGTTTAGTCCCAATACAACTGCCAGAATACAAAGACCAGGTAGTGTCACAAGCCAAGGAGCACTTTGAATATAAGGCCTTGCATCACTTAGCATAATTCCCCATTCTGGTGTAGGAGCCTGGACTCCAAGTCCTAGGAAACCTAGTGCCGCAGTAGAGAGAATCCCTTCTGATAGGCCAAGAGTTACTTGAACAATTAATGTGGCCATGCAGTTTGGTAAAATTTCTTTAAGCATGATGCGAATAGGAGAGGCTCCAAATGTTTTTGCTGCTTGTACGTACTGAAGGTTTTTAATCTCTAAAACATTTGCACGAATAAGACGTGTAAATGATGGGATGCTCACAAGAGCAACAGCAAAAACTGCATTCATAAGGCCAGGTCCAATAACTGAAACAACAATGATGGCAAGCAAAATACTTGGATAGGCCATTAGGATGTCAATAAATCGCATAATAACGGCATCCGTTTTACCGCCAAAATATCCGGCTATAAGGCCTAGCATTGTTCCTACTAGTGTTGAGATTAGAACAATTGAAATACCAACAAAGAGTGAAACTTGAGCACCGTAGATCAGACGACTGAAGACATCTCGACCTAGGTCATCTGTTCCTAAGATGAATTGGAATGAGCCATCATTTGCCCAAAAGGGAGGAAGACGTAATTGACCAGGGAAGATCTCACTTGCTCCGTGTGGGGCAATTAAAGGAGCAAGAAGTGCGATAATAATAAAGCCTAAAACAAGAGCGAGCCCAAAGACCGCACCTTTATTATCGCTGAAGTGATCAATAAATTCTTTTAAAATTTGAATATTTGTTACATTTGAATTTTGAGTGTTTTGCACTTCCATTATTTAGAACCTGAGATTTTTGGATTAACAATTGAGTAGATAATATCCACACACATATTTATGAAAATAACCATCAGAGCAATAAAGAGAATTCCGCCTTGGATAACTGGGTAGTCGCGGGCGTGAATACTTGCCACAAGCCAGCGTCCAATTCCTGGCCAAGAAAAGATTGTCTCCGTTAGGATAGCGCCAGTGATGATACTTCCAAAAAGAAGGCCAATTACCGTTACAATAGGAATCAGAGCATTGCGTACAGCGTGCTTCCAAACGATTTTTTGATAGCTTTGTCCCTTGGCCTTGGCCGTTTGAATATAAGGTGCTTTTAATACTTCAAGGACACTTGATCTCGTCATTCGAGATATAACGGCAAGAGGAATTGTCCCCATGGCAATTGTTGGAAGAATGAGGTGTTTTAGTGCAGAGCTAAAAGGTGCAAATCCATCAAAAGAAATTACCTCTGGATTTAGTGTATCGATTAACATCAAACCTGTAACTCTAGGTACGTCAAAGAGAACATCCATTCTACCAGATACTGGTGTGATTCCCATATTAACTGAAAAGATAATGATAAGAATTAATCCCCACCAAAAAATAGGCATTGAATAGCCAACGAGTGAAGTACCCATTAGGAGGTAATCCATGAAAGAGTTGCGTTTTAAGGCAGCATAAACACCGGCCGGTATTCCTATTAAGATAGCAAAGATCATGGCACAAATTCCAAGCTCCAAGGTTGCAGGAAATCGTGAAAAGAATTCATTGGTAACAGTTTGTTTTGTTACAATGGAGATTCCAAAATCACCAGTGAAAATATTTTTCATATAAATGAAGTACTGTTCTAAGATTGGACGATCAAGACCTAAGGTTTTTTGCATGGCCGCATAGACTTTTGGATCAGCTCCGCGTTCACCTAGTAAAAGTAGAACTGGGTCACCTGGAACTAAGCGCACGACAATAAAAGAAAATAAGCTAATCCCAATGAGTGTAGGGATTAGCTGTAGAAAGCGTTTTTTTAAGAATTTTTTCATATATTAATCTAAATTACTCTAGTGAAACTTTATCAAAGATATCATTTCCTAGTGGGTGAATCTTATATCCCTTCACATTACTTCTCATTGCACGGTGTACAGTTGAGTGGAATAAAGTGATCCAAGGAACTTGTTTTTTGAATACTTCTTGCGCCTTCATGTAGTGGGCCGCACGTTCTTTCTTACCGCTTAGACGCTTGGCCGCAATAACTTCGCGGTCATAATCTTTATTACACCAGTTAGCATAATTTGATCCGGCCTTCGCACCTTCACAACTTAGAAGCATATAGAGAAAATTATCAGGGTCACCATTATCACCAGTCCAACCCATTTGTAGCATTGCGTGTTCGCCTGCATGGGCCTTCTTAAGGTAAGTTGGCCAGTCGTAAGTGACTAGCTCAACCTTAATACCAATCTTTGCAAGGTCTTCTTGCATAAGTTCACCCATCTTTTTTCCATTTGGATTATAGGGACGAGAAACAGGAAGGGTCCAAAGAGTTGTACTGAAGCCATCGGCGAGTCCTGCTTTTTTTAACTCTTCTTTGGCCATCTCAATATTGTAATCATAATCTCTAATGTCGCTATTATATCCCCAAATAGTTGGTGGCATTGGGTTCTTAGCAACTGTTGCATATCCAAGATATATTGGTTCAATATATGTTTTGCGATTAAGTGCATAGTTAATGGCACGTCTTACATGAATATTATCAAATGGCTTTTTCTGTGTATTAAGAGCAAGATAGCCAACATTTAGCCCTGGGCCAGAAAGAACATTAATGTCTTTATTAGCATCAAGTGCAGCAATATCAGTTGGTGCAGGTTGAGTTGCTAGGTGACATTCACCGGCGACAAGTTTTTGCGTTCTAACAGAGGCATCTGGTGTGATAGAAAAAACCATACGCTTAATTTTTGGAACACCGTTAAAGTATTGCTCATTTGCAATATAGCGGATCATTGTATCTTTTTGGTAAGACTTAAAAATAAATGGTCCTGTACCAACTGGCTTTCGATCCAGAACCTCCGGAGTTTGTGCGGCCAACATTTTTTCACCATATTCGCGAGATAGAACGCTAGTGAAGGCCATGGCAAAATTTGCAAGTAGGGGAGCTTCTGGGTGGTGTAATGAAATTTGGAGTTGATGCTTATCTGTTTGCTCAATACTCTTAATAATATTACTCATTCCCATTCCATCCCAATACTCATAGATTCCTCCACTTACTTTATGGTATGGGTGATCTTTTTTGAACATTCGATTGAATGACCAGACGACATCACTGGCATCAAGATTACGAGTTGGCTTAAATTCTTTTGTTGTATGAAACTTGATATCTTTACGAATGTTGAAAGTATAAGTTAGCTGATCATCAGAGATCGTCCAGCTCTCAGCAATTGAAGGTATGATATTGGTCGATCCCGTTTCAAATTTAACAAGTCGATTATAAAGAGGGTAGACTGCAGCATTATGTGAAGGCCCATCTGTTAAGAATTGTGGATTAAAACCAGAAGGAGAGCCCTCTGAACAATAGACAAAAGTTGATTTATTGGCGCCGCTCTTTCCTGAACATGAGACAACTAGTGTGGCCATCATTAGTACGGCCATTAAGCTTTTAAGCATTCTTCTCTCCCTTACTTAAAATAAATTAAATTTTGTTTAATCAAAATGATACGTAGCATTTAAGGTCCCGTAAACAATGCCTAGCGGCAATTCGATTAAATATAACTTCTTTTTACTAGATAATTGTGAGGAGAAAATAATAGAAGAACCCTCTATACGAAAATAGAGGGTTCTTTATTATAAGTGGCCTTCATCAATTCCCTAATATTGAAGAAGGCCCTTATTTTAAATAAGGGCCAATTTATTAAAACTTAGCTTTTGTATTTAATGTGTACGTTACTGACTTTAGCTCTTGCCCTGGTACTTTTGATACTAGTGGGAAGAATGTAAGCGTAACCTTAAGCTCTCGTGCCTTTTCAAAAGGTCCGAGAGGAAATTTCTTAATCTTTTCAAACCCATGTTTCTTTAGCTCTTCTTTGAATAGAATATTTCCATTCTCAAGTAGAGACTTATTGAAAGTTAAGAGATCAATTATTTTCTTAAAGTGAATCTTCTTCTTTTCTTTATCGTAAACTACAATTTCTGCTCTAAGTTGCTCCATGCCTTCTGTATAGTTAGAAAGCTCTAGTTCGAATTGACCTTTAATGCCAACTTTTACTTTTTCTGGATTAACTAGAATTGGAGCTTTTGCTTCATCTAGATCGAAGAACTCTACCTTAAGAGTTGACTCATAGCTGTAGTCAGAAGTTCTTGTGAAGTCTGATACTTGGAAGTTCACTTGAGTCGCTTCCTTATTTAAGTTTTGTACGAGAGTATCAAAGCTCTTTAGTTCATCACTGAATTTAAGTGTGAAGTTAGCATCGGCCTTATCAATTGCACCAAGATATTGTACTTTCACTTTGTGAGTTACGTTTTCCATCTCTTTGTATGCAACTGTACGAGTCTTTGTACAAGAGTACGGCTCTGAACGGTACTTCGTAACATCACGACATACATATTTTTGGTAAGGAACATTGTCGCATATATTTCGCCCTGGACGAGTGTGACATCTTCTAATTGGAACATTACGACAAACACGATCTTGATATGGTACTGAACGACAAATTTCGCGACCTGGTTTTGTTTCACACACGCGACGGCTATCACGCTGACGACACTCTTGTCTTCCATTTACTGTGCGACAAACTCTTTGACCTGGAACGGTACGACATTCTTGTCTCGAAGGCCCACGTGTACATTCACGACGATATTTTGTTTCATAACGACATTGGTAATCGTAATCTGTTTCACAGACTTGACGACTTGGCTCCCAACGACATTCTCTACGATAGTCTGTTTCATATCCACATTCTGTTTCTTGGTATGGAATTTGGCGGTAGCATGTCCCTTCGTATGGCTCTTCTTTGTACTTAGTAACTTCAACTTCTTTAGCTAGTACTTGTACATCATTATCACCACCGTTGAATGAGAAGTTTAATTGATGATCGCTTGCATTCGCAGCGAGAGTGTAACATACGAGCATAAGCCCGATTAGAATTTTTGACATTTCTCCCCCTTAAAAAATAACAGTTGAGAGTTTTTATCGAGAATTAAGTGAAATTGAAAAAAATACGAAGGTTAATTTTAAATTAACTTCACAATGTAAGATATTTTAAGAAAAATGACAGTTATTTAGTGTGGATATTTAGGGAGTAAGCTCTTTTTGGTAAGAAAATGGCCCCAGCTTGGGGCCAATATTTTAAGTCTTAGTTTAGGTTAAGTGGAGTGTACTCAAGGTTTAGATCTTCAGCAACTTGCTTGTACACAAGTTTACCTTTGTAGATATTGATCCCTTTCTTGAATGCGTCGTCCATCATTGCAGACTCTTCAACCCCGTATTTTGCAATCATGCGAGCATATTTAAGAGTTACGTTTGTCAGTGCATAAGTAGAAGTTTGAGCTACAGCACCTGGCATATTTGCAACACAGTAGTGAACAACTCCATCAACTAGGAAAGTTGGATTTTGGTGAGTCGTTGGCTTACAAGTCTCAATACATCCACCTTGGTCGACAGCGATATCAACTACAACTGAACCTTTTTCCATTTTAGAAATCATTTCTCTTGTTACAAGTTTTGGTGCCTTTGCTCCTGGAACAAGAACTGCACCAATAACAAGATCTGACTCTTGTACTGTTTTTTCAATATTGTCGATATTTGAAAATAGAGTCGTGATTCTGTTATCAAATAGGTCATCAAGCTCAGCAAGGCGTTTAGTCGAAAGGTCGATTGCTGTAACATCAGCACCCATTCCCATTGCCATCTTAATTGCGTTAGTCCCCGCAACACCACAGCCGATAACAGTTACTTTTGCTCTTCTTGTACCTGGTACACCACCAAGAAGTACACCTTTTCCACCGTGGTCAATTTGTAGGTAAGAAGCACCAATTTGCGTTGCCATTCTTCCTGCTACTTCTGACATTGGAGTTAGAAGTGGAAGTGAGCCATCTGCTGGTTGGATCGTTTCGTATGCAATACAAGTTGATCCTGACTCCATAAGACCCTTTGTTTGTGGCTCATCCGCCGCAAGGTGAAGGTATGTGTAAAGAATATGGTGTGGTTTTAAAAGAGCGATCTCTCTTGCTTGAGGCTCTTTAACCTTAATGATCATTGTTGATTTTTCAAATACTTCTTCAAGAGATGGAAGAATCTTTGCACCAGCTTGAATATATGCTTCGTCAGAAATACCAATTCCAATACCTGCATTAGTTTCCACGTAAACTTCGTGACCATCGTGGATAAGCTGTCTTACACCACCTGGAACTAGACCTACGCGATTTTCGTTATTTTTAATTTCCTTAGGAACACCAATAATCATAAAAACTCCATTAAATTGAAGGCGTTAAAATACTCATAAAATATATGAGGCAAATATAATTGTTTTCATTTGCTATTACAATATATTAAACCTCGAATTTTAGCCCGTCATAGGCAACTTTGACACTTCCATCTGGAAAGTGATGGTCACACTCTTTTTGCAAGCTGCTGTGATCAAGCTCATGGCCCATATGAGTCAGGTAATTATGCTTAGCACCTATTTTTCTGATGTATTCAAAGCTGCGCTTTACGTAGAGATGGGCCGGGTGTGGCTTATGTCGCACGCAGTCAATAATGAGTGAGTCTAAATCATATGAGCGCAACTTATCGATCTCTCTTTGTGGGATTTCATGACAGTCTGATATGATCGCCAGCTTTCCAATAATAAGGCCAAGTGATATACCATTACCATGGGGCAGTTCAATAAATTCACATCTTAAATCACAAATCCTAGTTATTGCATTTAGTTCAATTTCGTTGAGCAAAAGCCTCGGACTTGAGCCAATGTGACCAGGGTTATTTCCAAAAATATAACCAAATCTATTTTTGATAATATGGGCACTGCTTTGATCTGTGTAGAGGTTGATAGGATGTTTAAAAGTGAATGGCCTTATGTCATCAATACCGTTCAAGTGGTCTGCATGAGCATGTGAAATAATCACCGCACTGATATCTTGAACTCCTTCACGCAATAATTGCGTGCGAAGATCTGGCCCCGTATCAAAGAGAATTGTGGTATCATCATGTTGGATTAAAAATGATGTTCGCAAACGTTTATTGTGTTTATTAGAGCTCGTGCAAACTGGACAGCTGCAGCCTAACATTGGAATACCTGTACTTGTTCCGGTACCTAGGAACGTAACTAATAAATTCATAACTTTATATTGCCAAGAAAATCATAAGTTTTTAAGCTATTTATATTAACTTTTATTGGAGATTTGATGTTTAAAGCAATTAATTTATTTGCCTTTATTACTGCAGCTCTTTTTCTAAACTCATCATGTTCATCAACAAATGAAGCAAAACACTCTGGCAACACAGATCTAGGGTCTCTTGAGCTTAATATTGATGTGCAAAAGTATACTTTAGATAATGGCCTGCGCTTACTACTTGTTCGAGACTCGAAATTACCGATTGCCTCAATTTACACATTTTATGATGTCGGTGGCCGCTACGAAAGAAAGGGCACGACTGGAGCAACTCACTTTCTTGAGCATATGATGTTTAAGAAGACAAAGAATTTTCCAGCAGAGTACTTCTCAGACTATATTGAAACATATGGTGGGAACTCAAATGCATACACGACATTTGATAACACGGTTTACTACGAAAATATTGCAGCTCCTACTGTTGAAAAAATGATTGAACTTGAAGCTGAAAGAATGGCAAATTTAATGCTTGAAGAAGTGCCTTTTGAAAAAGAAAGACAAGTTGTTCTTGAAGAAAGAAAGATGCGCTATGAAAATAGGCCAAGTGGAAAGATTCACCTTGCTATGATGAAAGCAATGTTTAAAGGAACTCCATATGGAGGCTCTGTCATTGGTGATGCTAAAGACGTAAAGGATTTAGATCGTAAGCAAATGCTTGAGTTTTATCATGATTTCTATGCTCCAAATAATGCTATTATGGTAATTGTTGGAGATATCAATCCTTCTTCAATACTTTCTAAAGTGAAAAAAACAATTGGAAAAATTCCAATGAATAAGAATCTTGAAGCAAAAAAGTCAAAGCTTGATGATGCTGGAAGATATAAGAGACAAGCAAAGCTTCCTTACGTTAGAAGCCTTAAGGGGCAATCTAAGAACCCAATGTTTAGACTAGCTTTTCCTGCAGTTTCAGTTACTCATGAAGACTCATATGCCCTAGATTTCTTATCTGATATTTTAGGAACTGGAACAAGCTCTTATCTTGTTAAAAATTATGTTGTTTCTAAGTCGCCAAGACTTTCAAAAGTTTATTCATATAATTATGGCCTAAAAAATGGCGGAATTTTTGTTATTGGAGGAGAGCTGCTTCCAAAGAAAGGGATCAAAGATACTCGCCGTCGATTACTACGAACATTAAAGAAATCTTGCTCTAAAGCAATCACTCCACGTGCTGTTCAAAAAACTAAGAATATGCTGCTTAAGCAGTACTATGAAGCGATCTCTACAAATGATGGTTTAGCAAGCTTTTTAGGGTCATCAGAGTTTTTTAATGGTGACTATAAAGAATATAAGAAACAGCTAAAGAGCTACAGTGAAATGACTGTTGATCAGGTACGTGATGTTTGTCGTCGTTATATCTCTGGTAACGAATATGTATTCTTATCAATTTGGGATCGTAACTAGAATGAAAGGGTTAGTAGCTATGAATAAAATTTTAAAATCATTAATCATTGCATCTACATTCGTAAGTGTTGGTGCCAATGAACTTGTCGATAAAATTGAAAAGTTTAAGTGGGACAATATTGATGTCACTTATATTCAAGATGATAAATTTCCAACTTACAATGTTACGATCTTCTTTGCAGATGGTGCAATTAAAGACGGACGTACTAAAGGTGTAACTAAGATGATGTTTGACCTACTAGAGAGTGGGACAAATCGTTTTAGCTTAAATGAAATTGCGGACAATTTAGAATTCTATGGTGTTTCAACTACTTCAAATGTAACACATGAATTCTCAAGCTATTCTTATAGTGGACTTGCAAAAGATGTGATTCCAACAACAAAGAAAATTTGTCATATATTTAGGGATGCAGTTTATCCAAACCAAGAGTTATCTAAGGCAAAGAAGTCTCTCATCGCTCAAAGGCAAAACCTAGTATCTAATCACGGTGAGCTAGCTTCTATTGCCTTTCGTTCAATAAGCCTTAAGGGAACTCCATACGTTTCAGATGTTAGAGGTAGGCTTGCAGATATTAAGCGTATTAAGAGGGCCTATCTTCAAAGTCGCCTGAAGTATTTTAGAGATGATGTGAAAAAGAAAGTTTATATCACTGGGCCACGTTCACTTCTTAAAGTCAAAAATATTATTACAGACGAATGTGGCTTCAATGCTAAAGCAAGCTTCATCAGAAGATTGGATACTGAGGTTAAAGAGATAAAGAAATTTAATCCTGAGAAACCTCTTATACACTTTGTTGAAGTCCCTAAGGCAAATCAAGCACAAGTTAGAGCAGGGGTTTATATTGCAAAAAAAGAGGATCCTGGTTTTGAAAATCTAGAATTTATGTCTCAATACTTAGGTGGTGGATTCACATCGATTCTTGTTAAAGAACTAAGAACAAAAAGAGGGCTAACATATTCGGCCTGGGCTACAGCTGGTATGCAAAAAGATTATGGCCGCTCGATTCTTTCTACTTTTACAAAGGAAGAAACAGTAGGGCAGATGGTTCAAGAAGTCGTGAAGATATTAAAAGACAATTCTGTGCCAACAAATATATCGATGGAAGAAATTGAAAAAGTTAGAAAGGCCGTTAAGGGTGGATTTGCTTTTCAATTTCAAAAGCCTTCAAGCTTTATGAGACAACTTGTAAGTCTTGATAATTCTCAAGTTGATATCAAACGATTCCTTGAGTACACGGAGTCTGTTGATAAGATCTCGCAGGAGGATGTCGCAAAGACAATCTATGCGGCCTTCCCATATGATAAGGTACAAATTGTAGTTCTTGGTGATAAGTCTATGAAGAAGGCCTTAAGCAAAATAGGAAAGATTAAAACTTATTCTTATAAGAATTTTCTCTAATCAATAATCTGGTACAACCAGAACATGGGTAGGGCCTGAAAGGCCTTGCCCAATTGTTCTAACTAAAGAGTAATCACTAATATCAATTTCCACTAAGTGATTATATGAATAATCAGAAACAATAATATTACCACTATGTAGTTGTGCGACACCTCTTGGATTTGTAAGGTATGTTGTATTACTATAGCTCGCTCCTGTTGCGCTTAGAGAACTGTCATATTCAACTACTTGGTCTGTCGTTCCATTCCATATACCGACAATATCTCCATTATCTAACTCGATAGCAAAGTAGCCATCATTTGCGCCGGCAGGACTTCCAACACTATTTTGTTGTACACCATCTTCATCATAAGTTCTTATCTGATCAGAGCCACGAGAGCTTATTAAAAATCCACCATCTGCTAGTGGTGCCATTCCTTGTCCAGTACTAATAATATTTGTAATTGGAAAACCAGAAGTCTCTCTTTGATGGCCATCTCCTAGAGGTGTAAATAGTTCGAGATTATTTGACTCAAGAACAGCAATATTTCCATTTACTAATTCTGTCACACCCCTAAGGCTACCATTAAGACCTGAGTGAACAATCACATCAGAAACTTTTCCTGTATAAGCATTTACTCCTAAAACTCGGTCATTACCATCAGTTGTAAATAGAAGTTGGTTTTTCTCATTTGACCAACCTAGTGCCAAAAGCAAAACACTATTGCCTGTCACTTGATAGATTGTTCTTTTAAAAACTCCATTACTATCAAGTTGGACAATCGAATCGGCAGTGTAATTCATTACAATGATATCTCCTGGCTCTAGATAGTTACCACTAGGTGCTGGCAGGGGCTCTGCTTTAATAACTGATTCAACCTCCTCACAAGAAGTTAGGCCATGGATTAAGGTGATAAAAAATATTAGCTGTATAATTTTAAACTTTCTCATGCCTAAAGAATCGGGGTGGGCCGAAAATAAAGTTAATTCTAGTTTTAAATAGATTAAATTGAGAAAAATCTTCCGGTTATCTCATTTCAGGAAATTTTATTTTCTTTTTGTTACAATAACTTAGAGGTGTTTAATTGAGCTTAGCTAAATATTTAAAACTATTCACACTACTCATTCTGTGCTTTCTTGGCCAAGCTGCCAGCGCCGAATTTTCATACCTGAAAATAGATGGAATCTTTGGAATTGGAACAAATGATAAAATGGACCAATATGATACGGCAACCACTGGTATCGGTTACAATATTTCTTATGGGGTAAGAAATCGAGTCATTGGAATTGAGGCATTTTATACAAGTATAGATTTAAGTGGCGATATCAGTCATGGGGGAGTTAATCGTGTGGCCGTACAATCTCTCAATATTTATGGTGTTGAACTTCACTTTTATCCGACCCTGAGGCTTGCCATAAAGTTAGGTTACGCATTTTCGTCATTTAATGATTACCTTGAAAACAACACGGATGACAATATTTTTGCAGGGGCCGCAAGTACTTACGGGCTGAAAAGAAATACGACATTAGGTGGCCTAAGACTAGGCGTAGCATATGATTTTTTTCATATTGGAAGAAAGCTACACTTTCAATCAGGTTATACTTACCAAGAAAATGGTAATGGACACGAGAATCTAATTTCGTTAGGGATTGTCTTTAAGTTTAATCGCGGAATTCTTGATCGTTTAATTCGTTAAAAAAAAAATAAATTACGACTCTAGAGTATGCCCTTGCATATTAACCTTTGCTCCTGGAGCAATATTAATATTCTTAGCAACAATTTGACCTTTAACTGTTCCTGTAGGGAAGACCTTTACCTTTCCCTGTGCGGTAATATCACCACAAACAACGCCATAGATATTTAGGTCTCCACAGCGAATTCGTCCTTTTACATTACCTTGAGGCTCAATTGTCAGTTGATGTTTCTCATCGATTTGAATATCACCTTCGATCGTTGAACAAATATGTGAAGGCCCTGCTAGAACGATATCACCTTTTATAACCGAGCCAATACCGACAAAAGTAAAATTTTGATCTCTTAAATCCATAATATGCCCTTATTTAATCTCTTCTCTGAAAAGTTGTTGATGAACAATATCACCAAGGCGGTTAAAGATTAGAATTTTAAACATTACAGTTTTATTCTTAGGCATATCGAACTTCGCTGTTACAGGACGAAAGCGTGATGTCGCAAATGATTCACCTTTTGTGTAGTTAAGAGAGAAGTTTCTAATTGAGTCTCCACCTTCTGGATAGTGAAAGTAGTTATTTCCATCAAATAAGAAGATATGAATATAGCCGGAAACCTTATTATTATCTTTAGTTATATTGATAATATTGAAGTTTAGTTCTGCCTTATCATCCTTTTTAGTAACCTTAAGATCTTCAATATTAATACTTGAAGGACTAGTTAGATCTTTTTGACCTTTTACAGGAGCAATAATATTAAGTGAACTTGCACTCACTGCACTAATTGTTTCATTTGCAAGACGGTTTGTTAAATCAAGGTTAAGAGTTGTTAGTTCAGTATTCTTCTGGGCCAGAGTAGAGTTCTCATCTCTTAGGTTTTTTATAATAAGAGGTTCTTTGGCCTTAATAAGCTTTTCGATATTCTTCGTATAGAAATATGACCCAGCTAGGGCAAAGATGGAAAAGACTGTTAGCACAACTGGTACATAAAGAATTGCTTTATACTCACGTGGAGAAAGCTGTAAGTACCTTGGCACTTTATTATTTTCATAAAGAATAAAAGACAAATTATTTTTTGCCTTCGAATTACTTGATGGTGTGGACATCCCGTTCCCTTTTAATTTTCGCTATATGGTCTCGTTAAAGTGAGATTCAATGTGAAAATTTGTTTTGGGTCTTGCGAAGTAAAGAACCTTTGTGATGGTTCAAAACTTAAGTGCTCCCTCTCGTTTGTAATATCCATTGGAATACGCTGCCATCGCTCTGCTACAATCTTCCACTTGTAGTAAGCGTCACGTTTTAAATAGAGTGTTTTCTTTCCAATATCGTTAATTGTATTACTAGTGTAATCTTGCTTAAACGTTACGACAACATAGTCATCAGCTTTTAAGACGGTAAGATTCTTAAGTTGAATTGATGGTGTGCCAGGGTTTGCAAATACGGCCCTTTTGTATTGTGCAAAAGAGTTATAGTTCCCACGGCTTGGATCAACAAATTCTGTACGTGAATAGAAGCTTAGGTAGTCTTTAATATTCTCCGTTGACCAAGCTGTTAGCCAACCGTTAACTGTATCTAATATTTCATTTTTTTCTTTTAACCATGTTTCTTTGTTGAAAAATTTCAGGTTGTGAACAACAACAATATTAGTCTTATTAATTTCAATAAACTTTGAAATATCAATTAAGTTGATATTGTGAGCAACTAGACATCCTTTTGAATCAAGACCTTTGTCAATTCTTGGTTCGTTGTCTGTTGAGTGAAGCCAGATTCCGCCACCTGTTTTTCCTTGGGCCTTATCAATTGGGTTAGGGTAGTTAAGAACAAATGCTCCAACCCCGTATTGCGCACCAAGTTCTCCATGTCTCTTGATGAGGTCTTTGTGCTCAATAAATTGATTGAAATGATAAACACCTTCTGGTGTTCTACGATCACCTTGGTAAGACTTATTTCCAACCTTTTGACCTGTGGCCATCTGATAAGTTTTAATTAATCGTGGTAGGCCATTGTTATTTTCATATAGATAGAGTGTATGAGTTGATTTCTCTGCAACGATCACATGGTGTGCGAAGTAATCATTTAATAAAAGCAGATTTGATGGATAGAATTCCTGAGCGACACTACTCATAGAAAAAATAGTCGATGTAATAATAGTCGATAAAAATAATAGTTTTTTAATCATGAAAAGCCTTTATATTTGATAACTACCTAATATTGTAGAACATTTTTTTACCACTACTCAAGTATTTATCCCCTAAAAAGCAAAATAACTTTCGATAAAATATCTTTACTAGTCGTAAATACTTAACTTTTTTCAAAAAAAGGCGAAAAGCAGAGGGTAAGGATTTAAGAATAGGCCATATTTAAATAAATTTCATACGTTTTGCATGGCCGCGATGGGGAAAAATATGTCAGCAGAAAAGAAGCAACAAGAAGATTTACTTGCTGAAAGTGAGAAAATTCAAAATGCAGTTGATGAAGTTCTTGGAAGCGATACTGAGACAATTAGTGACGCACAGGAGAAAACTTCCTTAACGCTCGTTGACACAAATATTGACTTTTCTCAACTAAATAATGAAGCTAGCTCTCCACTAGACGAAGGAATCGAGCTTAACTTTGATGATGTAAGTGCCATTGATCTTTGTGCTGAAGGGGATATTGTTGAGAATGCTCCAGCAAATTCAGATTCTCCAAACGATCTAGATATGGACTTTTCATCAAGCATTAAGATTAATTTAACTCAAGAAGGCGATACTATTCCTAATGCATCAATTGATGCTGCTCGTGAGGATGATCTCGACCTGGATAATAATCCCATTATTGTTGAAGATAAAGTTGCGGATACACCAGAGGCCCAAGTAGAAGAAGTTGAAGAACTTGAAGAAGATATCTCTGAAGATGACATTGAGATGAGCCTAGGCGAAATGGACAATGCAGACGATTTGAATGACTTGGATAATCTGGATGATGAACTCAGTGAAATTGAAATGTCACTAGGTGATGATCTTGATGATGAACTCGATGATGACCTTGGAGACTTGAGCGACCTAGATAGTCTAGGGGAGCTTGATGATTTAGGAGACTTCGAGGATGTTGATGCAGACTTAGATTCAGACCTTGATATGTCTTTTGATACATTTGAGCAAGATGACATCACAGACGAAGTTGAAAGTCTTATGGTGCAAGACTCAATTGAAGCTGAAGATACAATGGCACAGCTTGATGGTATGGTTGAGGCAAACCAAGAACACCACGAGATACCTTCTGTCTCATCAGAAGAAACACTAACAGTGACAGCTGTATCGCCAACAGATGAAACTTCTAATTTTGATATGAATGGCCATGGAGCAGTTGAGACTCCTGTAGCAGAAGCTCCACAAGACTTTGCTTCATCTGAACATGGGACTTCTCGAACTTATGCCAGTGCAAATATTAATTTTCATCCTGGGCACATTTTAAGCTCACTGAGTGAAGACCAGCTTCTAGATCTGAGAGTTACTGTAACTGAATTGAAGGAAGATCGAATCAATCTACTATCTGAGTTAAACGAACTTAAGGCCATGATTGAAATTTTAAAAAGAGAATCACTTAACTTAAGAACAGAAGTTGATGAAAAAAATATTGAGCTATCAATAGCCAAAAAACGTCATGCTATCGAATTTGAAGAGACTAAGTCGATGCTTGACAAGTATAAGCATGGCCTAGAATTAAGTGAGGCGAAAAATAAGGCCATGAAAGAAGAGATGGCGGAGATTGGCACGCGCCTAAAGATTGATCATACAAGTATTAGAGCACGTGAACAGGAGTTGGAAAGTCAATTAGAGCTAATGGCCATTGACAGTGATAACAAGATTAAAGCAAGAGATGAAAAGATCTTGGAGCTTAAGCGTAAAATAGATACTCTTGAGTTTAATATGGAAAATACTACAATCAACGAGAGACAAGCGAAGAAAGAGAGAATGCTAGCGCAGCAAAAACTTGAACGTCTTATAACAAACTTAAGGGGATCTTTGAATGTGGTTGCTGATACATTAGAATTAGATGATGAATTAGGATTGGATGATTAATAATTAATATGCTGGAAAAACAATATAAAGCACTTTTAGATTTTATCTGTCAAAATGTTGAAGAGCATAACTTCAATATCATTTTGAAGTCCTTTCGTGATTTTATTAGGACAGAGTTTGATTCAAAAACGCCACTTGTTTTTGCAACACTTGATAATGATTCGGCAAATCCCATCATTCGAGATTTCTATAATAATAAAGTTATTGAAGAGTACCCAAGTAAGGTCTATCAAGAACTTATGGGGGCCTTAAAGACGCAGAAGCTGCACGTTGATATCGAAGGTGATAAGTACCGCTTCGTGGAAGTCGGCTTTAATGGTAGCCAAAGCTTATACCTAGTTCTTAATGGAGAGTATTCAACAGAAATCTTTAATCAAATAGAAAATTATATTCAATCGAAATTTAGAAGCCTTTTACGAGTCAAAGAACTACAACGTCTTCAGGCCTTAGCACATGTTGATGATGTCACAGGACTGTATAATCAAAGAAAGTTTAAAAGTGATATTGATGCTGCTATTAGAGAGTTTGAAGCATTAGAGCGCTCATTCTCTTTGATTTTCATTGATATTGATTATTTTAAAAGTATCAATGATGGCCATGGCCACTTAATTGGAACGAGTTTACTTCAGCAGGTTGCTGAAACTATTCGTGCAACAGTTAGAGAAGATGATCTTTGTTATCGTTATGGGGGAGACGAATTTGTTGTTCTTGCCCCATATTCTTCTCTAAAAGACGCTAAGATGATTGGTCAACGAATTCTTAACCGAGTTAAGTCGACTGTTTATAAGATCGAAGCTGATCTTGAAATCAATACTCATGAGGATGAAGACGTCCAACTGAGTGTCTCAATTGGTGTTGCCAATTACCCAACTAACGCTTCTGGACGTAATGAAATCATCGGAATGGCAGATAGAATGATGTATGAAGCAAAAAAGTCTGGACGTGGCAAAGTCTGTGTAGCAGACTCATAAATATGAAGTATCTAATTTTATCTGATCTCCATTTAGGCAAAGGTAGTTACCTGCAAAACGGTGAATTTAATATCTTAGAAGATTTCTTCGAAGATAATCGTTTCTATGAATTCTGTGACTACTTCTCAACGAATGAGTATTATTCAAAACCTGTCACAATCATTATGAATGGAGATATTCTAAATCTTATTCAAATTGATTCAGACGGTGTCTTTACTCATGTTGTAGATGAGCAAATGACAATCAAGCAAATTGAAGATATTGCAAAAGGACACCCTCGCTTTTTTGCTGGACTTAAAAAGTTTCTAAGGGCACCTCATAAGAGGGTCGTCTATGTTGTTGGAAATCATGATGTAGGGATGCTTTTTAAGGGAGCTCAAGAGAAGTTTTCTAAAATTTGTGGTGATAATATCTTCTTTACTGAAACTTTCTTAGAAAATGGCCTTCATGTAGAGCACGGACATCGTTTCGAGGCAGTCAACACTGTTCCAAAGGCCAAGCAATTCATTCGTGGACCTGGAGGAAAAGAAATTCTTAACTTTCCATGGGGCTCTCTATTTTGCATCAATGTCCTTCCAAAGCTTAAAAAAGAGCGACCTTATATTGATAAGGTTAGGCCAATGTCTTCATACGTGAAGTGGTGTCTTTTTAATGATACGAGATTCTTTTGGCGGCTTTTTATGACTTGTATAAATTATGTTATCAAGACTCATTCAAATTATTACACACGTCAAAATTCAAATTTTAAAACTAATATAAAAATCCTACAACAAATCACAATCTATCCACGCTATGAGCGTATGGCCAGACGAATCCTGGATCGCGACAGCTCAATCCATACAGTTGTTATGGGACATACCCACCTACAAGAGTGGAGACGATTTCCAGAAGGACGCTATTACTTTAATACCGGAACTTGGAATAATATCCCTTCTATTGATGCAGGAAAGCACCAAGATACGTTAAGTCTTACTTATTGTAGTGTTACTGTACATCCCGAGAGCAAATCATTAGTTAATGCGTCAATGAATCAGTGGATGGGACAGTGGAAGCCCTATATCGAAGAAATTAGAACTAGTTAAAAGGGGATTGAAGGTATTTTGAAGTGAGTTGAGGTAAAAAAAACGACGTTCCTAAAAAGTCCTTTCCCGAAACGCCGAAGTGTCTTTAATTTTTTGTCTCTGCTTATTAATAAGTTTATTCTATTTTACAGAAACCACAAGAGATTTTTTCTTACAGTAGCTCGCACTAGAGATTAACTTAGTCCATTATTCTTATGCACTTACTATAGGGTATTTACACACTCTATAAAATATGTTTCTCTGTTTTCTGACATTATAAAATATTACTATTTTTGATTTAATATTTTGATGACTTAGTGAAACGAATTTTACATGCTCAAATAGCTGGCCTGTGCTGACTTTAAAGAAAAATTTTGATAGAAATATGTGATATTTAATTAGGTAGAAGAAGTGAAAAAATACGAATCAATTAGAATATTTAAAAATCCTATTCTTGAGTCATTTACGCATGTCCATCCAATTGTACCTTTGGTTCTTTGGACACCATTTATAGGATTTCTAATTTATCGTTCATATTTTGAACTTGGTTATACTCATTTACAGATGCTTCTATGTGCTGTGAGTGGTCTTATTATTTGGACTCTTACAGAGTACCTTCTACACCGCTTTGTTTTCCATTTAAGGCCGATTGGTCCTCTTTCTGAGCGATTTGTCTTCCTTTTTCATGGACTTCATCACGATGACCCAAATGACCCGACAAGACTGGTTATGCCTCCTGTACCGGCCATTCTTATTATGGCCTTGATTTGGTTATTCTTTTCATTATTTATTCCTGCTTTTTACATGCCAGGATTTATGGCCTTTTTCACAGTAGGCTATCTTTGCTACGATTATATTCACTATGCGACTCATCATTTTAAGATGAGTGGAAAAGTAGGGCGCTACTTAAAAAAGTTTCACCTACAACACCACTTTAGACATGAGAAAGCGAAGTACGGTGTAAGTTCACCGCTATGGGACTATGTGTTTAGAACAGTGACGGGGCCTAAGGAAGATTAAATTAGATTAGAGCCAATTGCGCTCTTGGTAATCCTTAGCTGTCATTTCAATGGTATCCTTCAAGTTGTAATTTGGAATAAAGCCTAGGCCCTTAATCTTTGAGTTGCTACAAAGCCAGGCGTCTTGTTCTAGTTCATTAATCTTATCCCCTGTAAGAGGTAAGTGAATTGGAAGAGTATAGATAATCCCTGCTACAATCCTTAGAAACCAAATAGGTAGGGCCATAAACATGACCTTCTTAATACCAAGTGCAGCTGAAATTTCATTGATTAGCTCTTCAAACGTTACTTCATCAATAGATGTCACAAAGTATGTTTCTTTATAAACTTCTGTCTTTGTTTGCGAGGCACAAAGTATAATCGCATCCACTAGATCAAAGACATTAACGACGCTATATTTCTTCTTTTTAAAATTAAGTCCAGGGCCAGTAACAATTCGACCTTTTACCATTTTAAAGACATCAAGAACAGCACTGTCACGAGGGCCGATAACCATAGGTGGACGAATTATTGTCGTATTCCAACTCTTTGGTGAAAGCTTGTTAACAGCGTTTTCGGCGGCCAGCTTAGAGTGGCCATAGGCAGAGACTGGTAAACAATCGATGCTTTCGTCTATTAGTTGTGCAGAAGGGCCAGCGGCAGCTTGAGAAGAGATAAGCATAAAGTGAAGATTTTCATATTTATCTTTTAAGGCCTTAATTAAAATTTCAGTTGCGAGATGATTAGTTTTTGCAAAGGTAAGTGAATGTTTTGCAGATACAACACCGGCCGTATGGATTATACAGTCGATATCTTGTGGAAGTCTCTTTACCCAAGATTTAATTGATTCTTCTTCAAGGTTGCCTTTGATATATTCACCAGGTAGTTCTAGTCTCTCTGCCTTTTGAGGACTTCTTACAAGGGCAAAAACCTCATGACCTTGTTGAGTTAACTTTTCACATAGATGTGAGCCGACAAAACCTGTTGCACCAGTAACTAAAACTTTCATTATAACTCTTTTTGAAAAATTCGATATGTGCGATATGGAACCGCGTTCATGCGAATGAGTGGTTTATTCATATTAAGATTATCTTCTAATATCCAACTCATCTCTACATTCTTATATTTTTTATATTGCTTAATATTCTCATGGCATCTGTAATACAGAATTGATTCAAGTCCATATAAACGGTACTTCTTTTTCACACCCATTGTAATGACGCGAACACCGTCGATAAGTTTTGGCGCGCGAAGGACTTGAAAGATTCCTTTTGGAAATAGCTTTCCATCTGGAATTTTGTGTAGCACTTGATTGAAGTCGGGGAGACAAACAATAAAACCGGCCACTTCTCCATTAACTAAAGCAAAGAGAATCAGTTTTTCATCTGCAACAGTTTTTAGATCTGCGGCCATGGCATAGAACTCATCTTTTGTCATTGGAACAAAGCCCCAGTTCTGCTCCCACGCATCGTTATAGATGCTGTACATTAAATCAATTTCTTTCGTCCAGTTCTTCTTTGAAACTGTTCGATAAGTAATATTGGCCTTCTCTTCGGCCCTAAGTGCTACTTTCTTGATCACCTCTGGCATCTCGAAGTCACTTTTCATATGATACGCCAAAAGATCCTTTGCTTTTGTGAAGCCAAGCTCATTTAAGTATTGGTGATAGTACTCATAATTGTACATCATCATAAGTACAGGTATCTCGCTATGTCCCTTAATCAGTGTTCCACACTCATAGTTTGTCGAAGGGTTAAATGGCCCTACAAACTTTTTTAGGCCTAATGACTTGGTCCATTCCATTGCCGAATTAAAGAGTGCTTTAAAAACTTCAATATCTTCGATGGCCTCAAAAAAGCCCCAATGGCCTTCTTGCGTATGGTGGAATTGATTATAGTTGTGATTATTGATGGCCATGATTCGGCCAACATCTTTTCCATCTTTAATTGCAATATAGAAAGCACATTGTGCAGTTTGATAGAATGGATGTTTTTGACTAAAGAGCTTATTGAGTTCCATACGAAGTTGTGGAACCCAATATTTATCTTCTTTGTAGACATTAAATTGGACATCTATAAATCTTTTGCGGGCCTTTTTATCGTTTAAAATATCAACTTTCTCGATATAAATGGCCATAGATTTATCTCCTTAAAATTTAACTATTGTCCCATTGTTGAAGGGATATCAAACTCTTTCTTCGCTCTTGCAAATACTTCTAGAACTTTTGATAATTCACTCTTGTTATGAGTGGCCATATAGCTAGTTCTAATTAACGCTTCACCTTTAGGTACTGCTGGTGGCACAACTGGAGTTGCGAAAACACCATTTTCACTTAGGAATTTTGTCACAAGCATTGATTTAACATCATCACCTATGAAAATAGGGATAATTGGAGTTTGAGAATTATAAGTATAGAAACCAATTTCTTGAAAACCGTTTCTCATAAATTTAACATTATCCCAAAGACGCTCATGGATTGTGTCATCAGAGTTGATCACGTCAATACAGGCCGACACTGTTGCAACTGCAGAAGGCGCCATTGAAGCTGAGAACATAAATGATCTTGCTAGGTGCTTCACATAGTTGATAGTTTCAGCATCACCTGAAAGTACACCACCAATCGATGCGAATGACTTCGAGAAAGTTCCCATATTCAAATGAACCTTATCTGTTACTCCAAAGTGGTTCATTGTTCCAGCGCCCTTATCTCCCATAACACCGATACCGTGGGCATCGTCTACGTAAATATAAGCACCATATTTTTCGGCAAGCCTAACCATTTCCGGAAGGTTTGCAATATCACCAGTCATCGAGAAGACACCGTCAGCTACGATAATAACTTTTTGAAAGCGGTCAATATTTGCTTCTAGCTGTTCTTCGAGGGACTCCATATCATTGTGACGATATTTGAAAGTCGTTCCCATTGCTAAGCGAGAAGCATCAATGATAGATGCATGATTTTCTGAATCAAAGAGCATACAGTCTCTTGGCCCACATACTGCTGAAAGAGCACCAAGGTTTGTTTGCATACCTGTAGAGAAAATAAGGGCCTTCTCATGTCCTAAATAGCGAGCAAGCTTCTCTTCAAGTTCTTCGTGTATGGTTAAGTTACCATTTAGGAAACGCGAGCCTGTACATCCTGTTCCATATTTTTCGATGGCCTTGATGGCCGCTTCTTTTACATGTGGGTGATGTGTAAGGCCTAGGTAGTTATTTGAGCCGATCATGATTTGATCTTTTCCATCAATTTTAACTATTGTTCCTTCTGAATCACCAATTTGGCGGAAAAAAGGGTAAAGATCTTTTGACTTTAGCATTGCTGCTTTGTCCATTAGACGGTCAGCTGCGCTAGAGAATTTAAGGGCCATATTTCACATCTCATTCGATTAGTATTAATAATAGAGGTAGGTTTGAATTTAGCCAGTATACATTGACAAGTCAACAAATTATGCGCACAGTGACAGTAGCTATGGTATTTAAATTATTCACTTTGAAAACATGCATCATATTCATTCTATTAACTATTGGTGTCTCGTGTCAGAGCAGGACTAATCAGGATGAAACAACTCAAGTCGAAGTTTCTGACTGGGAGCCTCCATGTGATTTAAATTCACTCTGTGGACGAAAAGAAATTTTAAGCTCTTTAAATGGGCCTATTGAATATCGACAATCCCTTGTAAGTATTTTAAATCTTTCAAAAGAGAGCTTTCAAAAATATCAGCTACACTACGCAGATTATATATACTACATCTGTGGAAAGCTTATTTCTGTAGGAGGATGCTCTTATTTGTCATTAGAACAAGCCGATTTGTCCCCTGAGCAAATTGAGCTATACTTCATCGCCATGGCCAATTGTCATCATTATAAATGCTATGATTATTTTCAAGGCTCACGACATAAGTTTTTAAAGCTGGCCAATTCTTCACAGTCGCTTAAGGCCAAGAAGTCTTTTTACTTAATGGCCATTAAACTCCCTAGACCTTGGTTTGAAAAATCTGGTGACTTAAGAATGTATATTCATTTACTTGAGAAGAATGGAGAAAAAATTGAATATAAAGATCTTGGAGCGTTAATCAGTGCGATTCCAAACCATGAAGTCCTTAAGGATTTTGTTGCAAGGAACTTCTTTAAGATAGACTCTCACAAGTCCGGTGTCTCTGTTTATCTCGCCCGCTACCAAGAAGGATGGCATGATCGTAATTACAAACGGTTTTTAAATAAGAATGTGAAAGATGAAGACATTAGTGCTTTTCTTCTTAGTATGCCTATTGGCTGTCCAAAGCTTAAAACGATTCTAGCTTTTAAGGATCACTTCTCGCAGGGGAATGAGAGGGTGCTAAAAGATATTCTTAAGCAAGACGAGCTTAATACTTATTTTAAGGAATTAAAGCTTAAAGAGAATGTAGACTCTAAGTGCCTTTCTTCATTGCCGCCTGCTTCCTAAGCTCTTCACCGCGGGCCTCTGAATTAATTGAAAGAACGAGATCTTCTTCAACTTCCTTATCCATATTCATAAATGCAATACCAATACCCATTGGTGTCTCTTCATTATTTTCAATAGGCCAAGTAGCTGCAACTTTAGCTTGAGGTATTTCAAATCTTTTTGATGCAAGTCTTACGGTTGCATTATCAAAGATTGATTCTTTCTTGAATTTATCAACGAAATCTTTTGGACAATTAAAGCTGATACCACCAGCTGAAATATCGTTGCAATCAAAGACATTATCTTCGATTTTTATCTGAATAGGGATGTAAGCATTTGCATGTAAACGGTAGTTAGACCTTTGCTGACTCTTGTAGACTGGACGGTCAACTTTTAACTTATAGACTTCTTCTGCTGGAAGAAAGCTTAAGAATGAACTTGAAAACAAAATAACTGATTTAAACTTAATTTTTAGAAGAACTTCGCTATCCTTGTTTTTTGAACCGGCGAGTTTCGCAATGAGGCTTGCGTCAAAATCAAGAGTGAATTCGAGATCATTTTCATTAAATGACTTAATTTTGAAGCTTTCCACTTTATCTTTTTCTTGTCCCTTACGCCAGATTTCAATGATTAATCCATCGCTTAGGGCCCTTTTTAAAAAACTTATCTTCTCTTCAAAGGGTATTTCTGAGAAATAAAATTTCTTATTCGCATCCATCAAGTTCTCACTTTAATAATATCTAAATTAATTTAAGTGTTTAATATTAAATATATTCTAATCAAAGTTTTCATTCAGTTCAAATTGTGGCAAATTCTACAAATAAATACTCAAAATTATAGGAAATAACGAGGTATATATGAAAAGCGAAACTCCTGTGGTCAAGTATTTGGCGGACTATAAAGCGCCAACTCACAAAATCGAAACTGTGGAATTAGAATTTCACTTAGACGATACAAAAACTCAAGTATATTCAAAGATGGAAGTCGTGCCGGTAAATGGCCAAACTCTTGAACTTAATGGTGAAGAGTTAATTCTGAAGTCTGTTAAAGTTAACGGTGAAGAGTTTAAAATCTTCAACGAGGAAAAAGAGATTCTAACTCTTTCAGCTCTTCCAACAGAAAAGTTTACTTTAGAAATTCACAATGAAATTAATCCAAAGGCCAACACTGCACTTGATGGTTTATATAAATCAGGTGGAATGTTTTGTACGCAAAACGAGCCAGAAGGTTTTAGAAGAATTACTTACTTTATCGATCGCCCAGATAACTTAAGTATTTTTACAACGAAGATTGTTGCAGATAAGAAAGACTACCCATTCCTACTTTCAAACGGAAACCTAATTGAAAAAGGTGAGCTTGATGATGGAAAGCATTTTGCCATTTGGAATGATCCATTTGCAAAACCTGCATACCTTTATGCTCTAGTGGCAGGGGATCTTGCACTAATCGAAGATACATTTACAACGAAGTCAGGACGCGATGTTAAGCTTCAGGTATTTGTTGATAAAGGAAACGAAGATAAGTCTCACCACGCAATGGAGTCTCTTAAGAAGTCAATGAAATGGGATGAAGACAGATTTAGACTTGAGTATGATCTTGATATCTACATGATCGTAGCAGTTGACTCATTTAATATGGGGGCCATGGAAAACAAAGGTTTAAATATCTTTAACTCTGCTTATGTCCTGGCTTCAAAAGAGACAGCAGAAGATCATAACTTCTTCGGTATTGAATCTGTAGTAGGACACGAGTACTTTCACAACTGGACAGGAAACCGTGTTACTTGTCGCGACTGGTTTCAACTTACTCTTAAAGAAGGTCTTACGGTATTTAGAGATCAAGAGTTCTCTGCGGACTTAAACTCAAGATCAGTGTGTCGTATCAATGACGTTATTAACCTTAGAGCGGCTCAATTTCCAGAAGATGCAGGGCCTCAGTCACACCCAATTCAACCAAAGTCGTATATTGAAATGAATAACTTCTATACAATGACAATTTATGAAAAAGGCTCTGAAGTTATTCGTATGTATCACACTCTTCTAGGAGAGGAAGGTTTTCAACGTGGTATGGATAAGTACTTTGAGCTTTATGATGGTCAGGCCGTAACAACAGCAGACTTCACAAATGCAATGAGTGTTGCAAACGACAATTATGACTTTTCACAATTTAGAAGATGGTACGATCAAGCAGGGACTCCTGTTCTTGATGTAACAACTAGCTATGACGAAGCAGCTAAAGAGTTTACTTTAACAGTAAACCAATCGACTCCTGCTACACCTGGACAGCCAACAAAAGAGCCATTCCATATGCCATTTGTTATCGGACTTCTTGATAGCAAAGGTGCTGATATGAAGCTTACTCTTAAAAATAGAGACGATCAAACTGATCTTGATAGAGGACTTTTACATATCAAAGCTGATTCAGAAATTTTTGTTTTTGAAGGTGTTTCAGAGAGACCTGTTGCTTCACTAAATAGAAACTTTAGTGCTCCAGTTGTTCTACGATCAGACCTAACTGACAATGATTTCATTTTCCTAATGGCCAATGATAATGATGACTTTAATCGCTATGAAGCTGGACAAACTCTGGCCCTTAAAAATATCCACGCACTTCTTAAAGATGAGAATTTCCAAATTGACGATAAGTTTGTTCAGGCCTGGGGAGCTATCCTTAAGGATCAAAATATTGATGAAGAGTTTAAGGCAGTATGTCTTGGACTTCCATCGATGACGGATGTTGCTTCAACTATTGATATTCCAAATTACCGTGCAATTGATGAAGTAAAAGAGCAGCTATATAAACTTCTTGCAAGTACTTTTGAACAAGAGCTTGTCACAATTTATAATGATCTAAGCACTGAAAGAGATTTTAAAGTTGATGCAAAGGCAATGGGAGAGAGAAGACTTAGAGGCTTTACCCTTAGTTGTCTTGCAAAAATTGATGGCCATAAAGAACTTGCTCGCAAGTGCTATAAGTCTGCGACAAATATGACAGATATGATGAACTCTCTATCAGTTATGGTACATGAAATGCTTCCTGGTGCTGATGAGTCTCTTAAAGAATTCTACGAACGTTTTAAAGATCAAACTCTTGTTATGCAAAAGTGGCTAAGTGTTCAAGCAAGTTCATGTGATGATTCTACTTTTGATCGTGTTGGGGAGCTTATGAAAGATGAAGTCTTTGATATGAATGTTCCTAATCTTGTGTCTTCACTAATTGGAACTTTTGCACGCAATAAAGTTCAGTTTAATCACGAAAGTGGACGTGGCCTTAAGTTCATCGCTGAAATGATTAGAAAGGTTGACGCAATTAATCCTCAGTCTGGATCAAGACTTGCTGGTGCATTCAATGACTATCGTAAGATGCCGCCAGACTTAAAAGAAATTGCTCGTGTTGAGCTAGAGGCAATTGTAAACGACGAGAAGACGTCAAAGAACGTTTTTGAAAAACTTTCTAAAACATTAGATTCATAAAATACGGAGACTGGCGTGAGTGATAATATTTTTACAGAAGAGCTTGAATTAAATTATACGGAAGTTGCTCCGGAAATTGATTTTGTAGAGTTTGAAAAGGTTATCACTTCACGTCGTTCTGTTCGTGTCTTTGGAGATGAGGAAGTACCAGAAGAAGTTGTCCAAAAAGCAATCGAACACGGACTTTTAGCTCCTAATTCTTCAAATCTTCAGCCATGGGAGTTTCATTGGGTAAGGTCTGAGGATAAAAGAAGTGCTCTTTCTAAAATGTGTTTTGGCCAAAATGGCGCAAAGACTGCAAAGCACTTAATTGTTTGTGTGGCAAAGACTGGAACTTGGAAGAATAATTGCCAACGCATGCTTGCTTCCCTAGAGGCCACTTCAAAGAAAGATGGTATTGAAGTACCAAATGCCGTAAAAGCCTATTATAGTAAAATCGCTCCGATGGCCTATGGTTATATGGGTCCATTTGGAATTTTTTCTCCTCTAAAGTGGGCCTTCTATAATACTATTGGCCTCTTCCAAGTGATCTTTCGTGAACCTATGTTTCCATCTGATTTAAGAACTTGGGCCCATAAGACAACCGCTCTTGCATGTGAAAATATTATGCTCTCTATTCGTGCTCAGGGTTATGACACTCTTCCTATGGAAGGCTTTGATGCTAAGAGAGTTAAGAAGCTCTTAGGGCTTGGATGTAAGGATCACGTAACAATGATTCTTGGAGTTGGAAAGAGATCTGCTAAGGGCGTGTATGGCCCTCAGTTTCGTTTTCCAAAAGAAGACTTTATAATTAAACACTAAGAAGCTCTTTTTACTTTATACCTAATTACTTGGAGTCAGCTTTGTCTCAATACTAGAATTAAATGAGTTTTGAGATCAGTTGTTGAATGAACTAAATTAAACTTTAGTGATACTTGATTCTTATCCATGAATGCACCCAATTAACAGTAGCGAAGATTATCGATATCAAGTTGTAAGTGGCCTTATCCTGCATTTCCATATGATGCCATAACGAATGAGCAGCGTATGGATTATAATTAATTCTTAATTTAAAATGCTAATGTAAGTTTTCATCATTTGCTCATAATTTAATTGTCACTTAAAATAGTAACTTAGAATTAATTACGAAAAGGATTCCCTCATGAAGTACATACTAAGTTTACTTATAACTGCAAATCTATTTGCTATAACACCACAGGACCTTTACGGGTGTTTTGAAACAATTGAACATAATCAGCAGTCGGTTCCTCATGGGCCAGATTACGAGAGAAATCTTTCGACATATGAAGATTATAGCTTCTCTCGAACATATAAGAATGTAGAGACAAATCTCGTAGAGCCAATAAATGTTTTCAATTTCTTTACAGGTGTTAGAGATGATGTTTACTACTCATATTCACCAATAATTCTTTTCCAAAACCTAGGTGAATATAAGTGGGACGAAAATACCCTGAGCTATGAAGTCGACGAAGATATTTATATGTACCGATCTCAAAAAGAGATGTATGAAAAAGTCGATCATCGTTTAAAACTATTAGTTGAAAAAGTTGGTCTATACTTTGAGGGCAGTGTTGAACTTAAGTCATATGCTCGACGTATCAATCGCTCGTTTACTTTCAAGCTTAAGAAAGTTTCTTGTCCTACATCGTACTAATATCGTAAATAGACTTAAATAAAAGGCCCACAAGAACAACATTAAATGCTGTTGTGACTGTGGCCTTATTCCCATTGATAACCTGATTCGATCCAAGATAATTTCCGAGAAGTCCCGCAGGTAGCGCAATCGCAACAATCTTCCACATGATGGCACCCTTTATTAGGAATGTAATAAAGGCGGCAATATTACTCACGTAATTCATAAATGCCGCATGAGGTGAGGCATCAAGAATATCAAAATGCAGAAAGAACATCATTGAGATGATAAGAAATGTTCCCGTTCCTGGACCGAAGAAACCATCGTATCCACCAATAACAAGCCCAATAAGAACTGAGCGAAAGAGAACTTGTATTTTTTCAAGAGGTGCGTGATCCACTAATTCTCTTTTCTTCTTTAGGTGATTCATAAAGAAAATTATTGGAATGATGAGAATAAGAATATAGACCATATGCTTTGATTCAAGAATTGTACTAAGTTGAGCACCAATTAATGAAGCGCTAAATGTCGCGATCGTTGGTGGCAGGATAAATTTAAAGTCAATCTTGCCGCGTTTTATATAGCGAATAATTGAAAGAGATTTAGAGATACAAGAAACACACTTATTTGTTCCAAGAAGTAGGTGAGCTGGAACTCCCGTTGCAATATATGTAGGAATTGTAATTAATCCGCCACCTCCGGCCATGGAGTCAATAAAACCTGCAAATGTAATGAGTATGAATATTGTAACCGCTTGAACTAATGTGAAATCTTCCATAAGTTGATTATGACTCTTTTTGAGATAGAAAGATAGTGGAGGATAAATTTTATTCGCTATGGTTTTTTAAAGTATCTCTAAGGGCGGCCTCAAGAAAATTGAATGAGTATTCAAATCCACATGCTTTAGTCTCTTCACAAGAGACTTTCTGGCTTCCTAGCATAATTTGAGACATCTCACCAAAAATTGTTTTTGCTGCAAATTCAGGTAATGGAATAAGTGTTGGGCGATGAAGAACTCTTCCTAGAGTTTGTGTGAAATCAATATTTTCAATTGGGTTAGGAGCAACTCCATTGATGATTTGTTTTTCGGTATCGTGTTCAATAAGAAAGCGGTAGAGATCACAGAGGTCTCTAATGTGAATCCAGCTCATGTATTGATGTCCATCACCAATGCGTCCTGCAAGTCCAAGGTTAAAGGCAGGAAGCATTTTTGCCAGTGCACCGCCTTCACTTGAGAGCACTATCCCGACACGAATAATCTTCACATCAACATCTAAATTTTGAATTCTTAGAGCACTTGATTCCCAGTGTTGGCACACTTCTGCCAAGAAGTCGCTACTTATACTACTATCACTTGTAAGTTCTTCATCTGAGCGGTCACCATAAATACCAATGGCAGAAGTACTAACAAACTTTTTGGGAAGAGGAAGCCCTCTTGTTTTAAGCTGTTTTAATTTATCGTGTAGTAAGTTGGTTGCATTTATTCGAGAATTATATATTTTATCTTTTTTTTCTTCGCTCCAACGAGAGTCTGCGATATTCTCTCCCGCAAGGTTAATAACGGCGTCCACGCCCATTAGAGCGGCCATATCCATTTCACCATTTTCTACATCCCACTTGAAGTACTTGACTTGCTCATTGCCTTGTTTATTAGCTGTATTACGAGTGAGAATACGTACTTCCTCGTGGCCGTGATCAAGCAAAGATTGCGTTATATTTGTTCCAATAAAGCCTGAACCACCACTAATTAATACTTTCATGTTTTTAGTATATGGATGAAATGTGAAGAATTTATATGCGAAGTATGAGTAGGTATCACGAATTTCGTAATACCCACTCTTTAGAATAGTTTAATTAAAGATTGATCGATTTCCCATCAGACTTAAGGTCACGACAAGCTTGTGCAATACGTTCAGTCATTGCGGCTTCCGCTTTCTTCATCCAAGCTCTTGGGTCGTATTGCTTCTTATTTCCAACTTCGCCTTCGATTTTTAGCATTTCATCGTAGTGCTTGAACATGTGGTCAACCACTGGGCGAGAGTAAGCATATTGAGTATCAGTATCGATATTCATTTTCACAACACCGTATCCAAGTGTTTCGTGAATTTCTGATAGCTCACTACCAGAACCGCCATGGAATACAAGCCAATTTTCAGCGTCGGCTCCAAGCTCTGCTGTTACGGCCGCTTGTCCGTCTTTTAGTACTTGTGGACGAAGTTTAACGTTACCTGGCTTATAGACTCCATGAACATTACCAAAAGTTGCTGCGTACATGAATTTTCCAAGAGGGCGAAGTGCTTTTGTTACTTCAACCATTTCCTCTGGAGTTGTATATAGTTTATCTGCTGGTGTATCTTCATTATTAACACCATCTTCTTCACCACCAACAACACCAGTTTCAATCTCAAGAATAATTTCACTCTTAGCACATCTTTCTAAAAGCTTTTTGCTCATTTCAATATTTTCTTTCGTCGGTAAAACTGAACCATCAAACATATGTGAGTGGAAAAGGTTAGGCTGGCCAGCAGCACGTCTCTTCTCAGTTTCTTCAATTAGAGGAATAAGGAAGCTATCAACTTTTTCAGGATGACAGTGGTCTGTGTGAAGCGCAATAAGAATATCATACTTAGCTGCTACAAGGTGAACGTGTTGAGCAAGTGAGATTGCTCCTAAGACTTCATCCTTTAGGGCCTGTCCTGAAGCAAATGAACCACCACCAGTTGAAACTTGGATAATTCCATCAGACTTCATATCAGCGAAGGCCTTAATGGCAGCATTTGCTGTTGAAGTAGAAGTTACGTTAATGGCCGGATAAGCATATCCACCTTTCTTTGCGCTGTCTAACATATCGCAGTATTGTTCATAAGTAGCTATTGGCATCCAGTGCTCCTTTTAGTTATAGTAAGATTAAGATTCCACAATATTATAGAGGTCAAAGATGTCACTTGCAAATAAGGAAACACAAAAATTATCACCTGAGGAACTAAGAGAAGTTTTGAAAACGGCTCGCGGTGATGGTGAGATTGATTTACTTATTAAGAATGTAAAGATTCTCGACCTTGTTAACGGGGAAGTTGTTGAGAGCTCAATTGCCATTTCAGGTAAAACCATTGCAGGAATTGGAAAAGAATACGATGAACAACCTGCTAAACGTATTTACGATGCGCAGGGGGCAACTGCTGTACCGGGCTTCATCGACGGTCACTTACATATTGAATCTTCAATGATGCATCCATTTGAGTTTGAAAGACTGACTCTACCTCTTGGGACAACTACGGCCATTTGTGACCCGCATGAGATTACAAATGTTATGGGAGACCGAGGTTTTTCTTGGTTTCTAAGATGTAGTGAGCTTATGGATCAAAATCTCTTTGTTCAGGTGAGCTCTTGTATCCCGGCCCTTCCTGGTTTTGAAACAAATGGCGGGCAATTCGATATTATCGACATGAAGAAATATAAAGAACACCCACGTGTTCTTGGGCTTGCTGAAATGATGAATTTTCCAGGCGTCATAAATGGTGTAGAAGGAGTTCTTGAAAAAGTTGAAGAATTTGCAGAGCTTAATCTTGATGGCCACTCACCAATGCTTCGTGGAAAGCAGTTAAATGCTTATATCGCGGCAGGAATTCAAAATTGTCACGAGACAATTTTTGCAGATGAAGCAAAGGAGAAACTTCAAAAGGGAATGGGACTTATCATTCGTGAAGGCTCTGTTGCTAAGAATTTAAAGACTCTTGCTCCTGTTGTTAATGAATTTAATTCTTGTCAGTGCCTCTTATGTACAGACGATAGAAACCCATATGAAATTTTTAATGAAGGTCATATTAATTATATGATTAGAAAAATGATCAATGAGCTAGGGACTCCAGCCCACATCGCCTATAGGCTTTCAAGCTTCTCAGCGGCCAAGCACTTTGGTCTAAAGAAGTTAGGGTTAATCGCCCCAGGTAAACAAGCTGATATCGTGCTTGTTGGAAAGCTTGAAGATGTTGATGTGAAAGAAGTTTTCAAGAAAGGAAAGCTTGTAAGTGAATTAGATCTTCCATCAAAAGTTTCTGAGAAACTAGATGAGTCTCGACCTCCAAAAGAAAATACAATCAAGAGAAATTTCTTAGCACCAACTGATTTTAATTATGATCTGAGCGTTGGGACTTATAATGTGATGGAAATTGTAAAAGATGAAATCATCACAAATCACCTTAAAGTAAAGTTTGATGGTGAAGATTTTGAACAAGACGATATTTCATATATCACTGTTATTGAAAGATACGGCCAAAATAGAAAGCCTAGCCTAGGTCTTGTTAAAGGGATGGGCCTTACTCGTGGTGCGATTGCTTCGAGTGTTGCTCACGATTCTCACAATATTGTTGTCATCGGAAAAACTCCACAGGATATCGCAACTGCCGCAAATGAGGTCATTGAAAATGCAGGTGGTTTCTGTGTTGTTGATAAGGGGAGAGTAACAGCTTCTCTGTCTCTTCCGATTGCTGGTCTTTTGAGCCTAGAATCTGCTGAGACAATCAATGAAGGAATCATTCAGTTAAAAGCTGCCTGTAAAGAAATTGAAGTGGCCGTAAGTGAGCCTTTCATTCAGATGGCATTCTTAGCTCTTCCTGTAATCCCTACCCTTAAGATTACAGATATGGGACTTGTGGATGTGACAAAATTCGAATTTATTGATCTAAAATGTGAAGAAGCTTAATAAAATTTGGGAATTAATTCCTGGTTGGTTATTTCTTACAATCATAGTGGGAGTCGCAGTTATATTCTTAAACCCAATAATGGAGATATTGCAAAAAAGAGTCGTTCAAGTAGAACAAGATAAGCTGAGAAACGATGCGGATAAGATATGTTTTAGTGACAATTTTTCTCGTGGACGTCAACTTCAGGGGTGTCTTGACGGCAGAAAACTTGCCAAGTTAGACAATAAAAAACAGCTAGAGTTAAAGTATATTGAACACCTATGCGCCATCGATGATGCTTCTTCATGCTATGAGTTAAGCCAGATCAAAAAAAAATTATTATCGCTAAGCGATTACAAAAGCCTATTAAATAGGGCCTGTCGGCAAGGTCGCGGTGGAGATATGCTGGCGTGTGGAAAGCTTGGGAAGTTGATTAAGTCTGAATCCCCTGTACTTTCAAAAAAATACCAAGACTACGCTTGCGCAACTGGTCATAAAAAGTATTGTCTTTAGTTACGACAGCGCCACTATTTCTTTCCAATTCCGTTAAATTATGGTTAAATTCCGTTTCACTTAAGATTTATAACTAGATGAAAATACGAGGTTGATAATGGCAACTGTTCTTAAGCCTAAGAAAAAGTACACTTGGAAAAACACAGATAAAGCAACACTTAAGCAGTGGTATGAACTACTGAGCCTTGGACGTATGTTAGATGATCGTGCGCCAAACTATCTTAAGCAAGCAATTGGTTGGTCTTACCACGCTCCATATGCTGGACACGATGGAATCCAACTAGCAATCGGTCAAACTTTCGAACTTGGAAAGGATCACTTATTTCCATACTACCGTGATATGTTAACGGCATTCTCAGCGGGACTTTCTGCAGAAGAGATCCTATTAAATGGTATCTCTAAAGCAACTGACCTTGCTTCTGGCGGACGTCACATGTCTAACCACTTTGCAAAGCCGGAGTGGAATATTCATAACGTATCTTCTTGTACTGGTAACCACACGCTACACGCTGTAGGGACTGCTAGAGCATTTAATCGTTATAAGCACGATGGTGTTGTTTACTCTTCACAAGGTGAGTCTTCAGTTTCTGAAGGTTACTGTTATGAAGCAATTAACGGAGCTTCTCGTGAGAAACTTCCAGTTGTATTCGTATTCCAAGATAATGGTTACGGAATTTCTGTTCCTAAATGTGATCAAACAGCTAACGAGTACGTTGCTGATAACTTCACAGGTTTCCTAAACCTTCACATCATTCATTGTGATGGTAAAGATATCTTTGATTCAATGAATGCTATGGCAACAGCTAGAGAGATTGCGGCAACTCAACAAGAGCCTGTAATCGTTCACGCTCGTTGTGTACGTATTCACTCTCACTCTAACTCTGATAAGCATGAGCTTTATCGTTCAGAAGAAGAAAGAGCAGAAGCGGCAGCACAGGACCCATTGGTAGCGTTTAGAAAAGATCTTGTTAAGAATAAGATCTTCACTGAAGCAGAGCTTGATGAAATGGATGCAGTTGCTAAAGCTGAGCTTCTAGAAGCTCACAAGAAAGCGATGAAAGCTCCAAATCCAACTCCTGAGTCAATCTTTGACTTCGTACTTCCTGAGCCACATAAGCCGGAGAAGTATGTTGATGGGACTCACAACGAGTCTGGTGAAGAGATGAAATTCATCGATGCAATCAATGGACAACTTAAGAAAGAATTCAGACATAACCCAAATACTTTCATTTGGGGACAAGATATGGCCAATAAAGACAAGGGTGGTATCTTTAACGTTTCTAAAGGTATGCAACAAGAATTCGGAAAAGATCGTGTATTTAACGGTCCAATCGCTGAAGACTATATCCTTGGTACGGCAAATGGTTTTTCACGTTTCAATAAAGACATCAGAGTTGTTGTTGAAGGTGCAGAATTCGCTGACTACTTCTGGCCAGCAATGGAGCAATACGTAGAGTGTTCTCACGATTACTGGAGATCAAATGGTGCATTCGCTCCAAATATCCTAATCAGACTTGCTTCTGGTGGATATATTGGTGGAGGTCTTTACCACTCTCAAAACCTTGAAGGTAACCTTGCTGGTATCCCTGGTGTACGTATTGTATGCCCAGCTTTCGCTGACGATGCTGCTGGTCTTCTAAGAACGGCAATGAGAAGTGAAGGGCCAACTCTATACTTAGAGCCAAAATCGCTATACAACGCTAAACAAGCAATGACTGTTGTACCAGAGGATTTTGAGGTACCATTTGGTAAGTGTCGTGTAAGAAGAGAAGGAACTGATCTTTCTATCATTACTTACGGAAATACTGTTCACCACTCACTTGAAGCAGCTGAAAAGCTTGCGGCACAAGGTTATAGTGTAGAGGTTGTTGACCTAAGATCAATTGCTCCTCTGGATGAAGAAGGTGTTCTTGCTTCAATTAAGAAAACAAATAGAGCACTAGTTGTTCACGAAGATAAGGTATTTGGTGGATTCGGTGGTGAAGTAGCTGCCATGATCAATGATAAAGGATTTGAGCTTCTAGATGCTCCAGTTCAACGTGTTGGTTCGACTTTCACTCCTGTTGGTTTCAACAGAATCCTTGAAAAAGCTGTTCTTCCTAACACTGAGCGTGTTGTAGAAGCTGCTCTTAAAGTTCTTAATTATTAATTACTTTTTAAATTTATAGAGGAAAGGCCTGCACTATGCAGGCCTTTTTTGTAAGAAATACATACCTTCTATTTCAATAATGAAATTTCACCATCTCATTCTGGGATAAAATTCAAAATTCTCCATATCTATTAGAAAAAGCCACATCACAAAATATCAGAACTTTTGACATGGAGATATATATGAAAAAGATTTTTGCTTTAACAATTTATTCATTACTTGTTTCTTGTGGTGGCCAAGGAGGAGCAGAAGTAGCTTCACAAGTTATAAAGGGAACTAAAAAAGACACAACTGAGCAAGTAAGTAATAATTATTCAGAGTCCCTTACTCAAACTTCACCATTCACTTATAATATGAATACAAGTGAATTATTTGTTCGTCGTACAAATGTTGATGACATAACGAATGAAAAATATATCAATATCTCAATTCGTCGCAACGGAAATGAGACAAGACTGAATCACAGAAACTTTGAAAAAGGCCTTCGCCATATAAAGATTTCTGGAATTAAGCTAGTCATCACCCGTGATTCTCGAATTGGTAAACTGTTACAAAATTCTTATGATCTTAAGTCTCTCGAACTTAATGCTCAAGAAGTTGTTGTCGATATGAGTTTAGATTTACCTTCAACAAATGTCGTTATTAATGCAAAAAAGTTAAAATTCAATAATCTAAGTAGCATAATAACAACTCCTAGTTTTGTGACGGATAGTGCTCCTCAGTTTGGTGATGGCCAGCACGGGGCCAGCGCAGGCTCTATTTATTTAAATATCGAAGAGTTTGAATATGAAAAGAGCTATATAAAACCATTTATTTTGATAGGTGGAAGAGGTCAGGCCGCGGGGGTTGGACAAGATGGTGTTGATGGCCTTAAAGTTGATGATCTTGGTAACGGTGTAATTTATCTTGAAAAAGGAATCAATATTCCTCTTATGCGATCATCGCCATCTCAAGCAGGACCTTCTACATTTGGGTCAGTATATAAAAAACAAAGTTCAAGTGGAACTAAGGTTTGGCCAACTAATGGTGGTGATGCGAAAGCAGGTGGAAAACCTGGAGAAGGTGGACGAGGTGGAGATCTTATTTCTACAATTGATATTTCTGAAGAACTTATTAAAAACAGAGGTGGGCAAACTGGAAAGCCTGCTGGTAAATATAGGGGCGGTAGAGCGGGATCACCAAGTCCAGCTTTTCAGCACTTATATGTTCATAATAAACTTAAGAGTAATACGAGAAAAGATTTTGTAGCAGGGAGGGATGTAAAGTCACCTGTGGCCATCAATGAAGTAGGGGAAACTGGTGAAATCCTATCAATGGAATATAAGACATGGCTTTCTGGAGAATTTTTAGAACAATCTCTTAAATATGGAAATGACCTTTTTATTGGAAATCATTTCAAAAAAGCCTATTCTCATTTTTCTAACCTTGAAGAACTCTGTCAAAATTCATCTGTTCTAGATTCTCTCGCTAATTTAAAATGCCTTAAAGTTAGAACTCAATTTCAAAAATTAAGCTCAAACCTTAATTTTTTTGGTGAAACAATAAATCAGCTGCCACTTTTTTCTTTAGAAACAAACTCGAAACTGTATCGTAAAGATATCGAAAGTTCACTTAAACTAATCTTTCTTTCAAAGATGAATTCTCTGAATAAATTTTCTCTTGAAGACAAATTAAATCTAATGGGTGTGACTCAAGATGAGTTATATACAAAGGCTTCAAATGATAATTTTACATTAACGCTACTTAATCGTGATATCTCTAAAGCAAATAAAGTCGTTGCGGAATTAAATCATTACGAGGATGAGTTTAAAGCCGAACTTGCTAATGTCGAGGCCGAAATTAGAAAACAGGCCCAAAGAAATATTATTGCAAAGGAAAAAAAGGCTAAGTTATTTAAAGTTTTAAGCTCTGTTGCTGCTGTAGGTAGCGTTATTCCAATTGGTCAGCCTGCTATTGGTATCGCTACTCAATCTCTTGCTTCCTTTATGCAAGTTTCACATGATGGAAATTTTAGGGATAAAATTAGTGGATTTAGAAAACTATATAAGAGTGTGAAAAAGATTGACTTGGATAAGTCGTCGAAGAATTGGAACGAAGGCTTTTCAAAAATTAAATATAGTTCTCTTAGGGATGATCTTGAAGATGCAAAGAATGCTAAAGAAAGAGATGAGGTATATGATAGATACCTTAATGATGTCGAAGAAGTTGTCTCTCCAATCGTAAAATCTCTTACTAAAGAAATTAATTCTTATAAGAGAATTAGTTTTCCGAGAAATGCTGTTGAAAAGGAAATTGCTCGTCTTAAAAATAGTGATGCTATGTTTAAGATACTAACAAATAAGTTATCTAAACTTGTAAGTAAGAGAAAAGAAGCAGTTGATGCGCTCTCAGCAATCCAAACGACTATTCTTAGTACTGTTCTTGGAATTCAAGATAGTTTTGATCAGATTGCAAGAATATCTTACGCTAAACAAAATCTTCTTTTGAATGAAAAATATATTCTAACAACTGACTTCGATTCTATTGTTGATAATGCTGTGAACCGACTATTGTCATATAATTATGACCTTTATAATTCTATTCAGTATACTTATTTAGGGGAGGCAAATGAGTATAATTTTTATGAGTCCCTAGATCAGATTTTAAATAGAATGGATATTGATCTTAGACTAAGAGACGAGCGTGATTTAGATCATGATATTTCAAACTATATTGCTATGTTTGAAGATAACTTTAGGCATGTAGCATATCGTATTGTTAAAAGGCTTGAAAAGAACAACTTAAAATATGAAAAAGACTTTATCCTACATCTCAATAAAGCAGAAATTGATCGATTAAATACTGGAAATGATCTCTATATTGACATGTTTAAGTATCAAGATATCTTAAATAATGAAAAAGGATTAAAAGTTAAGAATATTAAAGTTGTTGCAGATTATGATGCATATGTTGATAGAAGTGGAATTAATATGATTGAAGTTCTTGTAACTCATGGAGACTCACACTTTATTAGATCAAATGAAAACTTATTTGAATTAACTTCACCAGTTGAGCACAAGTGGGGAGCTTCAATTGATATTATAAGTGGAAGACAAGCAGATATTGCTCCTTCTAAGGTCAACTTTAGTTCATTTGGTGCAATTGCTGATATCGATATAGAGGGGCTTGATGTATTTAATAGGGCCTCGCTATTAGGGCAGTATAAAGTTGAATTTATTAATAAAACTGGAAAAGATGTAAAGTTAACAAGCCTCTCTCTAGTTGTAGAATATGAATATCAGTAATATTGACTCAATAAATAAAGGCCTGCTTAGTTGCAGGCCTTTATTTATTTTTACTTACTTGTTAATGTATAAACACCATCCCACTCTGGTGGAGGAGGAAGTTCCTTATAATCTACACAACGCTTAATATAGATTTCTGATGGATTTGTTTTGATACCTTTTAAATCTGGGTAGCGCATATATTCAAGCTCTAGTGTTTGCTTAAATAACTCAATGGCCTCATCCCATTTCTGGTTCTTATATAAAAGAATCGCCTTAGAGAATTTATCTGCAAGCTCTTTTAAATAATCAGGTGCTGTCGCCTTTAGTCCTAATAGGTCGTAACTTGTTACTGGTATTGACTTTCCAACAACACGAATAGTATCAAGCTCACGCCATAAGAATTCTTCTCCTGCAAGATCAACTGTTTCCTTTGCCACTTGAGTGAAAATCCCATATTGCTTTGCCGATTCTTCAAGACGAGCTGCCAGGTTTACAGAGTCTCCCATCATTGTATAGTTCATACGAGATGCAGAACCCATATTTCCTGTTACGATGTCTCCTGAATTGATACCAATTCTCATTCTCATATCGTGAACGATCTTTGGCCATTTATCACCCTCAGAAACCCATTTTTTTCGAAGCTCTAATAGTGCCTCTTGCATCTTGTGGGCTACCATGCAAGCTCGTTGGGCATGATCTTTAAGTTCCATTGGTGCGCCAAAGAAGGCGATAATAGCATCTCCTTCATACTTGTCGAGTGTACCTTTTTCTTCAAGTAGAATATCTGTCATGGCCGTTAAATACTCATTTAAAAGTTCAACTAGTTGAGTGGCCGATAACTTTTCCGAGAAGCTTGAGAAACCTTGGATATCTGTAAAAAATGCTGTTCTTATTCCTGAGGTACCACCAAGAGTAGGTGCTGATCCTGCCTCATACATTTCGTCAATAAGCTCTGGGGAGATATAACTTCCAAAGGCACTCTTTAGAAAGGCCTTGTCTTGATTGGCCATATAAAAGTTTACAATTGTATTCCATGAGTAGCATAGGACTAAGGCAAAGAAGCACCAGAATAATTTCGTTTCAAAACCCTGTGGAATAAAATAGTAAGTATCGGTGTAGTAAAGACCTGAAACTAATAGAACAAGTGTAAAGAGGTCAAAAATCGGATTTTCTTTTAATTGTATTAAGAGAAGTAGAATGACTGATCCAACAAGTAGTGCCCAAGATAGTTTTGCTGAATCAATGAATTTCTTAAAGAAGTGGCCATCAATAAGCATTTGAACGAAGTTCATGTGAAAGAGAACTCCTGGTAGCATTGAATCAACGGGAGTATTTCTTAAGTCGTGTGCTCCAAAAGCTGTCGCACCAACAAAGACAAGGGAGCCATCGAATAATTTCTTAAACTCAGGGTCATTTGGATCTTTTTCAATGATTTGATAGATAGGAATGCGAGTGTATGCATCTGCACCACCTATCCAACGAACTTTTGTTTCACCTTTTAGATTTAGCTCAATATCTCCTTTTTTTGTCATTAAGATTGGAACTCCACCTTGAGTTCTTAGATCGAGTTGAGTTTTGAAAATATCCTTATTTTCACCTTTTTCATTTTCATCAAACTCACCAATCCAGTGCATATAAGAAGTTAGCCCGTATGAAGGGACATGAACTTCTTGATAAGGAAATGCAAGGGCCTTGTAGTGTCTAATAACGCCATCATTATCAGCTCTGGCCTCAATGAAACCTAGTGATACCTCAGCATCAATAATTCCTTGGAGGGGATAAACAGAGTTAGAAATAATTGTGGGTTCCATATTATATTTTACACCACCTACTTTTGTATTAAGGGCAAAGAGGTATAAATCATCTGGCATAGCAGGGTAGTGATCAGTACCATATACTTCTAAGTTGTAAGGCATAATGACCCGATTATTTGGTATTTCTTGAAAGTATTCAATGGCCGAAATTAAATCATTATCCGGATTAACACCATTACAAGTCATGGACTCCTCTGAAAAGAAAACATCAAAGGCCACTACTTTTGCACCATAACCACGAAGCTTTCTTATCATCGTTCCCCAATGAGAACGAGAAATTGGCCAAGATCCCAGTCTTCTAATTGAGTCATCATCAATATCGGCAAGAATTAGCTTTGGGTTTGGTTTGTTCTCATCCATTGTTTGCATCATTCTTAAATCATAGAAACGATTTTCAAAAAATGAAGCATAACCTGTAAGGTCTTTAAAGTTCTGATCGTATGTTCTTGAGTATAGAGAGAAGAACACACTGGCACATGAAAATAATATGATAAAAAATAGTCCTGTGTATTTAATAATATTTTTCATAGTAATCCGTAGTTTTTAGCTTTTAATAGTAATAAGAGAAATCAATGGCCGTTTGATGGGCCGTGTAATTACTCGTATCTTCGTCAGAACTGTTGTTTGTATAAATATACTCTACCCCAAATGAAAAGTTACGATTGATAATTCGCGTAAGCTTTGAATTGAATGAAGTTGTCATTTCAAGCCCACGGTTTGCATCTGTCGTAGCGTCTTCATAGCTTATGAAGTTTGTTGAAAGACCTGCATTCAAACTTGTATTTGGGAGAAGGCCTGGAATAATATAGTCAACACGAAGTAGGTGCGATGTCGAGTTTAAGTTTGGAGAGTTTGCATATTCACTACTATTAAACTGATAGAGTAGAACAAATATTCCATAAGTCTTCTTAATAATTTGATCAGCAGAAACTATCATCGAAGACCTATCAAGACTTTCTGTATAATATGAATACGTTTGATACTTAAAGGTTAAAGTCGTGTTACCAACTTCATAAAAAGGCATTTCACTACCTAATTCAAATTGTTGAGAACGGTAATTAAATTGCTTACTTTTTTGTGCATTCACATCCTTGGCCTGGTAGTCATAAACTAAGTTTGCAAATAAGCGAGCAGGTTTTTTATTTAATCGATAAGCGAAGTCGATATCTAGTTCAGGTGTAATATTATAGCTATCATTAGAGTAGATTTCAGAATCAATACGATCAGTATAGATAGTGTTCTTAAGCTCTAGAGAAGGCGTGATGGTGTATCTTCTCTTAAAGTTAAAGGCCTTTTCAATATTAAGGCGAGTTTGAGAAAAGAATGAGTCCTTATTCGTTCCAGTTGAGCTCGGTAGGTCATCTGAAAGAGTAACGTTATTATCATATGTGACTTTTTCTTCAAGGCTTAGGCTTAGTCTTTCGCTAGGTAAGGGGGCGCCATTTATTAGCTTATCTTCTTCTAAGAAAAATTCTTTTTTTATTTCTTTTATTCGATTATCGATATCATCTGCTGTTGAACTATTAGGGTCAATATCAATGGCCTTGTAATAATCAGGAAGGATATACTTTTGGACAATTTCTCTTGTGCGACTCGTTTCTCTTGCAATCTCTAAATTCATATTTGCAATTTGAAAGTAAGAGATTTGCTTCATCTCTTTTGAAGTGTTTTTGTCTTTTAAGAGTTTTCCAAAATAAACCTTCGCATTCTTCGGTTCTTCCTTTAGCTGATATATATAGGCAATATAGTAATTTGATTGCTCTACTTTATATTTCGCTTTTTCAGATTTTTTAAAATTCTCAATTGCATCATCTAGGTTGTTGATAGCAAAATTGGCTTGGCCCAATTCATAATTAAGCTCATTGGCCTTACTTCCTTTCTTAATGGCCGAACTAAAGGCATCAATTGCTTTGATATACTCTTGAATACGAGAGTAGGAAATACCAAGTAGATAATCCTTTACTCCCGGGGATTTGGAGCTTTTAAAATTCTTATAATTTGGTGAATTCAGTAATTCTATAACTTTCTCGTAATCTGAGTTTTCAAATGCACGGTAAACAGGAGTCATGCTTTGGGCAAGTCCCATAGAGGTGATGCTAGCAAATGCCAGTGCGATAAATATCTTTTTCAAAGTCAGTCCTTTAACTTTTTATTTAAATTTAGGTATTTATAAATAATTTTACTGATAAATCGAATGATTGAATAGGGGAAATTTGGCCACAGAGCTTTTAAACTGTGGCCATACTTGAGTGCCGAGTTCGGTTTATTATTGACGATCGAGGATGACTTTTACACGTGTTCGGTTTGTTGATGTCGTATTAGTCTGATCAAGCATTTGGTCGCGATCATCCATCGTATTTTTTAGAATATCTGGGCCGTCATTAACCGGTCTTGAATCATCAGTAATCACTGGAGGTAACATTGGATTGCCAAGTGGTTTTTCTCCATCAGGGTTAAAGATATTCATTGGTTCTTCTGGCATTATATTTGGTTTTGTTCCACCTGAAGCTGGATTACGATTTACAGTAATTTGAGGCTTGTTCTTTGGAATCATGTCACCATTTTCATTTACAACATAGAAGTCATTCTTGTACTCACCAGTTTCCTTGTCGAAACTACCCATTTGAACCGGTACAATTACTTCGTTAGTCATTGGATCAACTGGAGCATTCTTCGGAGGTGGAATATAAAGAGCATTATTTGTGTCTACAAAGCCACCTTCTTTCATCGTTCCCTTAGGATCGGCCTTTGTAACGGTAAGAGTTGGTGCTTGAGATGTTGGTACTTTAAGATTAGAGTCGGCCTTGGCCATTTGTCCCATAATCTCTGTTCCACCAGCTCCACTAAACTTTGAACTATCCATACCTGGAGGGATGATATTTCGACTCATTTGTTTCTTTTCTGATTTATTCTTATCACCATTTGATGATGTCTTTGAACCATCATTTGCTTCAAGGGCCTTTAACTGCTGTTTATTGATTTTTACTGGTTCAATTGGTTTTGAATCAACATTTGGCATAACTCCTGAAAGTTGTCCTTGGCGAACCATAACTGAAGTAGGTGATGAAACAACTTTCTCTAGTCGATCTTGTAGAAAACGAGTCTTTTTAAAACTAGAAAGAGATCCCATGGCAACAGCACCTTCAAATGTAATAAGTGTCGTATTATTATTGGCCGGGTTATAGTTAACTTGGAAGTCTGTTCCACGAACTCCCATGGCCGCTGTCTTCGTCTTAATAAAGAGTTTCGATTTCTTCTTATCAATTTGTAGGTAGTTCTTAGATACTTTTGAGCGAAGCTGACCATTAATAAGATTGATAATTCCTGCCTTCTTTTTAGGAAATTGCTCAACTTCAACTTCTGAATTTGCACCTAGAGTTAGATTCGATTTATCGATAAAGAGAAGCTTTACAAAGCTTCTGGCCTTTGTTGTGATCTTGGCCCCTTCTGGAACCCAGTCTCCTTTGGCCAGTGGTTTCTTTGTTTGGGAGTAAAAGACTTTTCCTCTTACTTTCATAACCTTAGCAACACCATTTTCAGAATTTGCATTTAAAGTCGAAAGATTGGCCAAAATTGCTATAGATAATATAATTAGTTTTAGTACCTTCATAATGAGTCCCCACAAAATCAATCTCATTTATACTTATCGTAGATCAAAGTAATTTCTTAAGCTGAAACTTGTGTAAATGGCTAAAAATAAAGGGAGTTTGAATTCGGGTAACTTTCTGATATGACAAGAACTTGTGGCAGGTGGAACTGCCACAGTACGTAATTTTGGTAAGTTAGAGGATTGTATCAAAATTCTCAGTTGGCCTACCAATGGCCGCTTTTTTATCGTCATTAACTAGAATTGGTCGTTCTAGTAATTTTGGGTTTTCGTGAACGATCTTGGCCCATTCAATATTTGATAACTCTTTTCCCGCAAGAGCTAAGTCTTTAAATAGTGCCTCTTTCGTACGAATTAAGCCTTCAAGAGGAGCTAGTCCCGTGTACTTTATTAGATCGATAAATTCTTTTTCTTCAATGCCATCTTTCAGATATTCTTTAACTCTAAAGCCAATACCTTCTTGAATACCCTTGTGTTCTAAATATTCTAGACCTTGGCGACTCTTAGAGCATCTTGGATTGTGATAATAAAGCATTTATTCTACTCCTGATAATTATCATATCAGTTCTTTTCTGATATATTTGGTTTTTAAAAAATAACTACCTAGGATTTTAGCCATGTCTTACGATATTGAAAATATCAAATCAGAATTTGCCGAACATGTTAAAACTTTACAGAATCTGATTAGTGACGAACTTAAGAGAATTGATACAAAAATTAACTTGAATGAAGATATATGGGAAAGAAATGATCATGCCGGAAACCCTGGGGGTGGTGGAATTACTCGTGCTTTTGAAGGTGAGATCATTGAGAATGCCGGTGTAAACACATCTCTTGTATTTGGAGAAGTTGATCCTAAGTTTGCAGCAAATATTGGTGGTGATAATAACCAGATGTGGGCAACTGGAATTTCTCTTATTATTCATCCGACAAACCCAAGAGTTCCAACGACTCATGCGAATTTTCGTATGATTCAGGCCGGATCAAAAATTTGGTTTGGTGGTGGTGCCGACCTTACTCCTTATTTTCCTCATGAAGAAGACTTTGAGTACTTTCATAAGGTTTGGAAAGATGCTTGTGAACCATATGGATATTGGGACGATTGGAAAAACCGTTGTGATAAATACTTTGTTAATAAGCACCGTGCAGATGAAATGCGCGGAGTAGGTGGTTTCTTCTATGATCATTTCTTTTCAGGTGATCCAGAAAAAGACCTCGCTATGTTCAAAGAGATTTCTTCTAACTTTATCAAGTCTTATTTCCCACTAGTTGAGAAGAGAATGAATGAGGCCTTTGATGACGAAGATGTGGACTTTCAACTTCATCGCCGCGGGCGCTACGTCGAATTTAATCTACTTCACGATAGAGGAACTCACTTTGGACTTAAGTCTAATGGCCGTACCGATTCAATACTAATCTCACTTCCAAAGAGAGTGAAGTTCACTTATCGTTATGAGCCGACAAAGCCAGAGCACAAGAAGATGATGGCATATTATTATCCAAAGGACTGGGTCTAGCGATTAGCTGGCCTGGGCCTTAATAAGATCTTCTAAGATCTCATTGGCATCAATTTCAACTCCATGGGACTTGGCCACAGCTTGAATCTCTTCAAGTTTTTTCTCTAGTTTCGTGATTTCACAAAGTAGACGGTAGCAGTTGTTAATCATCATTAATTACCCCTTTGTTAGAGTTGTTAAATATAAGTTTGGCACATCAAACTATCGGTGTCCATAGGAAAATACTTAATAGTCATAGTTTTATTTGATTTGATCAATATAATTTATTTTGATTTTACACAGTTTAGGAATTTATGTAATGTGCCAGAGTCCTAATTCGGATGCATTGCAAGAATAGTAAGAGGTAGAAAATGTCTAAGAGGCTACAAGAATTATTTGAAGAAATAAAAGAGTATTCACCAAAACAATTGAGAACTCTAAGAAATAATCTTAATAACAGATTACAAAGTTATAAGAACGACTTTAAAGAACCTAAAGATCTTCAACCTTCACATAAGTTATATGGCCTTGAAGAAGGTGAGTGTCGTGAGCTTCTCGGAGTTGTTAAAAAAGAATTAATCAAAATGAAATTCTCTGATTTATAGAACATGCTCCACAATGAGTGTCCTAACATTGTAATATAAATGTAAAAACTCGGGCCTTGGCTTTTATTGAACGTCTATGGGAGGTATGCTCCCTATATGCAAAAAGCCAAGCAAAAGCCCATTCTAAGAGGTTGGTCACATCAGGCCATGTTCTTTATCTCACTCGGAGCCTGTTCACTTCTCATTGCCAAAAGTGCTAATACCACTCAGTATATCTCGACTATTATCTATTCTCTAGGACTTCTCATGATGCTTGGAGTAAGTGCTTTCTATCACAGGATTCACTGGGAGCCTAGGGCACGTGATCTTCTAGGAAGACTTGATCATAGCGCCATATACGTGATGATTGCTGGAACTTGTACTCCGATAACTCTACTTGTTTTAAATGGGGAGTCTGGTTCAACCTTTCTTATTAGTATTTGGAGTGTTGCGGCCATTGGTATATTAAAATCAATTTTTTTTCCAAATCTTCCTGAAAAACTTAGTGCAGTCATTTATCTGATTCCGGGGTATATGGTACTTCCTTATGTTTCAGAACTTATTCCAAAACTTGGAATGACAAATATTTCGCTTCTAATTGCAGGTGGGATTCTCTATACAATTGGTGCTATCTTTTACGGATTAAAGAAGCCTGGAAGATATGCAAAGTGGTTTGGCTATCATGAATTATTTCATCTATTCGTTTGTGTGGCAGCGACCTTGCACTTTATGATTATCTATTCGATTGTTGGTTAAAGGGTGCCATGCACCTTTGGTTTCGCATGTGCACATATAGCGATCAATGGCCCTCGTACGATTCGCTAACTTTCCCAATGGCCCTTAGGCAACAAAGCCTGCATTTATGCAGGCTTGTTGAATATAGATTTCATTTTTAAAGTTTGGGGGCCTAGCACCGCGAACAATAGTTTGCCTTTGGGCAAACAATTTCGCGGATGCTTACCAATCAGGGGCAATATAAACATCTATCGCTGGATTGTACTCTGCTCTTAGAGTTGACTTGATGGCCTCAAGTGTTCCTGTCGTTGAAGATGGGCAAGTTCCACATGCACCTTGATAGCGTACAAGTAGAATATTATCTTCGTAAGAAACAGTTTGAATATCTCCACCATCAGCTTGAAGATATTGTCTAACCGTGCGATCAAGAACGGCCTCAATATCTTTTAGATCTTGAGGTAAGTTCTCACGACGCTCTTTTTCTGGATCAAACTCTTCGTATTCTGGGTTATGGTTTGGTAGGTCGTGCTTAATCGTTTCAATGATTTTTGGCTCAATATCATCCCAGTCTTCGTAATTGAATTTGGTAACTGTAATAACATTTTCAAAAAAGTGTAGTTGGTCAATTCCACGTATTGTAAAAAGGTTTACGCCAAGGTTTACCTCTCCACATTCCATAGGAGTTCTAAAAGTTGAAGAACCAGATGCTTTTACATTTTTATTTAAAATGAATTTCAGTGCATTTGGATTTGGTGTTGGTTGAATGTCGATTGTTACTTCACTCATATTCTTTACCTTTGTTACCTTAACTTCTTATAGGAAGTTAATGGCCTTATGTAGTGCTTTTATAAAATTATCAATTTCTTCTTTTGTATTATACAACGAGAATGAGGCCCTTGCAGTAGCAGAAATCTCGAACCTTTTCATTAAAGGTTGTGTACAGTGGTGGCCTGTTCTAATTGCAACACCTTGACGATCTAAAAGTGTTCCAAGATCGTGCGGGTGGGCTCCTTCAATAACAAAGGATAATACCGAAGCTTTTTCTTTTGCTGTTCCAATTAAGCGAACTTTTTCTACTTCTAAAATTTGCTCAGTAGCATAATCAAGAAGCTCTTTCTCGTAGTTTTTAATTACATCGAGATCACAATTTACAATGAAGTCAATTGCCGGCTTGAGTCCGATACCTCCTGCTATATGAGGAGTACCAGCTTCAAATTTGTGTGGGAGATCGTTGTACGTAGTCTTTTCAATTGTTACAACATCGATCATGTCACCTCCTCCTTGATATGGAGGCATTGATTCAAGAAGCTTCTCTTTTCCATAAAGAGCACCGATCCCTGTTGGCCCAAACATCTTGTGAGAAGAGAAGGCAAGGAAATCACAATTTAGGTCTTGAACATCAATTTTTTCATGAGCAATTGACTGAGCAGCATCAACGCAGAAGTAAGCTCCTTTATCGTGTGCTAACTTGATATACTTTTTGATATTGTTAACAGTTCCAAGGCTGTTTGAAATATGGGCCATTGAAACAAGCTTTACATTACCTTCTTCCAGAAGCTTAATATAGGCTTCTTCATTAATATCACCTTCATCCGTAATAGGAATCTCTCTTACTTTTGCACCAATTTTCTCGGCCTGGATTTGCCAAGGAACAATATTCGAGTGGTGCTCCATTGTAGAGATTAGGATGACATCATCCTTCTTCAAGTAGTGAGGAACGAAAGAACTTGCAACTAAGTTTAAGCTGTCTGTTGTTCCTTTTGTGAAGATGATCTCACATCTCGAATTCGCGTTAATTAGAGACTGTATTGCATCACGAGTTTCTTCATACTTAATTGTTCCAAATTCACTTAGGTAGTGAACACCTCTGTGAATATTGGCCACATTATGTGTGTAGTGATCATTCAGAGCATTGATTACATTGATATGTTTAAGAGTAGATGCGGCATTGTCTAAGTAGATAAGAGGCTTATCGTGAACTCTTCTTTCTAGTTGTGGAAATTGTGCTCTAATAGCGTTAATTTCAAAGGCCATTAAGATTCCTTTTCCATTTCATCAAATGCATTTTTTTCAAATGATTCAAATAGAATTTCACTTAAAAATTTCTCAATCTTCTCATCTTCAATCTTTGTGATTGCATCAGAACAGAAAGCATGAATAAGAAGCTTCTGAACGCGCTCTTTTGATAGGCCACGTGACTGAAGATAGAAAGCTTCTTCGTCACTCATTTGTCCTACTGTTGCACCGTGGGCACATTTTACATCGTCAGCATAAACTTCAAGCTGTGGTCGAGTATCAACGTGTGCTCCTTTGGATAGGAGTAGATTTTTATTTAACTGTTCTGAATTTACAAGTTGAGCGTCACGACAAACAAGTACTTTTCCTGTAAAAACTCCACGGGCCTTATTATCTAGAACTCCCTTGAAAAGCTGAGAGCTATCAGTTCTTTCTTTAATATGCGAAATTAGTGAGAAGTTGTCAGTATGTTGATCTCCTCTAAGGGCATATAAACCATCAACACTTGCAGTCGCTCCAATACCATTTAGGCGAATTCTCATTTCATTACGTGACTTCTTGGCACCTGTTGTAAAAGTAAATGACTTAAAGTGAGCGTCTTTGGCAACGTCAGCATTAACACTACTTACATGGAATGCGTTAGCACCATCTGTTTGAACCTTTACGTGACTCACATTTGCGCCATCTGAAACTTTAAAGTTTGAAACAGCGTTTATATTGTAGGCCTTATCACTTCCCGTAAATAATTCGATAAAGCTTACTTTAGAGAACTGCTCAACGTTTACGTGTATACGAGGAAGGGCGAATTCTCCATCAAAGTCTGAAATATGAACAATTGAGATAATATCATCTACGCTTACGTTCTTAGGAACATTGATTTCAATGATATTTTCAACAGCAGAAGCATTAAGCATGGCAAAGATATCTGTTTGATCACAATTTGCCTCATTTGCGATAAGCGCCTTTTCTTCTACTGTTACTTCGTCAGGAAAGAATGAGTCAGCTTTCGAGTATTGGCCATTTAGAAGTACGACTTGATACTTTCCAGCAACCTTAACATTCTTAAGCATTGCTTTTTGTGTCGTTACAGCAAATTTCTCAGGTAATACATCAGTAAGTTTAGTATAAATCCAGTCTTCCATTTTTGTATGTGGAAGTCCACGGGCCTTAAAATTATCTAAGGCCTCTTTATTTGAGTCAGACTTTGCGTATCCCGCTAGGTCATTTAAATATTGGTCTGTTAATTCTTGGATATTCATTATTAATCCTAATCCTTATTTTGTTAACCAGTCGTAACCTTTTTCTTCAAGCTCAAGTGCAAGCTCTTTACCACCTGACTTGATAATTTTTCCGCCACTAAGTACGTGAACATAGTCTGGAACAATATAGTCAAGAAGTCTTTGGTAGTGAGTTACAAGAACGATACCATTGTATTTAGACTTGATAGCATTAACACCTTTTGCAACAATTTTAAGAGCGTCGATATCTAGACCTGAATCCGTCTCATCAAGAAGAGCAATCTTTGGATTTAGAACCGCCATTTGAAGGATTTCATTCTTTTTCTTTTCTCCACCAGAAAAGCCAGTGTTTACTGGACGGTCTAGGAATTCTTCTCTCATCTCTAGTAGCTCTAGTTTTGGTTTAAGAAATTCTCTGAATTCTTCTTTCTTCATTTCTGCAGCACCCTGAGATTTGGATACTTCGTTAAATGATTCAAGAAGAAAGTCAATATTTGATACACCTGGAACTTCAATAGGATATTGAAAACCTAGGAAGATTCCATTCTTTGCCCTTTCATCTGGCTCAAGTTCTAGTAGGTCTGTTTGCTTTCCATTTATATTGTAATCAATAGATCCACTTGTTACCTCAAATGATGGGTGACCAGCGATTACTTTTGATAGAGTACTTTTTCCTGAACCATTAGGTCCCATGATTGCGTGAACTTCACCTGGTTTAACTTCGATAGAAATTCCTTTTAGAATTTCTTTTTCTTCAACTCTTGCGTGAACATCTTTAACTGTAAGTAAACTCATTTTTTTCCCTTTATATTAATCTAAATTTTATCCGATTGAATTTTCTAATTTCATCTCAATTAACTTTACTGCTTCAACAGAGAATTCTAGTGGAAGCTCTTTAAAAACTTCACTACAGAAGCCATTTACAATCATTGAGATACATTTTTCCATGTCCATTCCACGTTGCTGTAGGTAGAAAAGCTGATCTTCAGAAATCTTTGAAGTCGACGCCTCGTGCTCAACAGTTGCCGTATTATTCTTAACGTCAATATATGGGAATGTATTTGCAGAACACTTAGAACCAACAAGCATTGAGTCACATTGAGAGTAGTTTTTAGCTCCAATTGCTGAAGGCATTACCTTAACAAGTCCACGGTAATTATTTTCGGAAGCTTCTGCAGAGATACCTTTCGAAATAATAGTCGATTTTGTGTTTTTTCCGATGTGAACCATTTTTGTTCCAGTATCGGCCTGCATTTTATTATTTGTTAGTGCTACTGAGTAGAAAGCACCTTGTGAGTTTTCACCTATTAAGTTACATGAAGGATACTTCCAAGTGATGGCCGAGCCGGCCTCAACCTGTGTCCACGAAATCTTTGAATTCTTTCCAAGGCAGTTACCACGTTTTGTTACGAAGTTGTAAATCCCGCCTTTTCCTTGCTCATCTCCGGCATACCAGTTTTGAACTGTTGAGTATTTAATTTCTGCATCATCAAGAGCAATTAACTCAACGATGGCCGCGTGAAGTTGGTTTTCATCTCTTTGAGGAGCAGTACAACCCTCAAGATAATTCACGTAACTACCTTTATCGGCAACAACAAGAGTTCTTTCGAATTGTCCTGTCTCTTTCGCATTAATTCTAAAGTATGTTGAAAGATCCATTGGGCAAGTTACACCCTCAGGGATGTAAACGAATGAACCATCTGAGAATACTGCCGCATTTAGTGCTGCATAGAAATTGTCTGCAGGAGGCACAACCGTTCCTAGATACTTCTTAACTAGTTCTGGGTGCTCTTGTACTGCTTCTGAAATTGAGCAGAAAATAACCCCAACTTTTTCTAACTCTTCTTTATATGTTGTCCCTACAGAAACTGAATCAAATACTGCATCTACAGCAACACCTGAAATTCTTTTTTGTTCTGATAGAGGAATTCCTAGCTTTTCAAAAGTCGCTAAAAGCTCTGGGTCTAGATCATCAAGGCTCTTAGGTGCACTCTCTGTCGACTTTGGGGCCGCATAATAATACAGGTCCTCAAAATCAATCGCTGGGATTTCTAGTTTTGCCCAATTTGGCATTGGCATTTGTTTCCAAAGACGAAATGCCTTTAGACGATATTCAAGTAACCATTCAGGCTCATTCTTCTTTGCTGAAATCATCCTCACGATGTCTTCATTTAAACCCTTTGGGAACTCTTGAGTTTCAATGTCTGTAAAGAAGCCATACTTATATTCTGACTTTGTTAATTGTGTATCACTCATGTGTGAATCCTGCCTTATTTATTAATAACTCTTCAAGCGACAATTTAATCAGCTGGTGATTAACGTGAGAGTTAAGCTTTTCTATTGGTGTAATTAATTCGCAATTTAAATATTTCGTACATTTGCCCTTAAGAGCATCGCAATCAGACTCTGTAATCTTTCCCTCAATCGAGTTACTTATTTCAAAGAGATTGATTTCAGATAGGGGACGGCTAAGGTAGTAGCCTCCTTTTATACCTTTAATCGATGAGAGAACTCCGTATCCATTTAGCTTTTGCATAACTTTAGATACTGGGTCAAAAGGCATCTTGTGTATGTCACAGATTTCTCTGGCCGAGGTCAGGTTTTCGGCACATGTGTGTCCGTGCTCTTGCATATGCTTTAGAGCTGTTAGGGCATATTCTGTTTTTTTACTTACTTTAAACATGCTTAACACACCTATATTATGACGAGTAAAATACCTTAGGTATCGCCTTTTATTAATAATTTACGTTATGTCTTTTAAATAACGTAAAATAAGTCAAAAAACAACTTATTTAAGTCTATCTTAGCAAATATATAGGCCGAATCACACCTGAAATACATAATATTTATGTAAGATCGACTTTTATTAAGCTTTGTAGGAAAATGATCATATGAGTGAACACGATTCAGAAATTAACTTAAAACGTCTCAAGTATATTGGCTCTTTACGAGATGAGTCGATTGTTGCCCAAATTGAAGCACAACTAATTCGTCAAGGTGTCCATATAACTAAAGAATATGAAAATGACTTCTACCATTTATTTGTTGTGGACCTAAATCAATTACAACAGGCCCGTGATGTTTACCGCGTCTATATTGGAGGGGCCAAACCAACAAAGGTTGATAAAAATTGGCAATATGTTCAATCTTTAAATATGGGGCCAACAACAATTATTATCTTGGCCTTGTGTGTAATCATCTTCATCTTTGGTTGGATTTTAAAAAATGAAAATCTCTATTATCTTTTCCTTTTTTCGACTTCTAAAGTTGATGCTTTTGCTGACATTAATAATGGTGAATACTGGAGACTTCTTTCGCCGGCCTTTATCCACTTTGGCTATATCCATATCTTCTTCAATATGTTGTGGTGGAAAGAGTTAGGTAAGCTCATTGAAGTGACTAAGGGAAGCGTTTTTTTAATATTGCTTCTATTATTTACGGCGATTTCTTCAAATATCCTACAGGCGATTATGTCTCCTGGAATGTTTGGAGGACTTTCTGGTGTGGTTTACGGTCTACTCGGGTTCTTATGGCCATATTCAAGATTGAATCCAAATTTTAAATTTAAGCTTCCAACTTCTGATATCGTTCTCATGGTGGGGTGGCTCTTCTTGGGATTCTTTGATGTCTTTAATTTCAAGATGGCCAATTGGGCCCATGGTGGTGGACTTGTAAGTGGTGCAATCTTGGGTGTTATTTTTGCTTTAATTGATCGCTCGGATCAAAAGTCGAATACTCACCAATCTTAAGGTCTTTCAATTTCACATCGCCAATCGCGACTCGAATTAACCTTAGGGTGGGGAAGTTGACTGCCGCACACATTCTACGAATCTGACGGTTTCGTCCTTCTGAAATACGCACTTCAATCCAAGATGTTGGTATTGTCTTACGAATACGCACTGGTGGGACGCGATCTTCAATTTGAAAGTTAATTAGCTTTTTAACCTTTGCCGGCTTTGTCTTGTAATTGCCTTTTATTATTACACCACGCCTTAGTTCTTCAATTGCTTGTGTTGTAATATCGCCGTCTACTTGAACGATATAAGTTTTTTCAACCTTACTATCAGCATTGGCCATTTGGTTCTTATACTTCCCATCATTCGTGAGTATCAGTAAGCCTTCACTGTCCTTATCTAAGCGGCCAACAGGGTAAACTTCCTTAGGGAGCTTGTAGTCAATAAGACTAAGTTGGTCTCTGTGATCTTTTCCAAATTGGCACAGGACATCGTATGGCTTATTGAAAATGATATATTGATGTTCTCCGTTACTTGCTATTTCTTTAAAGTTAGCAAGTTTAAATGGAGGAGTAATTTCTAAGTTTATTTCTTTTTGTAAAAATTTATCAAAGAAGCTGAGTTTGTAAGCACAAAGCCTTTGTCCACTTTGATCTTTTGAGTTCGAGTAAATAGGGTCGCCGTAAATTGGATGTCCTATTTCTTTTGCATGGGCCCTAATTTGATGTTTTCTACCAGTCAGAATTGTAAATTCAACTAATGAGTACTGCTTATCAGTATCGATAACTCTATAGTCTGTGATGGCCTTTTTTCCACCAGAATTAACAACGGCCATCTTTTCAATTCGTCCAACTCGGTTTGCCTTAAGGAAGTTTTCAATCCTTGCTTCTTGTTGTGTAAAGACGCCGCTACAGATAGCTAAATAGCTCTTTCTTATCTTTTTCGGATCATGAGAGCTAAAGAGTTCTTGAAGATATTTATTGGCATCTTTGTTTTTGGCAAATAAAAGAATTCCGGACGTTTCGACATCAAGCCTATGTGCTAGAACGAGATATTGATCCTTTCCATCACTTCGATTTTTAAGAAAACTAGAGAGTGCATCAGTGCAATTATCTCGAAAGCGATCGAGAGTTTTATGCACTGGCCAGCCCGCCTTTTTGTTTAAGGCAATATAGTTATCATCTTCAAAGACGATATCATTGGCAGATAATCGGATTTTAATTCTTTTTTTCACTAAAAGTATTGTATCATGTTTACTATGAACGATTTACCAAATTCTGAAGCATGTGAAAGAAATAAAGGCCCTATTCTTGAGGTGATCACACCTTATTTAAGCAGCAGTGATAATGGTGAGTTTTTCGAGATTGGCTCACTTACTTGTCAGCATAGTGCGCACTTTGCTAAGGCCTTTGCTCAAATCGATTTTATTACATCTGAAATTAGAGACAATCAAAATGTTTTAAAGATGTGCTTATCACACTATCAAAAGAAGATACCAAATCTTAAAGGCCCCCTTGTTTATGAAGCTGGTTTTAATAAACTTGAGGCCGGGAAAAAGTTCTACTTCACAGCAAATACACTTCATATAATGCCTTGGAAGGCCGCGAAGACTTTTATTAAGGACTTGGCGACAGCAATGGATGAAAATAGCACTCTATTTATTTATGGGCCATTTAAGTATCATGGAAATTACACGAGTACTTCTAATGAACAATTTGATGGTTTTTTAAAAGAGCGTGATGCTCAAAGTGGAATTCGAAATTTTGAAGATATTTGCAATAACTTCTTAAAGAAAGGTGTCTTTCTAAAAGAAGATATTGCAATGCCTGCTAATAATCAGCTTTTAATTTTTACAAAGTAAAAAGGAAATTACATTCTTTCTGGTACTTGAATTCCTAGAATCTCAAGGCCTGTTTTAATGACTTCACTTGTTGCATAAGCAAGCTCAAGGCGAGCTTTCTTAAGTGATTCTTCACTTGATGCAATTGGGCAAGCAGCATAGAAACTATTAAATAATTTACCAAGTTCAAATAGGTAAGTTGTTAGTAGACTTGTTTTATTTTGCTCATGCGCCTTAATTGCTACATCATTAAATAATGATATCTTTTGCATTAGTTCAAACTCTTTTGTTTCAACAAGTGAGCTTGCATTTGAAAGCTCAAGGGCCTGAGCTTTATCAAAACCTTGCTTCTTAAGTAGTGAATTGATACGTGCATATACATATTGAAGATATGGGCCAGTGTCTCCATCAAGCTTTAACCATTCGTTCATGTCAAAAACGATTTTACGGTTATTATCAATTTTGATCATTCCATACTTTATTGCTCCATTGGCAATCTTAGTTGCTGTTTCATCGATCTCTGACTGATCCCATTGCCCAGCATACTTATTAAGATAATCATCCTTAATCTTACTTTCCATATTATTAATGAGCTCGGTAAGGGCAACGATATTTCCCTTACGAGAACTCATGGCACCATCTGTTAGTTCAACCATTTCATACGGAAGGTGATAGCAGTCCTTGGCCTGTTCAAAACCAATATGTTCAAGAACTTTAAAGACTTGTTTGAAGTGGAAGGCCTGGCGAGAGTCCACGATATAAATATTATTCTTAACACCATATTCTTCAAATTTCTTAATTGCTAGAGCTACGTCCTTTGTTGAATAGAGGCCAGTTCCATCTGATTTAATTAAAATGCAAAAACCAAGCTTATCGTCACTTAGATCCATTCCAATCGCACCATCGTCTTTAACGAATAAGCCTTTCTCATAATATTCATTACAGATTTTTAGCGACGGAGCATCCATTTCAGACTCGAAGAACCAACGATCAAATTCAACACCTGCCCAAGCATATGTTTTTTTCATGAGATCAATTGACCATTGTCGAGTCTCTTGCCATAGATCAAAGAATTCTCCCTCTTCAGCGTGAAGCTGCTTTAGGATCTCCGTAAGCTTAGCACGGTTATCATCTTCTTTATCTGTTCCTAGTTCATCTTCAAGCTTTGTATTTGCTCGAGTGTAAATACGTCCAAGCCATTCACCCTTATTTATTTCGGGGATTGTGTCTTGATTGTGATACTTTAAATACCATAAACATTTTGCAACGTGAGTTCCTGAGTCACCCGGATAAGTTACAGGGTGGACATCAACGCTACAGTACTGCTTGATCCTAACAAGAGCATTACCAAGACATAGATTTCTCATGTGCCCAACATGAAGCTCCTTGTGAGTATTCGGTTGGGAGTACTCTATCATTGTCTTGCCTTCACCCTTTGTTAGCTCTTTCTTAAAGAATTCACCGGTGCGAATTTCAGCAATTAAACTTTCAAAGTATGCATCAGCTGTAAGGGTAAAGTTAAGATATGGGCCTTGCGCCTTAAGGTCTTTGATTACTAAAGCATTTGCTTCTAGATCAACTTTTTCCAAAATTGTTGCCGCAATTTGTGGCGGTCCTTGTCTAAGGGCCTTGGCAAAACGAAATACAGGAAAAGCATAGTGGGCCATTTCAATATTTGGGGCCTGTCCAATTGATGAGTAAATATCTTCTCTCTTAATGTCTGTATCTGGATAAGCAGATGAGAATGCATTTTCTAGGATATCAGTAAGTTTTGATAAAATTGTATTCGTTTCCATTTAGTAATCACCGTATTTTGCTGCGACGCAGTTTAGAATAAGTATGTTATCATCATATTATAGTAAATATTTTACTAATTGTTTAGGAAAAGTAATTTCATATGTTCATTTCTATTAGACTTATCATGATTATATTTAGTTCAATTTATCTTACTATAGGAATTTGTGATTCTGTTCTAGCTGACGATGCTATGACGCCGATTGAGGAGTTTCAAAAAAAGCAACAAATTGAACGAAGAGAAGCTGAGGAATTTAGAAAGTACAATACCGAATCAAGTATTGGAGATGGCCTTTTTAAAGGGCCAAACCTGATCTACTTGTGCGGTAATAGACGAAAGCACTTTGCCTGTGTTAATGATCTCTCTCTTAGAAATTGTGATATTCGTAAAGATTTGAATTGTATGATAATTCAAAAGTATAGTGGCCAAAAAGAGTGTTTTAAGGGCCAGGCAGAGTTAATGCATAAGTCGAGGATTGATTCGTATTGTAAAGATTAGCTTATCTCACGAAACATTAAAAGGTGTCGTCCGATTCCTTTGATATCAAACTCTTGCCCAAACGCTTCAAAACCAAGCTTTTCATAAAAGCTCTTCGCTTCAACACGGGCGTTGCACCATACTAAATTACAGAAGTTTTGCTTAATAATAGGAAAAGCAACATTTAGTAGTTCTCGTGAGAACCCTTGTTTGCGGTAATTTTCAAGAGTTGCCATACCTTGTAGTTGATATTGATTATCAATATTAAAGTTTGGATTTCTATTAAAGTAAAATGAGGCCACTGATACAAGGTTGTTGTCAACAAAAGCACCCAGGTGAAATGTATCAGATTCGTCATCTCCAATATAATTATAGCTAGACTCGATGCCATCAATACCAAGTACTAAGCGTCGAATTTTAAATGTGTCTTTTAAATGGATTCTTTTAACGATCATAGGAGGACTTTATACCAAATAAATGAAATTTTGTCACAATAAAGAAGTTTACACTTTGTTGTTGATCATCCAAGTCGGTCTTTGTTTTTTTTTACTATTTCGACAATAATAATTGTGGGAAAAAACTCAGTTAACTTTATAATAGATATATGAAATTTAGTATTGTAAAAATCCAAGAGGCCGTAGCCGACGCTTTCCAATTTATAAATCAAGAATTTGCTAGCACTGTAAAAACAGTTGATGATTTTATTCTCGCATCTCCAATGCGTTCATTCATTTTATTTTTAATCGCTATCATTGTCGCTCGTATTATATTTTTCTTAATAAGAAGTATAATGCTTGGCCGCGGGGAAAATAAAATTGCTGCGCGTAAATACGTTTATAGATTCTTTGATTTTAATTTATATTATTTATTCGCTTTCAGTGCATTGGATATTTTTAATGTCTATTTATTGAAGTTTGATAGAGAGGACTTTCAACTCTTTTTACACGTTTTTCGAAATATCTTGGCGCTTTATGTTCTTTATATAAATATTGGCTACTTTCATAGCTTTCTAAGCTATAACTTCAAAGTCTATTTTAAAAAGGTAGATAAAGACTTCATTAAGGATAGTAAGAAGCTTCGCTATGTAATTACAATTACAACTTTCTTTTATATCTTACTTTATAATCTTTTTTCGGGCTTCTTCGGACATAATATTATTACAGTTATTTTCTTTGTAATATATACGATCATCTTACTTAAATATGACAACTATGCTGAGTTAATACTTCCAAAGATTGTACCTGCCTCAATGCTGTTAACAAAAAAACATATTTCCAAATATGTAATACTTTATGTACTTCCTGTTTTTTTATACCTCTACACGTTGATCTACTCATTCTATTTAATGTTCTTCCTTGCTAATAACGATAAGGAATGGGCAAAAAATCTATTATCCGGAATTTTAGAACAACACTTAGAAAGTCTCAGAGATGAAGTCTTTACAGATTATGAAGTTCCAAGTGACTATGTAGAAGTCTTTAAGAGAGAAAATGGTACTGAGATAATGAGAAATCCTGATCCTGCTGTTATGGCCTATGAGCGAATAGATAGTTGGCTTAATGGAACGAGTAACTCTTATCATTTAGCATTCTCTGGAGAGTCGGGGAGTGGGAAAAACCATGCACTTGATAAAATTCTGAAACGCTATTCATCTGTAACATCATTCAAGTTAGATATAAGCGAGAAAATTCTTGAAGAGTCAGTACTTTTAAAAAGATTAGAAAACTTTGTAGGAAAAGGAAGCGAAGAAGAGAAGAAATTCGTAATTATCAAGAATGCACACAATCTCTTCTTATCAAAATTTCATGGCTTTAAGGCCTTTGATGCTTTCTTTAACGTTATCAACAACTCATCTAAAAATGTATTTTGGTTTACTGTTTGGAATAGTAATTCTTTAAATCTAATTAAACATATTTATAACCGCTATGAGTTGTCTACTGACACTATTTATATCAGGCCATGGAATAAAGAAGAGCTAAAAGAACTTATTCTTAAACGACATGAACCCACAGGTTTAGAGATTCGATTTAATGAAGAGCTCTTCGAAATTATGTCACACTTTGGAACAGAACGATCAATTGAGAATGCTCATGATATTTACTTTAGAATTTTAGCAAAACAAACAGGTGGCAATCCTCAAGCTGCAGTCAATACATGGCTAAAATCTATTTCTCATGTAAATGATAAAACTGTAGAGATACATCTTCCGCAACGTCGAGCGATTCATGAAGTAGAAGTGTTGTCAGATGAGTCATTGTTTGTCTTTTCTAGTATCCTTTCACACGAGTATCTAAGCTTTTCTGAGATCGTAGACACAACAGATCTAAGTGAGAAAGTTGTTACATATGCACTTAAGGCCGGATTTGGAAAAGGTATACTGAGTAAAGATGGGGACTACTTTTACATTAGAAAAGACTGGCTAGTTGATATTAAAACAATCTTACAAAAGAGGAATTTTATCTATGAATGATGCAGTATCTGATACGATTGCAAAAACACAAAAGTTGGCCAGTATTTTTGATTCTGTTAACTCAGAAATGATTATTGGACTCTTTGTTGGCCTTTTGACTCTTTTTATTATTGCTAGGGTCATTTCATGGGCCTTGTTATACTTGGCAATTAAGCTTCCATTCTATCGACTATCAATACTACAGCTAAATACAATTATTACTCATATGATTTATATCATCGGTACTATTTGGCTACTTTATGTCACACTTAATCCCTCTCAAGAGATGATTTATGCCTTCTTAGGCTCTGGTGCCGTAGCAATTGGTTTCTCCCTTAAAGATCTTGTTTCTTCAATCATTGCAGGAATTATTTTAATTTTCGATAGGCCATTTCAAGTAGGGGATCGAATATTATTTCGTGATAATTATGGTGATATTATCCAGATCGGACTTCGTTCTGTTCGGATTCAAACATTAGATGATTCGACTGTAACGATTCCAAATAATTTATTTTTAAGTGAAAACGTCGCTTCCGCTAATTCTGGGCAACGTGATATGATGGTTTGTAGCTTTTTCTATTTTAAGAATAATTGCGATATCGCAAGAATGATTTCATTACTTGAAGAAGTCACAACAACTTCTCGCTATGCCTATTTGAAAAAACCTTTAAAAGTTATCGTTTCAACTGAGAAGTTTGAACATGGTATTGGCATAAAGGCGACAGTGAAAGCATATGTTCTAGAAACGATTTATGAAAAGGCTTTCGAGACAGATATTACAAAAAGATTTTATGAAGCTTTAAAAGAAGAGGAACTTGTTGACCAGTTGCTTTCTGAGTCATAATTTTCTTAATTTAGAGAAAGTGAGGAGTTGATATGAAAATGGAGATATTTTTTCGCTACTGTGGTGTACTCGGATTACTTTATGCAATAGTTACCTTGAATGTTATTCGAAATCGTTGGAAGCACCGTGTGGGTCTAGGACATGGGAAAGTGTCAGATATGAATAAGGCCATCAGAATACATGGAAATTTCTCCGAGTATATTCCATTTATTCTTTTATTAACTTATTTTGCAATTGAGAAAGAGGCAATAAATATAATAGGAATTCATTTTCTTCTTACTGCACTTATTATTTCGAGAATATCTCACTTTATAGGACTTACAAAAAGTGCTGGTACTTCATTCTATCGATTCTTCGGTACCAGCATTATTCTTTTATCTTTAATTGGAATCAGTATTACTTTATTACGTTAATACAAATATCAAGGTTGCCTAGGGTGTTTCGTACATCTTGGGCAGTCATTGAGAAGAAGAGATCTTTTAGTCTCTTATGGATAGTTCCACTTGTTTCAAATCTTTCATCATCAGTTGAATCAAACTTAAAGGCTTCTTTAAACGATTGCCAGAACTTTTCCTCAACACATGCCATAACAACAAATTCATGATCTTTTGTCTGATAGATATTGTAGCAAGGGTATAGTCCATTATGGAGAAACTTGTGATCTGTCTCTCTAATAGATTTAGGCCAGAAAGCATCAAAAACTTCTTGAGTTGACTCGTATAAGTAAGACTCAATGATTTGTACATCCTTAGTCTCTTGTGCCTTAAACATTGCACCTAGGAGATCAAAGGCCATTTTTTGTCCAAAGTTAATACCTGCAAGAGGTAAAAACGGAGGAGCGACATCTTCAATTGAGTTGATATTTCTTAGATGAAGACTTAGAAGACCTGTCATTGCTAGGGCATTCAAGTCATGCATATGGCTCATATGCTCTTTTGATGCCTTCGGAATAACGATTCCGTAACTGTGTTTTACTGTTTCTTCAATTGTTTTAACAGAGATCCCAAGCTTGTCTTGAATCTTTCCTGGAATTCCCATAATGATTCCATCTGCTTCAAAAACAAGTTTTTGAATCTCTTTAATATCTTCTTCACTTTTAAAATCGAAGCGCTTTACCGTTTTACATTCATTTAACTCTTCGTACCATTTAGGAAATGAGTTATCCATTTCAGCAAAGAGGCCATAGATAAAAGGATCTTTAAATTTTGCATCTTCAATCTTAATGACATTTGCACCAAGGCCTGCAAGAAGTTTTCCTGCTAGAGGCCCTGGTAGGCGGTGTGAAAAATCAATGATTGTTTTACCTGCAAGTGGCCTTCCCTGAGTATTACTCATTCGCTTGGCCTTTTGCCTGGTTTGGCTTTAGAGTTTCAATGAAGCTATCTAGGCCTTCTCCAGTCATCTCACATTCATTAGTTCCACAAATTTCCCATCTCTGTCCTTTATCTTCATGGAAGTCAAAAACAAATCTTGGTAGGAAGTAGCAAATAAAGCCTGCGAATTCTTGGTTTTGAAGCCACTCTTTTGGACACTTTATAACCTTGTAGGCATTTGCTGGATAACTAAGTGCTCTAAGCCCTTCACCTGAGCCAGCTGGATTCTTTAGAACATCTTGTGTGGTATTTTCCATTAGTGGTCTAATCTCTTCAAGCATATCGATATCACTAAATAGAACACTAGCACGTCTGATTAACTTAATGAGTGTCGAAACAGGTGACTTAAATGATTGATCAAAGCTTGTAAAATTCTGATTTGGATATAGCTCCATATCATTATCTCTTAGGGCGCGTGTTTTAAGGCGGCCATCTACTAAGAACTCTTTTAAGATAAAACCTAGTGTGTCTTTTAGATTTGCCTTAAAGACTGGGTTTCCACTAAGCTCATAAATTCTAAGTTGTGCTTCAGCAAAGAGAACATAGTCCTCTAGTAGTGAAGCACCAACTGGACGAGTTGTTGTATGGCGTAGTCGCATTCCATTTGGCGTTGTTTCTAAGAACTTTTTATAAGTACCTTCGACGACACGATTAAATAACATACTTGCTGCATTTCTAATGGCAGGTACTTGAGTGTATTGCATAACATCTGATAGGGCCGTGATCATGTGAAAGTTCCAACTAGCGATCCCTTTATTATCTGTCATAGGAGGAATGCGAAGCTTTCTTTCATTAAGTAGGGCCTTCTTTGCATTTCTAATTAGATCCCATGATTCACTTGTGAAGATCTCTTGAGCTTTATTATGATTAATTGTTAGAACATTAAGTCCTGAATCAAAATTACCCTTTTGAGTAATACCAAACCAGTCTTTAAGTTTATCAAGGTTTTTTGTTAATGACTCATCTTCTGTATCAAATCTTCCTAGAGCATCTTCAAACTCTTGTTCTGTATATGTAAAGTAAAGTCCTTCAACGCCTTCACTATCAGCATCCTGTGCAGAGAAGAAGAAGTTCTCGTCTTCATTTAGCATTTCAGATTTTAGGTACTCAAGCGTATTAAAGATCCCGTCGAAAACAAGTGGTGAAGGGTAGAGCATACTCGCTTTTGCAAGAAGCTTCAAAAGACCAGCTTGATCATAAAGCATCTTTTCAAAATGTGGAACTGTCCATTTATTGTCAGTACTGTAGCGGTGTAGACCACCACGTACTTGATCGTAAACACCACCCATCAACATTCTTTCTAAAGATTTAACAATGTGCTCACCATGCTCTTTTTTTACAACACCTTCAAGCATTTGCTCAATGGCCCATTCATAGAAAGCAAGTTGAGGAAATTTTGGAGCTTCACCAAAACCACCATTTTCTTCATCTTTAAATTTATCAAGAACATCGAGAACTGAGTTTGGATGAGGAAAGTGACCTTGAAAATCAACATTCTCTGGCGAAATGAAGCCTTTTTCAATTGCATCAAATGCTTTGTTAGCATTCTCTGTAACAGTTGCATTATCATCATTATATGCTCTAACTAGCTCCGCTAAAACTTCCATAAATGGAGTTGCTTTACCCTTAGCTTCTTTTGGAAAATATGTTCCAACAAAGAACGGTTTTAGGTTTGGAAGTAGGAAGGCACTTAAAGGCCAGCCGCCACCATTTGTAAATAATTGACATGCTTGCTGGTAGTAATTATCAATATCAGGATGTTCTTCTCTATCAACTTTAATATTGATAAAGTTCTCATTTAGATATTTTGCAGTTTCTTCATCACAGAAAGACTCTTCGGCCATTACATGGCACCAGTGACAAGAGCTGTATCCAATTGAAAGGAAGATAGGCTTATTTTCCTCAGTTGCACGAGAAAGGGCCTCTGGTCCCCAAGGATACCAGTGAACTGGATTGTCTTTGTGTTGCTTTAGGTATGTTGATGATTCATCTTTTAATCGGTTAAATCCAATATCTGTCATTCTTACTCCTCAAATTTATATATCTATTATGCGTGAAATATTTAAAAATTAAAGGATAACCTCCCAAAATCCTGTAATTAAATGAATGTTTTTGAAATTATTTCCAGTGCTGCGCATTATAATTTTCTTTTAACTAGACGAGCAGGTTCAATAGCGGTAAAAGACCATCATATGAAAGCACCGAGTGAGCGATATAGCTCACATCTTGAACATTTTAGTACTTTTTGTACGAATACAAAATCATTGCTCACGTTAGGACTTTGTGCCTTTGCTATTGTGCTTTCTTTTGACTTCCTTTGGACTCCAACAAGTACAAACTTCCGTGATCTGGGTATCCTTTCTTCAATAAATTCAAAAAACCACGTTTATACTCCTTACAATACTTATAATTTCAAAGAGACTAATCCTTTCTTCAAAAGCCTGCACCTTGGATTTCTTTCATCGATTGATAAAAAGACTCTTGAAGACACATTAATTGCTCATATGGAGTATCCAATAAATGTAAGGGCCAAGAAATATATCTCTTCTTTGCTTCACTTTGCTGAAGAAAGACAACTTGACCCACTTTGGGTTATCTCAATTGCATGGACGGAAAGTCACTTTAATCCGACAGCACAAAGTTACGTAAAGGCCCAAGGTCTTATGCAAATTATGCCAAAAACTGGGGTCTTCCTTCATAAGCTTCTAAAAAAGTCTCTTAACAAAGATGATATTATTGAGATTCTTCGTGTCCCTCATGTAAATATGGAGCTTGGTGTTTACTATCTTAGTCGTCTCTATAAGAGATTTGGGCTTTATCGCTATGCAACGGTTGCCTACAATATGGGGCCGGGGTTTGTGAGGCAGAGCCTTCGCTTTAATCGTCCTGTTGGAATTAAAAACGTTTACTACGACAAAGTTAAAAAGAATTATAAGAAGATGCTGGCAGCAGTTGAAACACTAAATAAGCGTTCACGCTCACTGGGCGTTGAGTCAATCCTTCACAAGAATAATCATAAATTTGACCTCAATTACTACCTCGGTATGGATATTGTTCCTAATGTAGAGGAAAAAATTGCTAAAAAAGAACCCTCTAAGTCACGCTTTGCAAAAAACTCATAATTCAGCGAGTCATCTTTTCAACTTCAAATAGCTATTAAAAATTGCTATATTCATCCCTTATAAATTACACGAATAAGGAAGTTGTATGACATATTCATCAGTTATTGCAATTGATGGCCCAAGTGGGAGCGGAAAATCAACTGTAGCTAAGCTGTTGGCCAAGGAACTAGGTATCCTTTATATCGACACTGGTGCAATGTTCCGCGCCTTAGCCTTTGCTGCAAATGAGAAGGGGATTGACCTTCAAAACCACGCGGCAGTTGAATCATTTTTAAAAGAAATTAAGCTTGAATATGGGCAAGTAGACGCCCTAGTGAAAGTTGATGGTGTGGATCTGTCTCAAAAAATTAGAGAACACCACGTATCTAAGCTTGCTTCGATCATTTCACAAATTCCTGTTGTAAGAACAATGCTTCTAGATTTTCAAAGGTCAATCGCAAATGAAAAGGTTTGTGTTATGGAAGGCCGTGATATTGGAACGATTGTCTTCCCTAATGCCTTTACCAAGTTCTTTGTGACAGCATCGATCGATATTCGTGCGCAAAGAAGATATGATCAGCTAATGGAGAAAGGTCAACACGATATCGATCTTGAACAGCTTAAGCGTGATGTAAAAAAGCGTGACGAAAAAGATATGGGCCGTGAAGTGGCCCCTCTTGTAAAGGCCTTCGATGCAACACTTGTTGATACAAGTGAAATGGATATCGACAAGGTTATTTCGACACTTAAAGAAAATGTAAAAATTCGTGCAAAAGAGGTTGGAATAGAGTTGTGAAATACTTAATCAGTCGCACAGACGCCATTGGCCAGAATATTCTAACAATGCCAATGGCCCAGGCCATTAAAGAAATGGATCCAAATGCGACTGTAGCAATGATCACATCGCCGACTTCGGTCATTCTTTATAAAAACCATCCCTATATCGATAAAGTCTATGTTCTGGATAAGAAGAAATCTTATCCATTTAAGGTAAAGCGTGCGCTAGAGGTCTTTAATGACTTTAAGCCTGATATTTACCTCTACGCAGGTGGATCACAAACTCCAAACTTTGTTGCTTGGCTTAAAAAAGTGCCTTTTCGAGGAGGACACCTTGCGAAATGGCAGGCTAACTTCACTCTTAATCGTGGAGTTCGTCAAATACGTTCAGAAGTAGAAGGACATGAAACTTTCTATAATATTGAGTTACTACGAGATCTCGACAATTTTATCACTATCGAAGACAAGGAGTATATTCCTGAGTTTAACTTCAATGTGAACGAGAACGACTTTAATTCTTTTAAAGAACTAATAAAGGGAGAAGGCCTTGATCCTGAAAAGGAGATGGTCTTTGTTCACCCTGGTGTCTCAAATAATAACCTTCCATGGCCAGCAAAGAATATTGCAACGTTTATTAAGCGCATAAACGGTATTTATCCTAATCGTTTTAATTTCATCATTTCTCATATCCCTTCAGATTTACGCTATGTAAATCCAGTAAGGGATGAGCTTAGAGATTATAGTGATCAGAATATCTACTACTTCAATGGTAAAAAACGAGGCATTGTTAACTTTCTAAATATTTTAAAACACGCTACACTTTTTATAGGTCCAAACTCTGGTGCCACACACATGGCCGCGGCCCTGGGAGTGTCTTTAATTGGGATATACTCGCCGATTAAAAGTCATTCTTCTTTAAGGTGGAAGCCAAAAGGGGAGACTGAAATTAAAACAGTTACACCGAATGTTGTTTGTGGAGAGTCTGATAAGTGTGCCGGAATTGATTGCCCTTATTATGACTGTATGGCCAAAATTGAAGAAGATAGGGTTATTGAAATAGCAAAATCAATTTTAAATATATAATGGAAATACTATGACAAAATTAATTTCATCTGAACGTTTTAATACAATTATTGCCAATCTCGCCAATATTAAACCGATTCTTGTTGTTGGAGATGTTGGAATTGATAAATACACATCCGGCGTTGTTAATCGTATCTCACCGGAGGCTCCTGTTCCTCTTGTTGAAGTTCAAAAAGAGTGGCATAAGCTTGGTCTTTCGGCCAACGTATCTGAGAATTTAAAAACACTTGGAGTTAATTCAACTTTATGTGGCGTCATGGGCGATGATGCAAACGCAAATGTCTTGGAAGACCTATTAGAAGAAGCAGGACTTTCAACTTGGGGAGTTGTTCGTTGTGATGAGCGACCTACTGTCTTCAAAGAAAGAATCGTTACAGACCATCAACAAATTTGTCGTATCGATTATGAATCAAAGAAGCCTATTAATGCTGACGTAGAAAAAAGACTGATTGCTCGCATTAATGAACTTAAAGAAAACCACGGAGCACTTATTTTAGAAGACTACTCAAAAGGTGTTCTAACAGAGTCTCTAATCTCGCGCCTAGTAAGTGAGTTTAAGGAGACGAAAAGTCTTGTGGCCGTAGACCCTAGTCGTACAACGCCTCCGCTTTTCTATAAAGGTGTTTCGCTGCTTAAGCCTAATCACCTTGAGGCAAAGCTCATGGCAAACCTCTTAGGTTATGCTCAAGAGCTTCAAGTTGAAGAGATTGCGGAAATTCTTGTTGATAAGCTAGAGCTTGAAAAAATCATTATCACACTTGGTGCACGAGGAATGGCGATGCTTGATACTTTAGGTGATGGCAAGCTTCATATGATCCCAACTGTTGCAAACGAAGTCTACGATGTTTCAGGAGCAGGAGATACAACAATCTCTCTTCTAGTTGCATGTTTAGAAGCTGGCGCAAGTCTTGAAGAGGCCGCGTGGATTGCAAACTGTGGCGCAGGTGTTGTTGTAGGTAAGGTTGGAACAGCAACTGTTAATATCGAAGAGCTAAGTAACTACTACAATGTTTTAAAAGAGAAAATGAAGTAGAGTGAGTGATTTAAAACCTGCAACTCAGGCACTCGTTTTCTTTAGTGTCCTCTATCAAGAGGATAGAATTGGCCCAAGTGAAATCATTAGTCTACTTGGGCCAAAGTACGCTCATCCTATCGTTTTTACCCATAGCTTTTTTCCAATGAAAGATTATTACAGCAAGGAAATGGGCAGTAATCTAAAACGATGCTTCTTCTTTTATCCTGATGCTGTTGAGCGAACTCAGCTAGTTGATATCAAAAAAAAATGTGATGTTTTAGAGAAAGCAAATCTTTTGGATCTTGGTAGAGCTTTTAATATTGACCCAGGCCTAATTTGCTTGGATCAAGTAATCCTCTCAAGTGGTAAGCCATACTCTCATCGTATCTATCTGGGTGATGGCGTTTTTGCTGAATTAACATACCAATTTCAAGGAAAGTCTTACGAGACTCTATCTTGGACATACCCTGATTATCAGCACCCTGAGATCATTTCAAAGTTCAATTGGATGCGCTCATTTTTATTGGTCTAATTAACTAATTACTGACCCTCCAAGTCTTGCTTTTTCGCACACCGCATGAAAAACTCCCAAGGTTATTATTGAATGTTTATAAATCGTCGAATAGGTGGGATTATGATTGATAAGCTAAATGAAGCTTATGGAAAGTTTCAAACAGAACTTGAAACATTAAATGCGCAACCAGAAGTGCTTTCTCTTAAGTCTAGTTACTTAGGAAAGAAGGGGGCAGTATCTGAAATTTTAAAATCGCTAAAGGATGCTACTCCTGAGCAAAGAAAAGAAATCGGACCAGTTGCTAATGAAATTAAGCAAAATATTGAAAAGCTTGTTGCTAAGAAGCTTTCTGAAATTGAGCTAGCTCAGATTAATGAAAAGCTAAGTAAGAACAAAATCGATATAACTTTTACTGATGTCGTTAAATCTAAAAACAACAATCACGGTGGACTTCACCCAAGAACTCTTGTGCAACAAGAAGTTGAAGATATTTTCTTATCGATGGGATTTGAAGTATTAGATGGGCCGCACATTGAAACAGAATTTTATAACTTTGAGGCCCTAAATATACCAGGGGATCACCCAGCTCGTGATATGCAAGATACTTTCTGGTTTAAAGATGAAAATTCTCCAGAAGGAAATAAGCACCTTCTTCGTACCCATACTTCGACAATTCAAGTAAGAGGTATGCAGTCACGCAAGCCTCCTTTCCGCTTCATCGCACCTGGTACCGTTTTCCGTTGCGAAAGAACTGATGCTTCCCATGAGATGGTATTTCAGCAATTAGAAGGAATGATGGTTGGAAAAGATATTTCTGTATCTAATCTGATCTACTTTATGAAAGAAATCCTAACTGAGATCTTTAAGAAAGACGTGGAAGTAAGACTTCGTCCAGGTTATTTCCCATTTGTTGAGCCAGGTTTTGAGCTTGATATTAAATGTCAGGTTTGTAATGCAAAAGGATGCTCTGTTTGTAAGCAAGTTGGTTGGGTAGAGCTTCTTCCATGTGGAATGGTTCATCCAAATGTTCTTAGAGCAGGTGGGATTGACCCTGAGGAATACAATGGTTTTGCTTTTGGTCTAGGACTAGATCGTCTTGTGATGATGAAGTACGGAATCGATGATATCCGCCACCTTCAATCTGGTGATCTTAGATTTAACTCACAATTTAAAGAATATTAAAAAATAGTTTTAAGGAATATATATGTTAATTAGTATTGATTGGATTAAAGATTTCGTTAAGGTTCCAGACTTAGACGCTAACGAAATTGGTTCAAAGTTCACTCTAGCAACAGCTGAGGTTGAAGATGTTCTTTCTGTAGGTGATCATTTAGAAGCTATTACTGTTGTTGAAGTTCTAGAAAAAGAAAAGCACCCTGAGGCAGATAAACTTAATCTTGTGACATTTACAAATGGTAAGGATAAGTTTCAAGTTGTTTGTGGCGCTGCAAATGTTCGTGTAGGTATGCGTACTGCCTATGCTCCACTAGGTATTACTTTGCCGAATGGATTAACTCTTGAGCCAAAGAAAATTCGTGGTGTCTTATCTGAAGGGATGCTTTGTTCAGAAGAAGAACTTGGTTTTGCTGAAGAGTCACCAGGTATTATCGAACTAGATAAGATGTTTGATAATCCAGAACTTGGGACTAATATGTTAACGCTATTTGGTCAAACAAAAGACGTTCTATTAGACGTTGATAATAAGTCTTTAACTCATAGACCTGATCTTTGGGGACACTTTGGTATTGCTCGTGAGTTTGCAACAATTTTTGATAATGAATTAAATAACCCATTCTCTGACTCGTGGGTAGCTGATTTAAAAGCGAAGTTTTCAAGTGAGGCAGCACCAATAAAAATTAAAGTTGAAGAAGACACAAGTTGCCTTGGGTACTTTGGTCTTAGCTTAGATAATGTAAAAGTAGGAGAGTCTCCTTCATGGATGAAAAGACGCCTGCAAGCGGTAGGTCTTCGTCCAATTAATAATATCGTTGATATTTCAAATTACGTAATGCTAGAACTCGGAATTCCGCTTCATATCTTTGATCGCGAAAAGATTAATGGTGATACCGTTGTGATTAGCTCTCTGAAATCTGAAACTGAATTTACAACTCTTGATGATGAAAAAAGAACATTAATTGTAGGTGACACAGTTATTGGTGACTCACAAAAGCCTTTGGTTCTAGCTGGAATCATGGGGGGACTAAATAGTGGTGTTGATGAAAGTACAACGAAGATTTTTATCGAAGTTGCAAACTGGAAAGCTGCTGAAGTTAGAAAAACTTCAACTCGCTTAGGGCTTCGTACTGATTCTTCTTCTAGATATGAAAAGACTCTTGATTCACTAATGCTTGAAAGAACACTTTTAAGAACTCTTGAGTATGTTTTAAAAGAAAACCCTGAGGCTAGAGTGGTTGGTGATATTCAATACGATGGCCCGAATCTTTTAGAGATTAAACCGGTATCTATTCCATCAAGTGCTGTTAAAATTAATAAGGCACTTGGAAAAGAAGTCTCTTTTGATGAAATGAAAAGAATTTTTAATGCTCTTGACTTTAATATTGAAGGAACTGCAGAAAGCTTTGTTGCTCATATACCAAGCTATCGTGCAACGAAAGACATCGAAACAGGATCATGTCTCGTTGAAGAAATTGGTCGAATTATTGGCTTTGACAATATTGATCCTATATCACCAAAGCTTGATATTTCACCTGTTAAGTTAAGTCCTGCACAGAAACTACATCGCCGTATGAAAAACTTTATGGTTAATCATGCAAGTGCATTTGAGGTTATGACTTACCCTATGATTGGTCCATCACTTCTCAAGAAGGCCATGTACGAACATAAGGGTGGGCTAGAGCTTATAAATGCTTTATCAAAAGATGCATCACTTATGCGTGAGTCACTTGCTCCTTCTTTTCTCGAAGCTGCTGCTCAAAATGCTAAGAACTCTTCTTCTTTCAAGTTCTTTGAAATCGGCCGTACATATCATGCAAATGACAAAGACTTCGTAAAAGAAGAAAGTGTCTTTGGTGCTCTATATTTTGATAAAGAAGCAACACCATTTATGGAGCTTCTAAACGACACAACTCGCTTACTTGATAGTGCTAATATTAACTATCAGTTAAACGAACGTAATCCAAAGTTTAAGAGTAATGCAATCAATGAAGAATGGGCCGGTATTCATCCTTTCGAATTTTACAACTTAAGAATTCAAGGAAAGATGGATGGTGTAATTTTCTCTGTACACCCACTAGTTCTAAAGCAATTTAAAATTAAAGGAAACGTTTCAATTGCTCTTGTTAATATGAGTGCGTTTGAATCACGCGAACAAAAAGATAAGACAAAGTATAGTCCACTAGCTAAATTCCCTGGTTCAACTTTTGATTGTACTGTTGAAGTTGATAATAGTGTTGCTGTAGGCTCCATCTTAAGTAGTCTTTCTAAACTTAAGATTAAAGAACTTGTTACTACTTCTATTGCAGATATCTTTGTGCAAGAAGATAAGAAGTCTGTAACGGTAAGAAGTGAATTCCTAGATCCTAACAATACTTTATCAGGTGAGTTCATTACTGAGGCATCTAATAAGATTGTCGAGACGCTAGAAAAAAACGGATTTCCTCTAAAAAAGTAGTTAAATTTTTTACATAGTTACCGATGATAAAAGGCCACTCAGAGAGTGGCCTTTTTTATTAGAATTACTTTTCGAGATTTCAGTAGCTTACGGTTTTTGCAGAAGTTCAAACTACTACTTAAGTTAAGTATAATTAATAATCTATAAGTGTTTAATATTGTTATTATATTTTATGAAAAAAAAGTTAAAAAAAAGTAAAAAAACTATTGACTAAGTTATTGGGGTTTCATAATATGCCCCTCGTTCCAAACAACAAACGAAACAAAAAACAACGTTGCTAATAACGACATTGAATTTTTTTCTTTAATTGTTAAAAAAGACTTTACATGTTGAACATGAACATATAGTCTCGGACAGCTCTTTAGACATTCAAATAAAGTAATAAAGATTTGCTGCTTAGGCAGTGAACAAGATGAGAAGAAATCCAAAATAAGTTTTAAACGGTTTTTGAAAGATCTGACGTAACTGAATCATTGAAGTTACTTCAATCAGTCAGATGCCATTTAAGCTTAAAATCTTTGAGTTTAAATCGGAAGATTCAGGACAAACGTAAATTGAGTAAATTAAATTTTTTCAAGATATATGCTTGGAGAGTTTGATCCTGGCTCAGAACGAACGCTGGCGGCATGCTTAACACATGCAAGTCGAACGAGAAAGCACCTTCGGGTGTGAGTAGAGTGGCGCACGGGTGAGTAACGCGTAGGTAATCTGCCTCATAGCGGGGGATAACCAGGAGAAATTCTGGCTAATACCGCATACGATCTACGACATGGAAAAAGTAGATGAAAGAATGCCTCTCCTTGGAAGCATTTACTATGAGATGAGCCTGCGTTGCATTAGCTTGTTGGTGGGGTAACGGCCTACCAAGGCGACGATGCATAGCTGGTCTGAGAGGACGATCAGCCACACTGGAACTGAGACACGGTCCAGACTCCTACGGGAGGCAGCAGTGGGGAATATTGCGCAATGGGCGAAAGCCTGACGCAGCAATGCCGCGTGAGTGAGGAAGGCCTTCGGGTTGTAAAGCTCTGTCAGATGGGAAGAATTGCCAGATATCTAATAGGTGTCTGGAGTGACGGTACCATCAAAGGAAGCACCGGCTAACTTCGTGCCAGCAGCCGCGGTAATACGAAGGGTGCAAGCGTTGTTCGGATTT